>NZ_JAKSYR010000063.1:0-2306 GCF_022829705.1 Methylobacterium sp. E-025
GCTCCACGGCTGCTCGCAGACCGCGCGCGACTTCGCCATCGGAACCCGGATGGACCGGCTGGCCGAGGAGCAGGGCGTCATCGTGGCCTATCCCGATCAGCCCCGGTCGGCCAACATGCTCAAGAGCTGGAACTGGTTCAGAGACAGCGACCAGCACCGCGGGAGGGGCGAGCCGTCCATCGTCGCCGGGCTGACCCGACGGATCATGGAGGACCTCGACGTGGACCCGGCAAGGGTCTACGTCGCGGGCCTGTCCTCGGGCGGGGCAGCGGCCGCGGTGATGGCCCAGGCCTACCCGGACATCTATGCCGCCGTCGGCATCCATTCCGGTCTCGCCAGCGGGGCCGCCGGGTCGATGGCGGCAGACCTCTCGACGATGCCCCGGGGCGCCGTGCGTCAACCGTTGCGGACAGCGCATCCGGTCCCGACCATCGTGTTCCATGGGGACCGCGACAGGACCGTCGCATCGATCAACGGGGACCAGGCCATAGCGCAATCGCGACCGGGGACGGAACTAACTGGCACCACCACCGAGGGGCGTTCCGCAGACGGGAGGTCGTTCACGCGGACCGTCCTGGCAGAGACCTATGGAGCCTGGTCATCGGAGCAATGGCTCCTGCACGGTGCCGGCCATGCCTGGGCCGGAGGCCACCCATCCGGGTCACACACCGATCCCCAGGGCCCCGATGCGAGCCGGGAGATGCTGCGCTTCTTCATGTCCCACGCGATGGGTGCGCGACTGCATTTGACCTGACGATCGGGGGCGTTTTTCGTCGGGAACTCCACGCGGACGTTTCGCAATCGTCGCGGCGAGAGCAACCGACGGTACGGCTTAAGGATTGCCTCAGCCGCATCAGAGGTGACGACTTCGCAGTGGTCCTATGCGCAATCGACGTCGAGGAGGCCCGCCGAAGGGTCGCGACGTTCCATCGAGCCAAGTCGGATGGGCTTGCTCAAGCGCATGTCCCAGCTACGGCGAGGTTGAGGCCTGTATCCTGGTGCAAGGTGGAGATCCCGAGGTGGCCGTAGCTATGCGGATAGCTGACCAGTGCATGTCCGAGGCGAAGGTAGTCGGTCCAGGTAGCCTTCGCATTTGGCGCCTCCTCGAAACGTGCGCCACAATCGGACCGTTGATCTTCTGTTCCACTTGGTAGTGGTCTGATAACCGATATCCACCAGCGTGTCGGCGGTGACCATACGGACGAGTTGTTCATCTTCTGCCATGAGGATAGCTAAACGACTGCTTTCTTACGAAAACGTACTTCGCGCATAAGGGCGATATTGCTCACTACTCTCAGGCACCGGCAACCATGACCAAAGCCTGTGATACTGCCTTATGCGCCAATGATCCCCCTGACGCGATGACGCTGAGTTGTGTCAGCTCGCAACCCAAGAGCGGCAACGCCGTTTTTGTTTGTCGATTGGGCAAAGCTGTCATCCGCCAAACCATTGCCACAACTGGGTCAGGCCCTCCGGGTCCCCACGTCTCCCGAACCTCGCCGCAGCCGAAGCACCGCGAGGACACCGAGAGCTGCGACGCCGGTGCAGATCAACGAAGGCCGGATGCCCGTACGTGTCGATGCGCGGTTCAAGGCCACCTCTAGTGCTCCAGCTAGATTGACCGCCAGTGGGATAACCCGCGTATCAAGAAAAAGCTTGGGCGCAGATGGCCCAGCGCCTTTCTTGAGCATATAATCGCGTCCGACGACCATATTGACCTCGTTTTACATCAAATGATAGATGCAAATAAATATTTGCATCCAAACGTGATGATATGAAACGCTCGTCGATAGCGGGTGTTTCCTCAAGGAATCACCTTTGGAGTGCATTTGTTGTCAAAGCCCACGTTCAAACCCTACCGTCGTCCCTCCGGCGGGTGGGGTTCGGCCCTTTCAGTTGGCAACATTCTGAGGCGCGAGGGCGTGCTGGCGAGCGTTCCGGTTGCTCTGACCCGTCACAACAAGGTCGACGGCTACCAGTGCAACAGCTGCGCTTGGATCAAGCCGGCGAGCCCGCTCCCATTCGAGTTCTGCGAGAACGGTGTGAAGGCCGTGGCCTGGGAGCTCACGGCCCACCGCTGCACCCCGGCCTTCTTCGCTAAGCACACCGTCACCGAACTGCTCGGCTGGGACGAGTTCCAGCTGGAGCAAACCGGACGCCTGACCCACCCGCTGCGCTACGACGCGGACTCAGACAAATATGTGCCCGTGTCGTGGGGGCATGCCCTGGACGAGATCGCGGGCGAGTTGCGCGCCGTGGAGGACCACCTCAAGGGAACAGTGTTTTACAGCTCTGGCCGCCTCTCG
>NZ_JAKSYR010000065.1:0-858 GCF_022829705.1 Methylobacterium sp. E-025
GCGATCCGACGACGAAAAAAGCCCGGCCTTTCGGCCGGGCTTCTCGGGTCGGGTCGAACCGCGGCTCTGGGCGAGCCGCGGCGGATCCGGCAGGTCCTAGTACGAGCCGAACTTGTAGTTCAGGCCGGCGCGCACGACAGCGAACTCGGTGCTGTTGTTGCGGTTCAGGCCGCTCTGCACGACGGTCACGCCCGGCGAGGTCAGGGTCACGGTGCCGGTCGAGTTGGAGGCGAAGGCGCCGTTGTTGCGGCCGCCCTGGTCGAGGTTCACGTACAGGCCTTCGACCTTCAGCGTCACGGCCGAGGAGCGGAAGAAGTTCAGGAACGAGTCGGTCGGCAGGGCGTACTCGACGCCGGCGCCGGCGGCCCAGCCGGTCTGGAAGTCGTTGCGGGACACGCCCGAACCGAAGTCACGGCCGCCGCCGCTGCCGTAGGCGAAGCCGCCGGTGCCGTACACGAGGGTGCGGTCGAAGGCGTAGCCGAGGCGACCGCGCACGGTGCCGAAGTAGTCGAGGCTGGAGAGGCCCGACGGGTTGTAGATCAGGTTGCCGGGCAGGATGCCGCCGCCAGCGACGGTGGCCGACGAGAAGCGGTTGCGGTTCTGGCCGAAGTCGACGTACTGCGCGTCGGCCTCGATGCCGATCACGACGCCCGAGCCCGGGGTGAACTGGTAGTTGTAGCCGACCTGGCCACCGCCGGTGAAGCCGTCGTTGCCGCGGCTGCCGCCGAAGGCAAGCACGCCGCCGGTGTTGCCGCCGGCCGGGCCGGCGAAGATCGCGTTGCCGGGCGAGACGCCGACGACGGTGGCGCCGCGGCGATCGCTGGCATCGAAGCCGTAGCCGGCGTTGATACCGAAGTA
>NZ_JAKSYR010000068.1:0-829 GCF_022829705.1 Methylobacterium sp. E-025
AGAGTCCGTCTGGTAAGTCATGATGCTCGGCCGAGCCTTCGAACGAGGATCATGACGGCGGCGGCGTAGAGGAAGGCCTGGGCTGAGGCGAGGGTCGCCTCCGGGTCTTTCCAAAGGCGGCGGTTGCGGCTGATCTAGCCAAAGAAGCGTTCGACCACCCATCTGCGCGGGCGCACGGCAAAGCCGACCTGATCCTTGGGTTTGCGCACGATGTCGACGGTGATGATCGTTGCGGTCGCGGGCCTGTCGCCGGCATAGCCTGCATCGGCGAAGGCCTTGGCGATGAACGGGAAGGTCCGCCGCGACAGGCGCAGCACCGGTCCGGCCCCATCGCGATCCTGCACGTCGGCGGGCTGTGGGTCGAGGACGAGAGCGCGTCCGTCCGTGTCGACCAGGGCCTAACGCTTACGGCCCTTGTACGGCCCTTGATCTTCTTTCCGGCGTTGTAGCCGCGCGGCCCTCCGCTCTCGGTGGTCTTCACGCTCTGGCTATCAAGCACTGTGGCGGTGGGCGAGGCCCTTCGACCGACCCGCTCGCGATCCGCCATGACGAGGTGATGGTTGATCCGGCCGAACAGGCCGTCGTCGCGCCAGCGCGCAAAGTAGCCAAACGTCGTGCTGCGCGGAGGCAGGTCCTTCGGGATCATCCGCCACGCGATGCCGCCGCGCAGCACGTAGAGGATGGCGTTCAGGATTTTTCGCATCGTCCAAACAGGCGGACGACCGCACGAGGCCGGCTCCGGCATCAGCGGCGCGATCACGGCCCACTCGCCATCCGTCAAGTCGGTTTCGTAGCGCAGGTTGGCGCGGCGATGCTGCCGGCGAGTGGT
>NZ_JAKSYR010000077.1:0-32244 GCF_022829705.1 Methylobacterium sp. E-025
CGAGCGGATCTTGAACCGCGTCCCGTCCTCAGCCTCAACCGCGATCTCGACGTGGTCGCCGACCTTGGCCGCCAGCGCCTGCTTCAGGATGTACGTCGTCACGTCTGCCTTGTCGGCCATGCCAGCTCCTTCACGTTCGCCGCGGGCAACGCCGCACCACACGCTTCGTCGGTGCGGCAGAACCTCGCGGCACCGTGCCGGGGATCACTTTCGGCGGCACGGCATCTCGTCGGCGGCGATCAGGGCCTGGGCGATCGCCACCGTACGGCGGCTCTGATGACGGATGGCATCGAGATCCTCCGGCCGCGGATCGGCGTTCTCGGCTCCGACGATGGCCGACGCGCCGTAAGGGGAGCCGGCCTCGAGCATCGCCTCGTCGGTGTAGCCCGGCGGGAGGATGACCATGCCGAGATGGGCCATCGGCGCGTAGAGCGACAACGTCACCACCTCGGATCCGCCATGCGGCCACGAGGCGACGGCGAAGGCGCCACCGACCTTGCCCGACAGCGCGCCGCGCTTCCATTGCGGGCCGAGCCGATCGAGAAAGGCCTTCAGCTCCGTGGCCATCGCGCCGAAGTAGCACGGCGTGCCGAACAGGATCGCGTCCGCCCACTCCGCATCCTCATGGGTCGGCTCCGGATAGAGCGCGTTCTGTCGCGCGGCGTTCTCGGCCCAGCCGTCGACCTTCGCCATCGCATCGGCGTCGACGACCTCGCGGGCCCGGCGCAGCCGCACCTCGGCGCCGGCCGCACGCGCCGCGTCGGCTGCGGCCAGGGCCAGCGCTTCGACCGAACCGGAGCGGGAATAGAAGGCGATCAGCACGCGGGCCGGATCGAGATCGGATTGGGACACGATGATTTCCTCTTCGAGATCACTCGAAGTAGGGCCGGAAACATCCATGGAACCGAGAGCTGCCAAAGGGCCGCGCCACGATGACGTCGATCCGAACCGTCGCGGCGAATGTTGCAGAGACCCGGCGCGAGGTTTGCCCGTCGTGCCGGATCGACGGTCGATAGCGCCACAGGGGCGGACCTATCGCGCGAGCCGCAAGTTACTTGCTCGATGTCCGGCAAGATCGGACGAGCGAGGTTTCACGGTGGCAGAACAACTCTCCGGGCAGTCCGGTCGACAGGGCAAGCGCGGCAAGCCCGCACTCTACGTGCTGGTGGCCAGCGTCGGGCTGATGATCGCGGCCCTGGTCGGCCTCATGGTGTGGCAGGGAGCCAGCGCGCCGCCCGATTATGCCAGCCAGAGCCAGGCGGCCTCGCGGGCGGAGGTCACGGGATCGACGACCGGCAAGGACGGTGGCACGTCGTCCGCGAACACCGGCGCCGTGCCGGCCGGAAATCCGGCCTACCCGCAGCCCGCGAAGCGAAACGCCAACTGAACCGCACTCGGATCCGGGCGTTCCCGGTGCCGACGTCCAGGTGGGAAAACCCGCAATGACCCTTCGTTCCGAAACGCCACCCGCCCCGGGCAACCTCGATTTCGGCGAGGCGCCGGACAGCGAGAATCCGACCTCGGCGCAGCTGAAGGCCGACATCGACAGCGGCCGGACGGGCGACAAGGCGAGCCACGGCGATGTCGGGGCGGCGCCGCTGGGAACCTGCGACGAGGCCGGGGATACGCCCCCGACCCCGCAGCGGATCAAGCTG
Source organism: Methylobacterium sp. E-025 (assembly GCF_022829705.1). NCBI lineage: Bacteria > Pseudomonadati > Pseudomonadota > Alphaproteobacteria > Hyphomicrobiales > Methylobacteriaceae > Methylobacterium > Methylobacterium sp. E-025. The sequence goes on from NZ_JAKSYR010000077.1 coordinate 1,656, forward strand.
GCCCGCGAGACCGAGGCGGCATCCGAGCAGGTTCGGGCGGCGGCCGACGTGCACGGCGAACGATCCTGGGTCATGCCGGTGTTCTACAGCGCGATCGTCGCCATCCCCGTGGTGATCGGCGGCGCACTGATGTTGCTGCGCTGACCGGCGGGATGTGTGTCGGCGCGCTTGGTGCCGAGCCCGTCTCGACCGACGATCGGCTCGGCAGGACGGACGGTGCTGGGTACGCTTGGTCGGGGAAGATTTTCGGTCGGCTAAGGACCTCGCGATCAGGAACATACGAACGTAATGCCGGAGCCTCTGTAGATTTGGCGCACCCGCCGAAACGGCGTGATCCGGTCGCCCGACGCAGCCGCCGGTGTTTCGCATCACCGACCGTTGCCGCTCTCATGTGGCGGGTACCAGCCTTCGGGTCGGTCGGCGGGCTTCGCGTGCCGCTTGCTCGACCGCTGGCGAATTCTAGGACATCGGCCGTCATCGGTATCGCAGCCGGTGCATCGCCCTTTCCCTGTTGGGCGAGATCAACGAACCACAGGGATTGAGCTTTTCCGATTGGTGATGTCGAAAGCAGGCTTCGAATTCCAAGTGCAGCGACGATATTCCTGATTCGCGAAGCTGCTTCTGCCTTCACGCGACCATGCGGCCAATGCGAACGAAGCCGGCAACCAAAGACGTCGACTTCTGTTGGACAACCATGCCGGTGAAGCGCGACCTCGACCACTCCTTCGTTCTCGTCGTCGAGGACGACGACCTCGTGCGCATGTACGCGGTCGAGATGCTGGAGGATGCCGGCTTCGCGGTGATCGAGGCCCGTCAAGCGGACGAGGCCTGGTTCATCCTGCACGAGCGCTCGGACATCGCGGCGATCTTCACCGACGTCGACATGCCGGGGACGATGTGCGGCGTCACACTGGCCGGACGCGTGTCCGCGGCTTGGCCGGACATCCGGCTCGTCCTGACCTCGGGGCGGCACCGGCTCGCCGACACGGAGGTGCCGGACCACGGCCTGTTCGTGCCGAAACCCTATAAGGCAGCCCAGGTCGTCGACGCGCTTCACCACGCAGCCTGAGATCGAGCGGCCGCTCGGCCACCTGCATGGCTCTCATCTGATTCTGCGCGGGAACAGCGCCCGCGATCGTCGCATCACACGATCCGTCGCGGCGCGCCATCCCCGGGATTCGCCCCGATCGCGGAGCGGTTTTCAATCGATCACCTCGACGATGCGACGGGTTCCCGGCTCGACCAGCACCGGATGGTCGTTGACGATGGTGTAGTTGAAGCCCACGAGCTCGAACTCGCGAGGAACGTCGTAGTAGACGATGCCATCCTCCGGCAGCACGGTCCCGACCCGAACCGGGCCGCCGTAAGCGAACGACGGCCGTCGCTCGGCGTGGGTGTAGATCCGGAAGCGTTCGCGGCGGTCGATCCCGAGGATGCCGTTGGCGGTGCCGACGGCCGCACCGATCGCGCCGCCGACGACGGCTCCGAGTGGGCCGGCCATCTCCTCGCCGCGCCGCGAGCCCTCCCGTGCCCCCTGTTGCAGACCCTGCGCCTGCGCGGCCGTGCCGAGGAGGACGAGAAGTGCGGCCGAGGCCAGGGGGTGACGCATCGAATCGATTCCTGAACGAGTGGCGTCCGACGGCGAGAGTCCGCGAACGCCGGCACGGTAGCACCGATCGCGTGCGAGCCGGTGGCGAACGTCATCGGCCCGCGAGACGAAGTCGGCGTCCCGCGATCCGATGCAGCCCGGCGATGTCACCGCTGGCCGTTTCGCTCCTGGGCCGCCCGCAGCCGGTCGAGGAGATCCATGGCCAGGGTGGCGCGTTCCGTCGGCTCGGTGACGGAGCGGCGCAGGACGACGCGTCCCTCTCGGACGACGAGGTCGTCCTCGGCCGGCATCGGCCCGGCCTTGATGCCGGGCCTGAGGTCGGCTGCGATACCCTGCGGGCCGCCGCTCAACCGGGCGACGCCGAGCGCACGGCAGGCCGCACGCAGGCGCCCGAGGGCGAACAGCGCCGAGACGGGTTCCGGCGGAGCACCGAAGCGATCCTCGACCTCGCTCGAAAGCGCCTCGATCGCTTCGATGTCCCGGAGGCGCAGCAGGCGGGTGTAGAGGCTGAGCCTGATCTCGGGCTCGGGCACGTAATCGCCCGGGATGCCGCCGGGAAGCCCGATCTCGATCTCGGGGCACCAATCCTCGGCCTCCTCGCCCTTGGCGAGGCGGAGTGCGAGCTCGAGAAGATGCCGGTAGAGACCGAGGCCGACGAGCTTGGCGTGGCCGGCCTGATCCTCGCCCACGAGATCGCCCGCGCCGCGCAGGTCGAGGTCGCGGGCGCTGATCGCGAAGCCTGCGCCGAGACGGTCCATCGCCTCCAGCGCCCGCATGCGCTGCTCGGCGGCCGGGCTCGGGGGGGCATCGGGATCAAAGAGCAGGTGGACGACGCCGCGGCGCTGGCCGCGCCCAACCCGGCCGCGCAGCTGGTGAAGCTGCGCCAGCCCGAACTTGGCCGCCTCCCAGACCAGCATCGTGTTGGCGCGCGGCACGTCGAGCCCGCTCTCGATGATCGCGGTGGCGAGGAGCACGTCCCCGTCGCCGTCGGCGAAGCGCACCATCGCCTCGTCCATCTCCGACGGTTTCAGGCCGCCATGCGCGACGACGACCTCGAGGTCGGGAACGAGGGCGCGCAGGCGCTCGGCCATCGGCCCGATATCCTCGACGCGAGGACAGACCACGAAGCTCTGTCCGCCGCGCCGGTGCTCGCGAACGAGCGCGTCCTGCAGGGTATCGGGATTGAACGCGGCGACGATCGTGCGGACCGGCTGACGCAGCGCCGGCGGCGTCGCCAGGATGCTGAGGCTCTGAAGGCCGACGAGGGCGGATTGCAGCGTGCGCGGGATCGGCGTCGCGGTGAGCGTCAGCACGTGGCCGCCGCCTGCGAGACGACGCAGGTCCGCCTTGGTCTTCACGCCGAAGCGCTGTTCCTCGTCGATCACCGTGAGGCCGAGATCGGCGAAGGCGACGCCGCGCCCGGCCAGGGCGTGGGTGCCGACGGCCAGCCGCACCGTGCCGTCGGCGAGGCCCGCCTTCACGCGCCTGGCCTCGGCCGGGGATACCAGGCGGGAGAGTTGCGCCACCGCGATGCCGAAGCGGCCGAAGCGTCGGCGCAGCGTCTCGGCGTGCTGGCGCGCGAGCACCGTGGTCGGCGCGATGAGCACCGCCTGCCGCCCGGCGAACACCGCTGCCGCCAGCGCGCGCAGGGCCACCTCGGTCTTGCCGAAGCCGACGTCGCCGCAGACGAGCCGGTCCATCGGCACTCCGGAAGCGAGATCCGTCGACACGGCCTCGAAGGCCGCGGCCTGGTCGTGCGTCGGCGGAAAGCCGAAACCGGCCGCGAAGCGCTCCATCTCCCGAGCCGGAGGCCGGATCGCCGGGACGCCCGCCTCGCGACGTTCGCGGGCCGTCTCCAGCATGTGGCGGGCGGTCCGCGCCATCGTCGCCTCGGCCTCCAGGCGGCGGCGGGCCCATGTGCCACCGTCGAGCTTGTCCAGGGTGACGGCGCTCGGCTCGGAGCCGTAGCGCCAGATCCGGTCGGCCTGGGCGACGGGCACCATCAGGACGGCGTCGTCGGCGAACCGCAGGCGCAGGGCTTCCGTCGCCGGCCTGTCGCCGACCGCAGCGACCTGCTCCAAGCCCTCGAAGACGCACAGGCCGCGGTCGCGGTCGACCGCGACGTCGCCGGGGCGCAGATCGACCTCGCACAGCGGCAGGACGTGGCCTGCGGGACCGACCGGCGCGGCGTCCGGGCCGTAGAGGTCGGCCGCCGCGATCACGGTGGCGCCGTCGGCGTGGAAACCCGCCCCGAGGGGCGCCTGCAGGGCGAGGACCTCCCCCGGTTTGGCCGAGGCCACCTCCGCCCAACCGTCGATCAGGCGAACCGCGCGGTCGGCCACCGCGGATGCTTCGCGCACGAGCCGGCGCAGCGGAAGCGTCGGGCCGGCCAGGACGATCCGCCGCCCGGCCTTCAACTCCGCGCGGAGAACCTTGGCGAAGGCAGCCGTCGGACGCGTGGCCCCCGCCAGGCTCGGCAGGGCGATGTCCTTGGCCGCGTCCCGGGTCGCCGCGGAGAGCGTCCGCGCCTCGACCGCCTTCGTCCAGTCCGAGAGCGACAGATACAGGTCGTCTCCGCGCCCCACGTCGCTCCGGCCGTTCCGCCCGGCGCGCTTCATCGCGCGCGCCTCGTCGATCTGTTCGAAGAAGGCGGCCATCCGCGCGGACGCTCCCTCCTCGACCACGAGGCCGGCATCGGGAAGATAGTCGAGGGGCGTCACCAGGCGTGGGTAGAATCGGGCGAGGGCGTGCTCCTGGCCGGTGAAGGGGCGCAGCCGCTCTTCCGAACCCGCGGCGAGGACGATTTCGGTGGCCGGATCGATCACGAGGCGGTCGACATCTCCGACCGATCGCTGGGTGATCGGATCGTAGACCCGGATCGCCGTGACGCGGCCGTCCGCGTGCTCGATGCGGGACGGCCTGGCCGCGTCGGCCGGGAACACCTCGATGGTGCGGCCGCGCACGGCGACCTCGCCCGGCTCGTCGACGCGCTCGTCCACGACGTAGCCGAGACGGACCAGGGCGGCGGTGATCCGCTCCGGATCGATCCGGTCGCCGATCGCGAGGGGCACGTGCGCGTCGTCCCAGGTCGCTCGTGGCGGGACGCGCTGGGCGAGCGCCGGCCCCGTGGTCATGACGAAGTCCGGCGGCGCTCCCTTACCGCTCAGCCGGCGGAGCACCGCGGCGCGCGCTCCCATCGTCGCCCGGGACGGCGACGCGTGGTCGAACGGCAGGCAGTCCCATTCGGGGTAGACGAGGATCTCGGCGTTCGGAGCGAGCGCGCGCAGGACGCGGGCGAGGTCGTCGAGACGACGCGCGTCGCGCGCGACGTGCACGACCGGCTTCGACGCGTTCGACCGGCTCGATCCGACCTGCGCAGCAATGTCCAGGAGCGAAACCGCGAGCGCCCCAATCGGAACGAGGGGGGCGTCGTCCAGCTGCGCAGGTGCCGGCTCTGCCACCTTCCGTCGACGCTCGGCCATTCCGCACTCCGTCCGCAACCCTTGGGACTCCGGCAACGCGGTTCGGTCCGGACCGGTCCCATCCGAAAGGCAGCTATTCACAGCTCAAGCGTGCGGCGTGCCGCCGCTCGCACCGACCGCCGTCGAGCCCGCGCCACGGTGGCGCGGTCGCGTGGCAGGGCGTCGAACTAGCCGCAGCGTTAGGGCATCTCGGCCTCGACGTGGGCACGGAGAGGAAAGCCGCCAGAAGATCGGCACCGCTCTTGGGGGAACGCACCGCACCGATCCACAAGCTATCCTATGTTAGTGCGAATCCCCTCCGAAGGTGCAGTTCTAGACCATCGCTGACCAGAATCCCGGCCGTCAGCGCCTGCGAGACGCTCGTGCTCCCGCCGTTTCCAGCGCGGCAAATCCCATGGCGGGTCCCGACAACGACGTTCGTGCGGATGGCGCGGGTCGGCGCATCGACGGTGGACGCGCCCCGATCGCCCGGGCGCGCCCATCGATCACGGGACCGGGGCCGGGCCGATGAGCGGGCCGCCGTCGGCAGAACCGGAGGGCGTGCCGTGCTACCGGGCGATGATGTTCGGCGCGGACGGCCGGATGGTCCTGCAGGCCGTGATCGCCGCGGCGGGCGACGACGACGCCAAGGCGCAGGCCCAGGCCCTGGTGGATGGTCACGGTATCGATCTATGGGATCAGCTACGCTTCATCGCTCGGTTCGAGCCGGACCCGACGCCACCGCAAGTCCGAAACGCCGCGGCGCGATCCTCCGATCGCGCAGGGATGCAGATCAGGCCCAACGAAGATCAGTGAACGCATGGACGACGACGACGCACCGATCCCGATCGAGCAGATCCGGCAGCGGGCCTACGACCTCTGGGACCGCAATCACCGCCCCGAAGGCCAGGAAATGCGGTTCTGGGTTCTGGCCGAGCGGGAATTGAAGGCGGAACGGAAGAACCGAGGCGAAAACCGGAACGCCGATCCGCATCATACGTGAGGCTCCGGCACCCGGCGGCCCAAGGCCCCCGGACCGACCAGATCGTCCCGAGGGACGGCCCGCTAGCCCCCTGCGGCGATTTCCTCGAGGCGCTCGGCCGCGTACCGGGCGCGTGCCGCGCCGTCGCTCGCCGACCCCGTGCGCACGCACCAGTCGGTGAACGCGCCCAGCTCGATCGGCACGCGAACGACGTCGACGCCGCTGCGCTGCACCTCACGCTCGACCTGCTCGGCGGGGATGCGCCACGCCTCGTACGACGCCGGCAGCTTGGCGCCATCGACGAGGCCGTGACGGAGCGCGTCGTAGTGCTCGGGGCCGTACCAAGGCAGACCGACGCGGCGCGGGCGACTCATCGGGTACCCTGTGTGTGAAGCGGTCGACATGCGGCGTTCTCTGCGCGTCAGCTACCCGGTCACGGCCGCGGTGACCATCCGGCGCTCGCCGCATCCGCGGCAGAACCGCTCGAACGTGCTCTTGCGCTGGGAACAGGCCGAGCAGCGCTCGAACACCCCAAGCCCGCAATGCGGGCAGAAGTTCGTGGCGGGATCGTCGAGGGCGATCCCGCGCTCGCAGCCGGGACAGACTTTCCGGGCGAGGCGCGCGAGCGCTTCGTCGGTGGCGATCTCGGTGCGGCGCTCGGCATCCGGCCGCGCTTCCACCAGGGCTTGCCGCTCGCGGTAGGCGTGCAGCGCGTTGATCGCGGCGCGGCCGCCCACGAGCGTCAGGACCGCGCCGACGCCGTACTGCACGTAGCCGCCGTAGCTCGGCAGGTAGGGCACCAGCTCGACGAAGAACGCGAAGGCCGCGGCGAAGGCGAATCCCCAGACGAACGGCCAGTTGCGCGTGCGCCGGCGCTTCAACAGAAGCCAACCGGCGAGGATCAGGAGAGGCAGCGTGAGGGCGAGCCGATAGCCGAACACCCGCAGTTCCTGACCGCGCTCGGCCGAAACGAGCCTGGCCTGCGCCTCGGCCTGCAGGGCGTCGTCGGCGGCCGAGAGCGCCGCCTCCCGCTCGCCGAGCTCGAAGGCCGTGCGGTTCAGGCCTTCGAGCCGCTCCTCGACGGCGCGCTCGGCCGCCTTGAGCTGATCCAGCCCCTCGGTGCGGGCGACGAGCCCCGGATCCTGGTCGACGCGCTGGGTGGCGTTGCGGGTCTTCAGCCAGTTCGCGAAGGTCTCGCGCGCCGACTCGGTCGCCGAGCGGGCGGCGTCGAGGGCTAGTTGCGCCGCCTCCGCCTGCCGCCGCGCGTCGTCCTGCTCGCGCCGGATCTGCTTGAGGGCGGCGGCCGAGGCGCGCGCCGGCTCCGGGTTGAGGAACTGATCCACGGTGTAGCGGTGCTCGACCTGCGGCAGGTAGCCGACCACGAGCGAGCCCAGGCCGATCAGGAAGCCCGCAAACAGCAGGGCGACGAGCCACAGGGCGGCGTTGAACCAACGCTCGGATACGCGGGTGCCGTTGGCCACGCTGATCGGTCCTTATCTCTGGAGGAGCTTTGGGCATTCCGGCACGCCGGGGCTCGCCGCCCCCCGCGCGCAGGCCCCGAGGAACGCGTCGAAGCCGTCGATCCCGACCGAGGCGACCGGCATCTCGGCCGCCGGCGTTCCCATCGCGACGGCAAGCCGAGCCGCGACGCGCCGAACGGCGTCCGGTCCGCCGGCGACGCGCGTCGTCGGCCGGCTCACAGGTTGCGCAGGGCCAGGAGCGGCACCAGGGCGGCGAGCGCCACGGGGACGGACCAGTATTCCATCCGAATCCAGAACAGCTTGTGGACCCTGTGCAGCAGCACGCGCTGGTCGGTGCCCGGATCGAGGAGTTCGCGGGGCGACGTGCCGTTGAGGTTTCGGCCGACCAACCAGTTGGCTGCCGCGGCGGCGAGCAGGCCGAGGCTGACGGCGAGGAACGTCAGCTCCGGATGGCCGAGCGCGCGCAGCGCCAGCCCGCCCGAGGCGCCGACGAGAAGGGCGGTGCCGAAAACCACGGGCAGGACCAAAATGCCCCAGCCGGACCAGATGAGCAGCATCACCACCGCCTGAGATTCAATCCAGGTCGCCGCCGAACAGACGACCGCGCCGGCATGATCCGGTCGATCGGTGGCCGCCCGCGCAGGACCATCGAAGTCTCTTGGGCTTGGGATTGAGGCGATGCTATGTTCACGGTCGCGTGAGCATCGGAGCCGGATGGCAGTGGACGAGGTCAGTTCCGGGCGGCATGCTCCGTCCGCGCCAGCGCGTACACGGCTTCGCAGCGTTCCAGCCAGAGATCGCGGGTGAACAGTCGCGAGACCCGTCCATGCGGGACGGTGCGGGGAATGGCGCGTGCCTCGCCGATCGCGCGGGCGAGCGCGGCCACGTCGTTCACGGGCGCGAGGCGGCCGGCCTCGCCGACGACCTCCTCGGCCGCGCCCATGGCGAAGCCCGCGACCGGCACGCCACAGGCCATGGCCTCCACCGCCACGAGGCCGAAGGGTTCGTCCCAGCAGGGCGTGAACAGGAAGACCGAGGCGCGGCCGATCTCGCGCGCCAGCGCGGCGCCGGAGAGGTGGCCGCCGTATCGGATCGAACCGCCGATCTGGGGCGCGACCTCCGCCTCCCAGTACGCCCGGTCCTCGATCGGGCCGAACACGGTCAGCGGCATGCCGGCACGCCGTGCCGCCGCGACCGCGAGATGCGTGCCCTTGATCGGCGCGATGCGCCCGGACCAGACGGCGGTCCCGTCGCCGCGCTCACGATACGGCCAGGCGCCAGGATCGACGCCGTTGTGGAGGACGGACACGCCCGCCGGCACCGCGTCCGGCCACCACAGCGTGTGCTGTGCCTCCGACGTGACGGTGATCCGATGACAGGGCCCGAGGCTTTCGTCCACGAACCAGCGCAGCGCGTCGTAGGGCGGGACATGGAGCGACGTCACGGTCGGCACCACCGCGATGCGCCGGCGTTCCAGGGGCAGCCGGCTCAGGCTGTTGTTGTGGAGCACGTCGAACCCGCCGGCCGCGATCCGGTCGCAGGCGGCGGCGTAGCCGGCGTCGACATGGGCGACGAGGCCGGCGTCGCCGCGATGCTCCAGCCCGGGAAAGCTGCGCTCATGATGCACCGGGATCACGGGATCGACGGCGAAGCGCGGATCGCTGTCGCCAGCGGCGAACAGCACCACTTCGTGCCCGCGTGCCATCAACCCGTCGGCGAGGGCCCAGCTCTGGGCTTCCATCCCGCCCGCGAAGGGGCGCGCTACCGGATGCCGGAGATGGGCGAGGAGCGCGATCCTCACGCAGTCGCCGCCGGGGCGGCTTGGGCTTCGAGGAAGCGGATGACGGACGCCGAGTTGCTGTAGGGCTGGTGGCTCTGCTGGCCGGTGAGCGCGAGATCGCCGGCCTCGGGGTGGCGCAGGATGCGGATCGGCCGATCGGGCGCGTCGTCGATCAGCCCCATCACCTTGAACGCGTAGAGCCAGTGCCCCATGGTGCGGTAGCCCCACTTGGCCTCGAACAGCTCGGCATTGCGCACCACGCTGGCGAGGTGGTGGACCGGCGGCATGTGGTGCGGGTGGTACTGGTGGTAGGCCAGCCCGCCCTTCATCCAGGCGATGGGGATGCCGGCCTGATCGAGGATCTTGCCGAAATCGGTGTCCTCGCCGCCGTAGCCGACGTAGCGCTCGTCGAAGCCGCCGGTGGCGAGGAAGGTGGCGCGCCGGATGGCAAAGTTCAGCGACCAGAAGCAGCGGTAGTCGCGGCAGATCTCGATGCCGGAAGCCGGGGGGCCGCGACGGTCAGAGTGGCGCTCGGCGACCGCGGCGAAGGCCTCGCAGGTCCAGGCGCCCGCCGTGGCCTTCTCGGGCAGGTGCAGGACCTCGCCCATCAGCAGGCCGTCGAGCTCGGCGAGCCCGCGCGCGTAGTCGGCCACGAGGTCGGGGGCCGGGATGCAGTCGACGTCGAGGAAGACGACGGCGTCGCCGCTCGCGGCCGCGACGCCGCGGTTGCGCGCGGCCGCGAGCGGCAGCTCGGTGCCGGGGACCAGGATCTGACGGACCGGGAAGGCCACCTCTGGGAGGTCGTAGGGCGCGTCCTGCATCACCGCGACGATGAACTCGACGGGGGCCTGCGTCTGGCGCTCGAGGCCGAGGAGCACGTTGCGCAGGTGCGCGGGCCGCCCCTTGGCGAGGGTCACGACGGAAACGGTGGACATCGGGCGGTCTGGCTCCTGGACGATCGAGCGCGGGATTGAGCGGGCGGTCAGCGAGCGACGACGGCGAGCGCCGGTCGCTCGGCCGCGCCGCTCCAGAGTTCGTCGGCGAGCCCTTCGAGCCAGCCGGCGGCGCGGGCGGCGGCGTCCGGCGCGTAGAGGCTGCCCAGCGGGGCGGGATCGAGGGTGCGGGCCCGGGCGAGGAGATCGCGCCAGCCCTGCAGATCGCCGGGCCAGACCGGGGCCTGGACCGCGGCGCCCAAACGGACCAGGGCCTCGGCCTTGCGCGTCTGCTCCCCGAAGTAGCGCCATTCCGGCATCACGATCAGGCGGCCGCCCACGCGGGCGACCTCGTGGACCGTGTTGTCGCCGGCCGAGGCCAGCACGATGTCCGCGGCGGCGAGGTAGTCGGTCACCGAGGGCACCCAGCCGAGCTCGCGCAGGTTGGAGAAGTCGGTCTCGTGGCCCTCGCGATGGGTCGGCCCGAGGGTGAGCCACAGGGTCTCGGGGGCGGCGCGCGCGGCCACCGTCAGCGGCGCGTAGGGCGTGCCGCTGCCCCCGCCGCCCGTCACGGCCACGACGATCTCGCGCGCCGGATCGAGGCCGAGCCGTGCGCGCGCCTCGGCGCGACCGGGCACGCCGTCGACGCTGGTGCAGAGGCCGCCGCTGTAGAAGGTCTTGGCCCGCAGGTACGCCGGATAGTCGTCCTGCTCCATCCGCTCGTCGAAGGGGGCGAGCATCCCGACGCAGGCCTCGTAGGCGCCGACATGGCCGATGTCGGAGCGGTCGCCGTGCATGCGGATCTGCACCGCCGGCACGCTGGCGATGCGCGCGAGCAGCGCGATCTCCGCCGAGACGTCGACCACGAACAGGCCGACCTCGCGCTCGTCGAGGTGGTCGAGGATCCGCCGCATGGTCCGCCGCATCTCGGCGAGGCCGAGGGGCACGCAGTGCATCACCTGCGGCGTCGGCTCCGCGTAGAGCCGCGGCGTCGGCACGGACGCGCCGATCATGTTCGGCAGCGGCACGATCTCGATGTCGCGGGAGAAGCCGTCGAACAGCTGGGGGCCGGCCGTGAGCACGGAGACGGGCCGGTCGCGGGCGAATTCGGCGGCGATCGCCATCGTGCGGTTGGCATGGCCCCGTCCCTGATGATGGACGAAGAACGCGATGGGCTTCTTCATGGCTGGAGTGTTCGCAAACCGTCAGGAGAACAGGGCGTCGGGCCGCAGGGCGGCGGCGACCTCGTCGGCGCGCGGCCGGCGGACGAGCCGGATCGCCGGGGCGTCCGCGTCCCAGGCGATCAGCCCGGCGGCCCGGAACTGGTCGAGCCAGTAGGTCATGCACCAGCGTCCGTGCCTTCGGTGGAAGCGGGCGGCGTTGGCGAGGATCGCCTCGAAGTGCTGCAGCGGCGGCACGTGGACCGGGTGGTGCTGGTGGTAGGCGCAAGCCCCCGCCACCCAGAAGGTCGGCAACCCGCCGGCCGCGAGGCGCACGGCGAGGTCGGTCTCCTCCCCGCCATAGCCGGCGTAAGCCTCGTCCATGCCCCCGACGGCGTGCCAGGCGCGGGCCGGCAGAGCGAAGGACAGGCCCCAGAGCTGGCCGGGATCCGGCTCCGGGCGCAGGCCCGTTCGCGGCACCGCCGGCCGCGCCGGATGCCTCTGCCCGGCCCGCGCAAGCGCCGCATCGTCGGCGGCATTCCCCGCCTCGGACCCGGGCGGCAGATACAGCACCTCGCCGAGGAACAGGCTCTCGGCCTGCGCCGCCGCTCGGCGATAGGCCGCGACGAGGCCGAGAGACGGGATGCAGTCGACGTCGAGGAAGATCAGCAGCTCGCCGCGGGCGGCCTCGGCCGCGCGGTTGCGGGCGGCGGCGAGCGGCATCGGCTCGCCCGCCACGTGGAGGTGACGCACGGGACAGCCCGGGTCCGGCAGGTCCGGCGCGGGTTCCGGCTGCATCCAGGCGATCACCAGCTCCCGCGGGGACGCGGACTGGCGCGCCAACCCATGCATGAGGTTGCGCAGACGGTCGGCCCGGCCGCGGACCAGCGTCAGCACGCTCGCGGAGGGCACATGCGAAGGCTCAACCGGCATCGGCCAGCATCCGGCGGAAATGGCCGACGCCCTCGATGATGCCGCGGGCGTGCGAGGTGCGGGCGACGTAGGAATGCTTCAGCGCGGCATGGCTCGCCAGATCGTCGGAGTAGTTGGCCACGATGATCGCCTGCGCCTGGGCGCGCAGCATCTCGACGTCGTTCCCGGAATCGCCGGCGACGAACACGGCCCGCTCCGGCAGGCCGTAGAGCGCCCGGACGTGGGCGACCGCCGTCCCCTTCGAGGCCGCTGCGGGCAGCACGTCGAGGTAGCGTCCGTGGCTGTGGATCACGCTGGCGCGGTGCCCCGCCTGCACGAGACGGGCGCGCACCGCCCGTGCCGTCGTCGCGTCCCCGAAATAGCTGAGCTTGTGCCCGCGCTGCTCGAGCGGGCCTTGCGGCACGAGCCCGTCGAGATCGGCGAGCGCCGCACGGACGCCGGAGCGGTCCCACCCGGTCGAGACGACTGCGCGCCAGGCCAGGTCTGCCGTATAGGTCACGCCGTTGGGATCGAGATGGTAGATCTCCGAGCCGACCGAGGTGATCATCACCTGCGGGCGCGGGCTGGCCTGCTGCTCGAGGATCGCCATCGCGGAGTGGAAGGAACGGCCGGTGGCGACGCCGAAGGCCAGCCCCGCCTGGCGGCTGTGCCAGCGCCGAAAGATGCCGAGCGACGCCGCGCAGCCGACGAGGGTGTTGTCGATGTCGCAGACCAGCAGCTGACGCGGCCCGGCCAGCGGCGGCTCGGGCGCCAGCAGCGCCCGCAGCAGATCGTGGTAGCGGGCGGCGTGCTGGTCCCAGTCGTAGGCGGCGGCCGCGCGGGCGCCGCCCGCGACGCAGGCCGCATACAGATCGGGCTCGTCGAGGATCCGCAGGCACGCGGCGGCGATCGCATCCGGCGCGCGCGGGTCGACGAGGAGGCCGTTGCCGCAGGTCTCGACGATGTCGTTGGGGCCGCCGCTGTCCGTCGCCACCAGCGGCAGGCCGGCGGCGGAGGCTTCGAGGAGCGTCAACCCGAACGGCTCGTTGAGGGCGGGGTTCACGAACACGCCGCCGCGGGTGCGGGCATAGGCGTAGATCGCCGGCACGTCCTCCGGGTCGTGGGTCTTCGGATAGGCGACGCGGCCGTAGAGATCGTAGCGGTCGATCAGCACCAGGATCTCGCGCAGGGTCGCGGGCATGTCGCCGTCGAGCGCGTCGATGTCCTCGCGCATGCCGGCCATCAGGACGAGGTTGGCGCGGGCCTGAAGCTCCGGGCTCTCCCCATAGGCCCGCACCAGCGCCGCGAGGTTCTTGCGCGCCACCGGCCGGGCGAGAGCCAGCAGCGCAGGCTTACTCGGATCGTGCAGGAAACGGTCGATGGTGGCATCGACCCGCGGAAGGGGCTCGGCCGCGGTGAATCGCGCCAGATCGCTGCCCGGCGGCAGGACACGGATGCGGCCGGGATCGTAGGCCGCGTAGCCGGCATACTGCACTTCCGCCTCGTCGCGGGACGAGGCGATGATCAGGCTGGCGCGGGCCAGGGCCCCTTCCTCGGCGGCGATGCGAGGCGCGAGATCGGAGCCGTTCTCGGCGCCTGCGCCGAGGATCGACGCCTTGACCCGTCCGAGCGAGTGGGCGGTGAACACGAAGGGGATCCCGAGCGCGTCCTCGACCAGCCGCGCGACCGAGGCCGCTTCGGCGTAGTGGGCGTGGATCAGGTCGGGCGCCCGCGCCTGCCGGCCGATCCAGGCCGTGAGGTTCCGGGCGAAGCTCGCGACCTCCGCGTGCATCTCCTCCTTCGACCGGTAGGCCGGCGACGCGCTCGCGAGCCGCACGAGCTCGACCTTGTCGGAGATCCGCTCTTCGGGCACGGCGTAGTCCGGGCCATGGATGCCGTCGAACAGCCGCGTCGCCATCACGATCCGCTCGATGCCGGCATCCTGAGACGAGGCCGCGACGAGGTCGAGCAGATAGCGGATGTGGCCGCCGGTGTCGGCGGTCAGCCCGAACGCGACGCTGCCGCCGCGAAGGCAGCCCTGCAAGGCGACATGCAGGACGAACATCAGGCCGCCGGCGTCTCGGGCGTGCCGGGACGAGAGAACGCTGCAGGTGAGGTACCCATCGTGATCCGCGTCGCCCAAGTCGCCCCGAACATCTTCCCCGTTCCCCCTGAGCATCACGGCGGCACGGAGCGGGTCATCCACGACCTCGGCACGGCGCTCAGTGGCTTGGGGGTGGAGGTAACACTGTTCGCCCCCGCCGACAGTGCGACAGACTTGCCGCACGTGGGCGATCACCCGAGTCTTTCGGCCCTCGAACGCCGCCATGGACGCGTCGCGCCCGGCGTCCCGGCGGCGCTGGACGCCCTGCAGCTCGAGGCGCTGCGGCTGCGCCTCGACCGGTTCGACATCGTGCATTGCCATGGCGAGTTCGCGCATGCGGCGCTTCTCGGCGCGCGACGGCGCCACAGCCTTACGACGGTGCACTGGCGCGTGGACGAGCTCGACCGGGCATTGTTCTTCGCGGGCTTCCCCGACCTGCCGGTCGCGGCGATCTCGGCGGCGCAGGAGGCCGGCATCCCGGCCGCGAACCGGGCGGGGATCGTGCATCACGGCATCGCGCGGGACCGCTACGCCCTGCAGACGCAGCCCGGCGCGCACGTCGCCTTCGTCGGCCGGATGACCGACCAGAAGCGGCCGGACACCGCGATCCGCGCTGCGCGCGCCGCCGGCATCCCGATCCGGCTCGGCGGCACGGTCGACGTCGGCAACCCGGACTACTTCGAGCACAGGGTCCGCCCGCTGCTGGGTGACGACGCGACCTATCTCGGACCCGTGGACGATCGCCGGAAGGGGGAACTGCTGGGCGACGCGCGGGCGCTGCTGTTCCCGATCGACTGGCCGGAGCCCTTCGGCCTGGTGATGATCGAGGCGATGGCCTGCGGCACGCCGGTGGTGGCCTGGAACCGCGGCTCCGTGCCGGAGATCGTCGAGGACGGCGTGACGGGCTTCATCGTGTCTTCCGAAGCGGAGGCGGTCGCCGCGCTCGGGCGGATCGAGCAGATCGACCGCGCCCAGGTCCGCGCGCGCTTCGAGGCACGCTTCACCGCCGAGCGCATGGCGGCCGACTACCTCGCCCTGTATCGCCGCCTGCTCGCCGCCTGATGCGGGTCGCCTACCTCGCCTGGGACTACCCGCCGGCCCCGAGCGGCCTCTCGACCGCGGCGCGCGAGATCGCGGAGAGCCTCGCCATGGCCGGCGCCGACGTGACGGTCTTCGCCCTCGACCGCACCGGCCGCGAGCGCATCGGCGGCGTGACCGTTGTCGGGATCGCCCTGCCGCCGGGCGGCGTGCTGGCGCGCCTGCGCCGCTGGGGCTCGGCCGGCCACCTCGCGGCCCCCCTCGCCTTCCGCCGCGCGGTGCGCGCGGTCCACGCGCACGCACCGTTCGACGTGGCGGAGGCGACGAACTGGTACGCCCCCGCCGTGCTGCTGGCCCGGCGCCGGGACCTGCCGCTGGTGACGCGAAGCTCGACGCCGGCGGCCTTCACGCGCGACGCCCCCGCCTCGCTGCGCGACGGGTTCGACGGCCGCACCGCCGACGCGCTGGAGCGTGCCCAGGCGCGCGGCAGCGCCGGCTTGATCGCCAACACGGCCGAGCACGGGGCGGTGATCGCCCGGGCCTACGCTCTGTCCGGCCGGCAGCCGGAAGCGGTGATCGGCCTCAGCCTGCCGCCGGAGATCACGGCGGCCGCGCGGGGCGCGGCCTATCCGGACCATTCCGAGCTGGTGCGCCTGCTCTTCGTGGGACGGGCGGAGGCGCGAAAGGGCTTCGACGCCCTGCTCGGAGCGATCGCGATCCTCGCCGACGAGGCCGCGTTCGGATCGGTTCCGCCCTTCGTGCTCGATCTCGTCGGCGTGCCGCCGTCGGACCTCCCGGGCGATCTGCCCGGTGGGGCGCAGGCCCACATCCGCGCGCGCGGGCGGGTTCCCGCCGACGAGCTCGCCGAAGCCTACGCCGCCGCCCACGCGGTGCTCGCCCCCTCCCGCTACGAGAGCTTCGGCCTCGTCTACCAGGAGGCCCTGGCCTATGGACGCCCTGTGGTGGCCTGCGCGCTGGATGCCAGCGCCCGCGCCTTCGTCGGCGACCCCGGCGCGGGGCCCTTGGCACGGGACGCGACCGGCCCGGCGCTCGCCGACGCCCTCCGCCCGCTGCTCGCCGACCCGGGCCTTCGCCTGGCCTACCGAACTCGTGCGCTCGCGGCGGCCGGACGCTTCAACCGGGCGGCCCTCGGCCGCGAGACCCTCGATCTGTACGCGCGCGCCATCGCGGCGAGCCGCGCTCGGGCGGCGCGCTGAGCCGAGCCCCGAACCGGGCGCTCAGTCGCGAAACGGCCGCAGCAGCGCCGCCTCTTCCTCCGGGCGCCCGCGTCCGGGGGCGAGGCTCTCGTAGCGCCGCGAGCGCGCCAGGACGTGCGCGCGGCCGAGATGATGCTCGATCGCCCCGTGCAGCGCGATGACGCTGCGTGGCCAGCCGCCGTCGAGCACCGGCCGCTCGTGCACGCGGCCGCCATAGCGCACGCTCCTGCGGTTCAGCCGGTACTGGACGTCCGGGTAGACGTCGGAGAGGACGCCGTCGACGCGGTTCCGGCGCGGCAGCCCGACCGAGAGAACATCGCCCGCCTCGGCCAGGCCCGCAAGCGCCGGGAGGCGGCGGCCCGCGGTGGCGTCGAGGGTTTCGTCGGCGTCGAGCTGCAGCATCCAGGGATGGCGGGCGAGGTCCTGGAGGGCGTTGCGCTGTGCGCCGAAATCGCCGTCCATCGGCCGCGCGGCCACGCGCACTGCACCGTGCGCGAAGCCGGCGGCGGCCATGGCGCGCGGCGGACCGGCCGATGCATCGAGCAGGACGACCACGTCGTCGGTCCAGGCTGCGTGGGCCTCGACGCCGGCCAGGACGCGCTCGAGATCCGCAGGGCGACAGAGCAGGCCGAGGGAGACCGGCATCGTCTCCCCCACGTCGAGGGCGTAGAGGTCCGCCTGCGCGGCGCGGATGCCGTGCGGCCGGCGCAGATCCGCACGGCCATCCCCGTCGCGCGCGCGAATTCCGAGACCGGCTCCGGTCGCGGCGCTGCGCAGGGTGTAGAGGTCGAGCCCGTAGGCGCCGTCCGGGTCCGGAACGAAGGCCGGTGCGGCGAGGCGTTCCGCGAGATCGGCGCGGCAGCGGTCGGGATCGGCATCCGCCGTCAGCAGGAGCCCGCAGGAGGCGCAGGCGAGCGGAAAATTGCGGCGGCGACCGCCCGGATACGTGAGATGCCGTTCGGTCGGCTGCAGCATGTCTGCGGCGCAGACGAAGCATCGGCGCATCATCGGTCCAACCCTCCCGCTCCGCCGCCGCACCTTGCCGCGTGGGGCCGACGCCATACCTCCGCTGCTCCTCGAACCCCAGCCGCATGTGAACGCACCGGTCGATCCCTCACGCGCCCACGATGCGCCCCGGACCGGTGCGCTCAGGATCTCGGGTTCCCGACTCGCCATCGTCGGCAACGCGCCGGGGATCGAGGCCGCCGCCGCGATCGACGCGGCGCCCTCGGTGGTGCGCTTCAACAACGCGGCGGGCTTTCGCGGACGCACCGGCTCGCGTGTCACCCACCTCGCCCTGGTCAACCGCGGCGGCCAGATGCGGGAATGGCTGGCTGACCCGGGCTTCCTCGACCGCCCGGTGGTTCGCGCGGCCGAGGCCTTCATCCTGCCGTTCCCGATGCTTCCGGCGGAGCACAACCGACCCGAGCAGGTGTGCTGGACCCGTGAGGCGCTGGCGCTGCTGGCTCCGCTCGGTAAGCCGGTTCACGTCCTGCCGGAAGACCTGCACCGCGAGGGTGGCCTGCGCCTCGGCGCCGGCACCATGGGACGGCCGAACCCGAGCACCGGCTTCCTCGTGACCCTGGCGCTCCTGCTCGGCCGGCCCTCGTGGTCCGGGCCGGTCGACGCCTACGGCTTCGGCTTCGCCGGCTGGCCCGGTCATCCCTGGGCGGCCGAGCGTGCTTGGTTCGCCGAAGCCGAGGCGTCCGGCCAGCTCCGCCTTCACCCGTCCGGATGACCGGCCCTACCGGGACCGTCCCCGCAACATGATCGAGTTCCGCGCATGACCACCATCGTCACCGTCCTGAAGGGCGGCGGCCGCTACGACGCGACCTGGGTCGAGCGCCTCGCCCGCGGCGTGCGCCGCCACGCCCCGGCGTTCGAGCGGATCCTCTGCCTCACGGACCTTCCGCTCGCCGTCGCCGGCGTCGAGCGGGTTCCGCTGCGGCACGATTGGCCGGCCTGGTGGGCGAAGATGGAGGCGTTCCGCCCCGGCCTGACGCGGGGACCGACGCTGCTGTGCGACCTCGACACGGTCCTCACCGGGCCATGCGATGCGCTGGCCGAGCCAGGGCTCGCCGCGATGGAGGATTACTTCCACGAGGGGCGGCTCTCCAGCGCCCTGCTGCGCTGGGACGGGGGCGAGCTGGATTTCCTCCACGCCGCGTTCGCGGCCGAGCCCAAACGCTGGATGCGGGCCGGTTCGTGCGGCCCGGTCCCCAACGGGGTGCACGGCGATCAGGTCGTGATCGACCACCTGCTGCGCCGCGCGGGCCTGCGCCCGGACTTTATCCAGCGCCGGTACCCCGACCTCCTCGACTTCTACGATCCGCGGCGGGCCGAGCACGGCCCGGTGGTGATCTTCATCGGCGATGCCAAGCCCGATACCGCAACCGGGCCGGTGCGGGCGGCGTGGGCCGAGCCCTGACCGCGCCGCGCGCCCTTACCTCAACGCGGCCGGCCTCAGCGCGGCCGGTCGTCGCCCGCTAGGCTGCCGACGCGCTCCGCGGCGAAGCGCTCGCGCAGCCAGGCCGCGGCGGGGCCGCAAGGCCGCTGCTTGTGCCAGACCAGCTCGAGGGCGATCGGCCAGTCGCCCTTGTCGAACTGCAGGTCCGGCGTGACGAGGTCCGGCGCGGTCTGCGAGGCGGCGATGACGTGGTCGGTGACGAAGGCCCAGCCGATCCCGTGCTTGACCATCTCCAGGATCACCCAGTGGCTCTCGACCCACCAGACCTCGGCGGCCACGCGAAGGCGGCGCTTCTCCGGCCCGTCGCCGCGCGCGGCGACGAGGATCTGGCGGTGGCGCTTCAGCTCCTCCCAAGCGACCCGCGCCTTCGCCAGCGGGTGATCGCGCCCGCAGACGAGCTTGAGCGGCACCCAGCCGATGGTCTGGAAGCCGAGCTCCGTCGGCAAGACCTCCTGGCGCCACATCACTCCGAGGTCGGCGGCGCCGGACTGCACCATGCGGCTGACGTCCTCCATCAGCGGGAAGAGCAGCTCCAGTTCCACCGATGGGAAGTGCCGGGCGAAGTCGGCGAAGAGCGCGCCGAGCGCGTGCTCGGGATAGAGCTCGTCGATGGCGACCACGAGCCGGTTCTCTACCCCCTGCTCGAGGCTGCTCGCGACTCCGATCAGGTGCTCCCGCCGGTCGAGCACCACCCGCGCCTCCAGCAACAGCCGTTCCCCCGCCGGCGTGAGCACCGGGTTCCGGCCCGCCCGGCTGAACAAGGCCAGGCCGAGATCCGTTTCGAGGTTCGCCACCTGCGTGCTGACCGCCGACTGCGCCTTCCGCAGCACGCGGGCGGCGCCGGAGAAGGACCCGGCCTCGGCCGCCGCCACGAAGGCCTGAAGCTGATCGAGCGAGACCGCCATCCATCGGTTTCCGAGATACGTACCAACTTGCCGGGCCGGATATCGCAGATAGAACGCGGTCGACCAACGAGGTTTTTTCGGGCCAGACCATGCGAACCACCCGCGACCGCATCCGCCATGCCATCCTGTTCGAGGTGATCGGGCTCGCGCTCATCATCCCGCTCGGGACCCTGCTGTTCGGGCTGCACGCCGCCGACATGGGCGTGATCGGCGTCGGAAGCGCGTTGGTCGCGATGGCGTGGAACTACGCCTACAACCTCGGCTTCGACCGCGCGATGCAGCGGCTGGTCGGGCATACGCGCAAGAGCCTCCCCCTGCGGGTGGCGCACGCCGTGCTGTTCGAGGCCGGGCTGCTCGTGATCCTGCTGCCGCCGATCGCCTGGTATCTCGGCATCGGCCTCGTCGAGGCTCTGGTGATGGATCTCGCGATCGCGGGCTTCTACGTGGCCTACGCCTTCCTGTTCAATCTGGCCTACGACCGGACGTTTCCGCTGCAGAGCTGGGCCGACGCCGCGGCGGAGCCCTCGGCTTGAGCCGCGGCGACGCTACGCGACCACGAGGGTCAGGGCGCGGTCGGCCGGGCCGAGCTCGACCCGCCGGCCCCAGTCGAAGGCGATGAAGTCCTGCTCGATCCCGTCGGCGAAGACCACGCCGCCCTCGTTCATCCGCGAGGTCACCGCCAGCGCCGTGCCTTTCAGCTTGCCCGCCCGCACGGCGGTGCCGGTGGCGACGCTCGGGAACGGCTCGCGCACCCAGTAGCCGACCGCCGCCTCCTCGCTTCCGATACCGACCGTGAGGTGCGTCGCCTCCCCGATCGAGCGGGCCCAGCCGGTCAGGCCGGTCCCCGAGGCGACGATGAGACCGCTCGACGATTGGTCCTCGGCCATGCCCGCCGCCTCGATCCGGTAGCGCGCCGATTGATGGCTGCGATGGCCGACGAAGATCTCGTTGAGCGCCAGCAGCCGCTCGCCGGTGTCGAGCACGCCCTGAACCATGGTGCGGCGCTCCACCGGGGCCGCCCCGGCGACGCTCGCCGGGAGCAGCGCGGGCAGGCGCCCGACCGCGATCCGCGCCAAGGCGCCGTCGTAGAGGTCCGGGTCCGGGTTGACGCCGATCACCGGCTGATCGCGCAGGTACTTCGCCACGTTGGCGACGAGCCCGTCCTGGCCCACCGTCACGACGACGTCCTCGGGGGCGAACAGGAAGCGATCGAGGTCGACGCGCCGGGTCAGAGCCTGCCGCCAGTCCCCCGGCACCGCCGCCCGCGCCTGCCCTAGCACGGTGTGGAACCTGAGGTGGCGCGCCTCGACCTCGGCCAGGCTCTGGCCGCGGCTCTCCAGGAAGAAGCGGGCCTGCCCGCGGGTGGCGTGGCGGGCGAGCAGGGCCTCGTAATCGGTGTCGCGGATAACGAACACCGCCCGCGGGGTGATCACCGGCATGGCACGACGCCTAGCGCGAGGCGGCCGCGAGCGGCGGCACCAGCTTGCGGAACTCGCCCAAGGCGGCGGCCAGCAGGTCGGGCGTCACGTTGACGTGCTCGATCGTCTCGAGCTTGCCCGCGAGTTCGCGCGCGGCCAGCCCGAGCAGCACGGCCGGCGGGAGATCGCGATAGATCGCGGCGCGGCGCTGCTCGGCCTCCGCCCGGGCACCTTCCACGAGGCGGATGCGCTCGGCCTTGGCCGCCGCTTCCAGCCCCTGCGCCTCGGCGAGGCCGGCGGCACGGT
The DNA here is from genome assembly GCF_022829705.1 of Methylobacterium sp. E-025. Classification (NCBI taxonomy): domain Bacteria; kingdom Pseudomonadati; phylum Pseudomonadota; class Alphaproteobacteria; order Hyphomicrobiales; family Methylobacteriaceae; genus Methylobacterium; species Methylobacterium sp. E-025. Next base: position 23,428 of record NZ_JAKSYR010000077.1, read on the forward strand.
CGCGGGCGTTCTCAGCCTCCCGCGCGATGAGCAGCGCCTCGCGCCGGGCCAGTTCCGTCCGCGTCTCGAGCTCGTTCTCCGCGATGGCCCGCTCCTTCTCCACCGCGAGGGCGCGCCGCGCGAAGGTCGCCGCGTCCGCCTTCTGCTGAAGGGATTCGAAGGTCGGCGTCTGAAGCGCGCGCTCAAGCTCGCTCGACGGCGCCAGGTTGGTGAGCCGCACCGAGACCACCGCGATGCCGATCTCCGCCAGGGCCGGCGCCGCCTCCAGGACCGATTGGAGGGCGACGCGCAGGGGCTCGGGGCCGGCATCGAGGAGGCCGCCGACCGGGTTCCCGCCGATCGCCTGCAGGACCGCTTGGCCGGCGATGCCGCCGAGACGCGCCTCGATGCGCTCGATCGGCTCGCCCTGAGGCCTGCCGGTGCGCAGCCCGAGCGAGAAGTCGACCCGGCTCGCCAGCAGTTCCGGGTCGACCACGCGCCAGCCGATCGTCCCCTGCACCACGATGGTCTGGAAGTCCCGGCTGCGGCCGCGCACGAACAGCGTCATCTCGCGGTCGTCCATCGGCACCTCGCTGATGCTCGCGGTCTCCGGCCGGAACCAGAAGACGAGGCCGCGCCCGCTCTGCCGGATGCGACCGTTGCGGTAGCGGATAACGTGGCTGCTCGCCTCGCTCTTCAGTTGCGCGACCGGACCGATGTTGCGGATCGTAGCCATGGGACCCTCCTCGTGGGGGTGGAGCCGCAGATCAGAGCGGCTTCCGGTAGCGGTAGAGTTCGGCGGGACGGAACGAGGTGCCGGTCTCCCGGGCACCCGTCGGCACGAGCCAGCCCCGATCGAGCATCCGGCGGCGGAAGGCCGGCTTGTTCAGGGTCGTGCCAAGGATCGCCTCGTGCACGTCCTGCAGCTGCCGTAGGGTGAAGGTTTCCGGCAGCAGCGCGAAGCCGACGTCAGAATAATCGAGCTTCCCCCGCAGCCGCAGGATCGCCAGAGCCAGGATGTCGGCGTGGTCGAAGGCGAGCGGCAGAGCCGTGCGCGCTGCCCGATCCCGTGCGGCGAAGACCGCGACGGGGCGGCCCGCCTCGCTCTCCCCGGGCACCGCCATCCGGGCTGCCGACAACCCGGCATCGCCCATCAGCACCTGCGTGAACAGCGCCTCGGGCAGGAGGGCGAGGTAGGCGACCGAGACGATGCGCATGCGCGGGTCCCGGTCGACGGCGCCGAAGGTGTAGAGCTGCTCGAGATGCGTCCGGGCGGCCTCGTCCGCGCCGAAGCCGGCCTTCTCGCGCAGGATGCGCCCGGCCGCCGCGTCGAGCGGCTCGTCGATCGCGACGAAGCTGCCGGGCAGCGCCCACCGGCCGGCATGCGGGTGCTGCGAGCGCTCGATCAGGAGCACGGCCGGGCGGCCCTCGCTCAGCCCCAGCAGGACGAGATCCACGGTGAGCGCCGGCCGCGCGAACGCGGCGGGATCGTACGCCTCCAGGAATTCGGTCTCGCTCACGGCAGCACCATATATCCGTTATGAATCTAACTAATATTCAAGATACATATATGTCAAGCGCGGGGGGTGATGCGCCGTCCTCGCAGGCCGAATTGCCCGTGCGGCAAGGGCGGCTTCGGCGTGCGGCGCGTCGCGTACGGCTGCGGAAAGCAAAATTTGATCGCAACCGCTGGTTTCGCGTTGATGACGCTGAACGGCAGCGTCTTTGGCGTTTGCCTCCCGGAACCACCGAGAGACGTGTCATGATGTTCACCCGATCCGCCTGCGCCCGAACCCTGATGGCTTCGACCGTCATCGTGGTGGGGTGGACGAGCACCGCCTCGGCGGACTGCCTGAGGCGGGTCTATAATCGCTCCGCCGCCGTGCTGGTCGCCAGCCAGGATGGTGGGCCTGCCTTCGTCGTGAAGCCGGGGCGTTTCGCCACCGTGCGGCTGTCGCAGCCGGGGCACGTCGATCTGACGGCCTACTGCGCACCGCTCGGCCGCCTCGGGCAGTCGGTCGCGGGCGGGCGGGAAGCCACGAAGATCCACCTCGAATACGAGGCGGTCCTCGACCGTTGCTACATGAAGTTCGGCGACGGCTTCTTCCAGCCGGATCTCGGCCCCGGTTTCGTCGGCACGAAGGACACCGCGCCCTTCACCGTCAACAACCCGAACCAGGGCGATATCGTCCTCGGGCCGTTCAACGCGGAATGCACGGGACAGAACTGAGGACGCAGCGTCCTCGGCTTCGCGGCATTCTCTTCCGGAGCTTGGCTCCGAACCCGGCGTGCGTCGACCTCGAGTGGAATGTGGATCATGGCGGGCGAACAGGGAGACACCGCGCAGATGTCCGAAGTCCTGCGCCTGATCGGAATCTTGTCCGATGCGGTGCTCGACGCGCAGATCATGAATCGCCCGATTCCGGAGGCGCAGGTCAAGGCACTGAACGATGCAGCACTCCTGCTGCAGGAGCATCGCATCGCCCTGCCGCCGATGCTGCTTCAGGCGCTGCACGGCCTGGACAGCGCGCCCGGTCTCGATCGAGGGATCAGGGGTCGCGCCGACGATGCGGCGAAGGAGATCGTTCGCGAAGCGGAGGAGCAGGACGAGACAAGAGGTCTTGCCCGATTCCTGCGGCCGTTTCGGAACTATCGTTCGTAGGCCGGCTTCTCTCGGCATATCTCCGGAGGAAACATGACCAATTTCACGACCCTTTCTGGCGCTGCCGCCATCCTGATGCTCACGGCCGGCGCGTCCGTCGCAGCCCCCTGTGCGGTGGGCACGACCACCAACAACCAGGGCACGTCGTCTTCGGCCGACAAGAGCTCGATGGCCGACGGGACCTCGACGGCGAAGACGACCCCCGGCGCCAAGGCTGAGACCCCCGGAACGGTCGGTGCCCTGAACAACGTCGGTGCCGGCACCAAGCCCGCCGACGGCGAGCAGAAACCGGCCGAGGGCCAAGTGGTGAAGCCGGGCAGCAACGACTGCTGAAGCCCGAAAGCGATCTCAGACGTCCGATCCAATGGCCCTGCAGCCTCTGGCCTGCTGGGCCATTTTCATGCGTCGACTTCCCGTTCCTCAGTCAAATCCGAAATCGACCCAATCTCCGCCCCGCGGCATGGAGAGGGTCTGCGGGTTCGCGAAGCCGAGGCTTCATGAGCAGGTCATGGTGGACGGGCATGCGTTCCGGCGCCTGCCGTGCGATCGACGGAAAGCTTCTGAGATCGGCTTCGTTCGGGACGGACAGATCGCCGCGCGGCAGCCGTTCTCGCTGCACCGCAGCACTGCGAGCCCCATCTATGGTGCAACGCAAGCGCTGACAGCTACACCGTCGGTGTCCCCGAACCGGAGATCCGCCATGTCGAACCTCGAACACCGCGCCGCCGCCCGGATCACCTCCGCCGATCTGAAGGCACTGCCGCTCGTCCCGGAGCACATCCGCGCCCAGTACGGGGACGCTCTCACCCGCATTCCGCACGTTCGCGTCGCCGCCCGCAGGGTCGAAGCCAGCGCGGCCCTGCCGTCCGTGGGATCGTTCTTCGGCTGACGGCTCGCCTTCGGGCTCGGCCGCATCGTCGGTGGCGCCGCGAGGATCGGTGAGGTCCGATCCACTTCCGTCCCTGCTCCTGCGGATCCGCCGAGCCGTCGATCCCGTCGGCGACCGAAGTTCGAGATCGGCGTGAACTCGGTTTCCTCGTCGATTTCCCGCCCCTCGGGCTGGCACGTCAACGCCGGTGAGGAGCCCAGGGATGAAGACGAGCCGGTGCTGGACGATCTTTCCGCATCGTCGGCGTCGCCCGGAGGTGCATGATGTCGTTTCCGCAACCGTCTCCGTCTTCGTGAGCCAGGAAGGTCGCCACGCCCGTGATCATGGCGAGCCGATCGGCGCCAATCCCTACCCGGAGGGCTCCGACGAGCACGCGACCTGCGAGCGCGGCTGAAAGGTTCCGGATTGCGAGATCCGCGGCACGATCGCCAACCGCGATCCGGCTCTGACGGCCGAAGCGTCGAGCGACCTAGCCGGCGCGCCTGGCGCTCCACCGTCCGCTGCAACCGACGATGCCGCCGGTGGTGCGCCAAGTTCCGCTGCCGCTGCCCGCGGCGTCGAGGGTTCCCGCGATCGGCACCCGGTTCGCGCCCTTGACGATCGTGGCCTGCACGGTTCCGCCCTGCGAGACGCCGCCGTCGACGTCGATCTCGTCGCCTGGGATCGAAGCGTCGCTGTCCTTGATCTGAACCTGATAGCGCGTGCTCGCCGGGCACGGCCCTTCCTCGGTCACGGCCGTGATGGTCCATGAGCCGTCGAACCGATCGGGGACCCGGACCTTCTTCCGCGCGGCTTCGGCCGGAATGAGCAGGGCTGCGAGCACGCAGCCGGCGAGAACGGTGACGGAGATACGAGACATGAGCCGCTTTTCGCGTGAGGGCGGCCGAGGGAAGGCCGGAAACCACGGATACGGCGGAGCCGGCCGAAGGGTTTCCACGCTCGTCATCCGTGCTCGCCATCTCTCGACGAGCCGGCAACCATGGCGTTGGGGCCGCGGACCTTTTCGGCGCTTGGGCCGGTTGATCCCCCGCCGCACCTGTCAGCGGTGTGGAGTGTCCCGTGTACAATCCCTTCTTCTCGTCGATGATGCTCGCCTTCGAATCCCAGAAGGTGATCGAGCTGCGCCTCGTGCGGCTAGCCTGGGGCGGCCGCGAGGGCATGGCCGAGATGCACTCGATGGTGGCCGAGAAGATTCAGGCGAGCATCGAGGCCGCCGGCACCCTGATGATGGGCGGCTCGCCCGAACTCGTCGTCGCGCGATACCGCGAGCACGTCGCCGAAAACACGAAGCGGCTGTCGGCCGTTTAGCCGTCCGCCTGCCCGCGCCAACGCGCGGACACCCGGTCGGCGATCGCCTCGACCGACGGGCAGGCATTGGGACGGTCGGCGAGGATCGCCGCCCAGGGGATCGAGGGCTGCGCGTCGTCCTCGGGTCTCTGAGCGAGGGCCGCGCCGCCGTGCTCCTCGATGATCGGGAGGCCTTCAGCGCCGTCGCCGGCGTAGCCGCGGAGCACGATGCCGACGGCGTGCTCGCCGTGGCTTTCGGCTGCCGCGATGAACAACGGGTCCGCGGTCGAGCCGAATTCAGTACTCGGGACCGGGCGTGCGCCGACGACTTGCCGAAGCGGAGCGAGACCGCCCGTCGAGGCGGCGATGATGCCGACCGAGCCCATCGCGTCGAGCCTGCATCAACCCAGCATTGCGCGATTTAACTTATGATGGAGTGAAAGCGCGTCGCCTTCGCTATGCGGCTCGTAGGCGCCCCGATCGCCAGCCATGGCTTGCCGATCGGGGTGCCTGCCTCCCGTCCATCGGAGACGACGTTGCCACGCTACTTTTTCGACATCGCGGACGGCGACCTTCGGATCGACGAGACCGGAACCGAATGCGCCGACCTCGACGCGGTTCGAAGTGCCGCCATGCAGATCCTTCCCGAGATCGCACGGTTCGAGACCGGGAACGGCGACCGGCACACCTTCACCGTGATCGCCAGGGATGCGGACCGGCATCCGGTGTTCACGACGACGTTGAGCCTGACCGGCCTCTGGTTGGTCGATCGGTGAGCGACGCCCCCGACCCGGGCCTCCCATCGGTCGCCCCAGCGTCATGGCTGATCCGCAAGCTGAAGAGCACGGCGCAGATCTCGGCTCGGGATCGCGCCGACATCGAGAACCTGTCGTTCACGGTGCGAACCTTCGGCGGACGCACCAGCATCGTCCACGAAGGCGACGTGCCCAAGCAGTGCTGCCTGGTGATGGACGGATGGGCGTATCGCTGCCGCAGCCTCGCCAACGGACAGCGCCAGATCTTCGCCTTCTACGTGCCCGGCGACATCCCGGACATCGAGAGCCTGCACCTGCACGTGATGGACCAGGGGCTCGTGGCGATCGCCCAGACCACGGTCGCCTTCGTCGCGCACAGCGACATGCGCGCGCTGATCGAGCGGAACACCTCCCTCGCGATGGCCCTGTGGCGCGATACGCTGATCGATGCCACGCGCTGCCGCGAGCGGGTGATCAGCCTCGGGCGGCGCCAGGCGGTCGGCCGGATGGCGCACCTGTTCTGCGAGATGTACATCCGGCTCAGGACGGTCGGCGTGGCGGACGACTTCCGGTACGTGCTGCCGCTGACCCAGGCCGAACTCGCCGACGCTTTGGGCCTGTCTTCCGTGCACGCGAACCGCTCGTTGCAGGAACTCAGGAAGCTCGGCTTCGTGACGCTTCACCGTCGCGAGCTGATCATCCACGACTGGGACGGCCTCGAGACGGTCGCCGAGTTCGATCCCGCCTACCTTCACATCGTCTGACTGCACATCGTCTGATCGGTCGGACGCCGGCACGCCGGAGCGGTCGCCGTCGCGCGTCGGAGAGGCGCGTCCGAAACTTGGCCCGAGAGGATGGCGCACGACGATGCCGGCAATGCCGTCACGGGGGGCGGCAAGCTGAGAATGAAGACGGCACGTAGACGATGTGAAAGGCGAAGCATCGTCGGCCACGATGCAGGGTTCGGCAAGCAAAAGACGGCGGGACGCCGCGGCTTTAACAAAGCGTTCACCACCACACGGGACACCTCGGACAACTCACGATTGTGGTCGGTCCATGTATCTGCCGTTGATCGCCGCACTGATCATGCCCTGCGCCCTGATGGTCGCCGTGGCCTCTGTCGCCAGCCGCGGCGATCCCGACGATCGCTGGACCCGTTCGCCTCACCGGATCCGCCGGCTCCTGAGCTTTTAGGGCGACCTTGCGGCCTTCCGCCGACGTGACGCCGTCCGCTTTAGGTGTCCTGCCGCTCTCGACCGAACCGACGGCACGTTCACCACTTGTTAACCATTACAATCGAAAGTTGCGTCAGTAGATCGACGAGAACGGGTGCCGACGTGATTGGTCTTGCGCAATCCGAGGAACAGGCGGTCGAGCGCCTCACGCTCCGTCTCGTCGAGGACGCCTATTACGACCTCGCGGCGGTGGTACAGGGGGCGCAGCCGCAGGCGGCCGCCGCCTTGCTGGCCGTGATGGAGCAGCGCGTCACCGACGTCCTCACGGGGGTCTGCCGCACCCGCGCCGAAGGCGAACGCTCGAACGCCATCGCTCTGGCGGTCGGCGAGCGCGTCGCCGAGATCATGGACCAGGCGCATGGTCGCCGGTCGTCGGCGCGCGCTGCCTAGAGCATTTTCGAGCGAGACGGATGCCGGCTCGCGTGAAGACAATGCCATCTCACAACACGATGAAGCGTCGTCCGTGATCCAGTGATCACGGACGATGCTTCGGGAGATCGAACCATGACCGTCGACCGTAGCGCCACCTTCGAGAAGCGGGCGATCGAGGGCTTTCTCGGCGTCGCCCTGCAGGTCGCCCTGGTGCGGCTCGGAGAGCTGTCGGGAAGCCGCGCCGAAGAGGCACTGGACCATTTCGAGCATTCGCTCGTGCGCGCCCTGCGAACGCTGACCGGCCCGGAAGGGGCGAAACTGTCGACCCAGACCGCGGTCGAGGACACGATCGTCATCCTTCGCAAGACGATCGATGCCGCGAGCCGGAAGGTGGCCGAGAGTCAATCCGCGACGATGACGTCCCCGGCCATCGCAGCGTGACGCTGCCTTCGGGTGGAAGTCCAGCATCGCGCGGGTGCTTGACTCGAGATGCGCCAGAGCAGGCAGCCGGACTTGCCGAAGATCGTCGATCGGACACTGCCTGATCCGACGGCCGCCGCCGCGGAGACAGGCTTGTCGCTGCAGACGTCGGCTTGAGCTTGTCGTCAGTGCCGAGCGTCGTCGCCTCATGCAGATCTCACCCGCGATAGAGGGTTGCTATTCCGGCCATCTCTATGTGACGTTGAGCCGACATTACGTTTGCCAACCACGGGTGTGGGTACCCCCGTGCTCGACATCGCCTACGGTGATTGCGATCTCGCCGACGACCGCGGCGGGTTCGGATGCTGGCCGGTCTACACCGAGATCGCCGCGTTCGACGGGGTGCCGGGAAGCGAGCCGTTCCTCAAGGCGGCGACGCCGCGAACCGACCCGGCCCATACCATGACGCGCTCGACCTTCATCGCGAGGAGCTACGTGGCCTCTGCCCGGCAGGCGCCGGAGAAACCGACGTCCCGCCCCGTCGACGCGTGGCTGTCCGATGGCGCGGTGTCCGCATTCCTTCGGGAGATCGCAGGCACATCGTCGTCGCGAGCCGGGCGTGAAAGGATGCATGCGTCCCGTGCGGCCGGACCGATGCGGCAGGCGGCGACCGCATGACGCGCGCGTGGGAAAAGCTCAAGTCGCTGTTCTCCGGAGCAGGGCCGCAGCACCCTGTCGAGTACGCCGAGCTTCGGACACGGCACCCGCCGCGGACCGTCGCGGACCGCGTCGAGCCGACGACGGTGTCCGGCAAGCAGGCCGCGCCGACAGACGACGGCATGGCTCTGGTCTACGAGGCCGTCGAGCGGGAACTTCGCGCGGCCGGCCTGAGACCGTGAGGCGTGGCGGCCGGCCCGGTGCAGTCGAGCCGCCGGACGCCTCGGTCGAACGGGGCACGGGTCCGCCCCCGCGGATGCGGAGGCGGACCGTTTTTGGGAAGCCTTAAGCAGCGTCGGCGTCGTCGGCATCGAGGATGCCGTCGAGGTCGCCCACGAGCGCGTCGAGCTGCTCGGACGTCGAGCGGATCTTGAACCGCGTCCCGTCCTCAGCCTCAACCGCGATCTCGACGTGGTCGCCGACCTTGGCCGCCAGCGCCTGCTTCAGGATGTACGTCGTCACGTCTGCCTTGTCGGCCATGCCAGCTCCTTCACGTTCGCC
>NZ_JAKSYR010000088.1:0-74807 GCF_022829705.1 Methylobacterium sp. E-025
GCTGTCGTGCGCGCCGGCCTGAACTACAAGTTCGGCTCGTACTAGGACCTGCCGGATCCGCCGCGGCTCGCCCAGAGCCGCGGTTCGACCCGACCCGAGAAGCCCGGCCGAAAGGCCGGGCTTTTTTCGTCGTCGGATCGCATCGTCCTAGGGCGAAGATTTCTTCGCCGCCCCTGACAAACCTCGGGCGTGCTCCCCATCTTGGAACCGGTCCATGCGGCGCACGATGCCGCGGGTTCGATTCGAGGAGGACGACTCCATGAACAGCGAAGAACGCGACGTCATCTCCGGCATCTTCCAGCGGCTCGAGCAGGCGTCCAGCCAGCCCCGCGACGCGGATGCCGAGCGCTTCATTGCCGACAAGCTCAGGGCCCAGCCCTATGCGCCCTACGCGATGGCGCAGCTGATCTACGTGCAGGAAGAGGCGATCAAGAGCCTCAACCAGCAGCTCGAGCAGGCCCGCCAGCAACAGGCGCAGCCGCAATCCTCGGGTGGCGGCGGGTTCCTGTCGAGCATCTTCGGCGGCGGTTCGCAGCGCCAGGATCCGCAGCCGCAGCAGCGGGCGGGCGGCGCCTGGGGCAACCAGGGCGGCGCGCCGCAGGGTTACCCGCAGCAAGGGTATCCGCAGCAGGGCTACCCGCAACAGGGGTATCCGCAGGGCGGTCCGCAGCAGGGCGGCCCGTGGGGCGGCCAGCAGCAGGCGCCGGCTCGCGGCGGCGGCTTCATGGCCACGGCCTTGCCGATGGCGGCCGGCGCGGCCGGCGGCATGCTGCTCGGCAGCGCCCTCTCGAACGCCTTCGCCGGCGGCCATTCGAGCCTCGGCAGCGCGGCGGCGGCCGGCCTCGGCGGCGGCACGACGGTCGAGAACAACTACTTCGGCTCGGACGCCGGCGGCACCCAGGATTTCGGTGCGCCCCTCGGCGGCGGGAGCGACACCGCCTTCGACGGCGGCAACGACGACTTCGCCGGCGATCTGGGTGGCGGCGACGACAGCGACTGGGCCTGATCGCGCGGCCCGCTTGGATCGGGCTGGATGACATGCGTCCGACGACGTCGAAGGCTCGGGTCGCTCCTCTCGGCGATCCGAGCCTTCCTGCGTTCGATCCCGCGGTCACATCACCTCGACGCGTGTCCCCACCGGCACGCGTTCGTAGAGGTCGACCACGTCGTCGTTCATCATCCGGATGCAGCCGGACGACACGTTCTGGCCGATCGTGTGCGGCTCGTTGGTGCCGTGGATGCGATAGAGCGACGAGCCGAGATAGAGTGCCCGCGCACCGAGCGGATTGCCGGGGCCGCCTTCCATGTGGCGCGGCAGGTCCGGCCGGCGCGCCAGCATCTCCGGCGGCGGCGTCCAGCCCGGCCACTCGGCCTTGCGGCTGACGGTCTTGAGGCCCGACCAGGCGAAGCCCGGCCGCCCGACGCCGATGCCGTAGCGCATCGCCCGGCCGCCGGGTTGGACGAGGTAGAGATACTTCGACGGCGTATCGATCACGATCGTGCCCGGGCGCTGGGGACCGGAGAACGCGACCTCCTGCCGGGCGTAGCGCGAATCCGGCGCGCGGGCGATGCGGTCGCTCTCGGCAGGTGGGTCGGCCTGGGCGGGCAGGCCCTGAGGCAGCGCCGCGTAGGCTCGCGATGCGCCGCCATAGGGTTCGATCGGATCGCCGGATTGTGCCGACGCGCCTGCGTAACCCGGCCGGGCCACCGCAACGGGGCGGGCACCGCCGCGCGGGGCGACGCCGCCGGTGACAAGGTATTCGATCAGGCCGCCGCCGTATCCGTCGGGCTCAGCATAGCGCGCCTGCGCCTGGACCGCCCCCGACCAGACGGATGCGGCAAGCGCCGCCCCCACGCACCAACTCGTCCGCATCGCCGCACTCCCGCACCACGGCCGGGCTCGATGCCGGCCGTCATGGTTGAGAGGGTCGGACCGGGACGCGCGATATTCGATGAAGGAACGTGGTGAATCGGTCGCGGACGGGCTTCGCTGCCCCGGTCGTCACGAAGCAACGTGAATCGACTGTAAATCCGACCGAATGCTTTCGATCTTCAGCAAACTGCAACCGTTCCCGGTCCTAGATCGGATCCGGGTTTCCAAGACGGCCGGTTCGAACCGATGACTCACAAGCGCTACCGCATCGAGGACAGCCTCGGCCTCCCGCCCGCGGCGGGGACGACGATGTCCAGTGCCGGGCCCGTGGAGGGCGGGGCGCGCCTCGACGAGATCCTCTCGGCGATCCAGGACCTGCGCCGCATCACCCAGTCGAGCGCCGGCGAGACCATCGAGGCGTGCCGCCGCGAGCTGTCCGAAGCCTTGGCGATGCGCTCCGAGCTCGACGTGATGAAGGCGGCGATCACCAACACCCGCGACGAGATCGCGGCTCTGTATCACTCCGAGTCCAACGGCAAGGGCATGCGCCGCGCCGCCGACGAGCTGGGCGCCGTGGTCGGGTCGACCGAGCGCGCGACGTCGACGCTGCTCACCGCGCTGGAGGAGATCGAGGCGAGCGCCAACATCCTGCGGGCCGGCAACCTCGGCAAGGGCGGCCAGGACAAGGTCGACGTCATCCTCGACCGCGTCATCGTCGCCTACGAGGCCTGCAATTTCCAGGACCTGACCGGCCAGCGCATCAGCAAGATCGTCAACGTCCTGAGCTTCGTCGAATCCCACCTCGACCGCATGATCGCCGCCTGGAGCGGCCTCGACGGGTTCCGCGACGTGTTCTCCGCCGGCCCCGCCGCCGTCGTCGATCCGGACGACGAGCGCTCGCTCCTGAACGGCCCGAAGCTCGACGAGGATCCGGGCCACGTCGACCAGTCCGACATCGACGCGCTGTTCGGCTGAGGGCCGAGGTCCGCCGGCACGCCTTTGCGCATCGCGCCCCTTCCCTCGCCAGTTTCGCGGGCTTAGATCACGGCGATGAGCCGGAGAGTCCCGTCAGGTCGCGCCACCGAGGATCTGCCCCAGGAGGCCTTCGACGACGAGGCTTTCGACGAGGAGCGGGACGAGGCCGAGCCGGCGCAGGCCGACGAGGCGCCCGAGATCGACTTCGATTTCGAGCCCGGCGCCGTCGAGGCCGGCACGGAGGTGATCCGCCGGTTCTGGACGACGCTGCCCTCCGGGCCCGGCGTCTACCGGATGTTCGATGCCAAGGGCGACGTGCTCTACGTCGGCAAGGCGAAGAACCTGAAGGCCCGGGTCGGCTCCTACGCCCGCGGGCAGGCGCATTCCAACCGCATCGCGCGGATGATCTCGCAGACGGCGGCGATGGAGTTCGTCACCACCGCCACTGAGACCGAGGCGCTGCTGCTCGAGGCGAACCTGATCAAGCAGCTGAAGCCGCGCTTCAACGTGCTGATGCGGGACGACAAGTCGTTCCCCTACATCCTCGTCACCGCCGACGGCCCGGCACCGCAGATCATCAAGCATCGCGGCGCCCGCCGCCGCAAGGGCAGCTATTACGGCCCCTTCGCCAGCGTCTGGGCGGTGAACCGCACCGTGAACGCCCTGCAGCGCGCCTTCCTGCTGCGCACCTGCACCGACAGCTACTACGAGAACCGCACCCGGCCCTGCCTGTTGTTCCAGATCAAGCGCTGCTCCGGCCCCTGCACCGGCGAGATCGCGCTGGAGGATTACGCCGGCATGGCCGACTCGGCCAAGAACTTCCTCGCCGGGAAGTCCAATGCGGTGAAGGACCGGATGCGCACCGAGATGCAGGCGGCCTCCGACGCGATGGAGTTCGAGCGTGCGGCCCGCTTCCGCGACCGGATCAGCGCGCTCTCGGCGATCCAGGGCGTGCAGGGCGTCAACACGCAAGGGGTCGAGGAGGCCGACGTGTTCGCCCTCGACGAGCAGGCCGGGCAGTTCTGCATCGAGGTGTTCTTCTTCCGCAACTTCCAGAACTGGGGCAACCGCGCCTACTTCCCCAAGGCCGACCGCTCGATGACCCCGGACGAGGTGCTGGGCTCGTTCATCGGCCAGTTCTACGACACGATGCCGGCGCCGCGCCTCGTGCTGACGAGCCACGCGGTCGAGGATGCGGAGCTGGTCGCCGCCGCGCTCTCCAGCCAGGTCGCCTACCGGGTCGAGCTGCACCAGCCCCAGCGCGGCGAGCGCAAGGCGCTCGTCGACTACGCCCAGCGCAACGCCAAGGAGGCGCTCGGCCGCCGGCTCGCCGACACCGCGTCGCAGGGCAAGCTGCTGGTGGCGCTGGGCCAGGCCTTCGCCCTCGAGAAGACGCCGCGGCGGATCGAGGTCTACGACAACTCCCACATCATGGGCACCAACGCGGTCGGCGGCATGGTCGTCGCCGGCCCGTCCGGCTTCATGAAGACGCACTACCGCACCTTCAACATCAAGTCGGAGGAACTGACGCCCGGCGACGATTACGGGATGATGCGCGAGGTGCTGCAGCGCCGCTTCAAGCGCCTGGTCAAGGAGGCGCCGCGCACCGTCGCCGAAGCCGCCTTCGCCGCGACCGAGGGCGGTCCGGCGGAGCCGGTGGCCGAGGCGCCCGAGGATGCCGACGCGTTCCCCGCCTGGCCCGACCTCGTGCTCATCGACGGCGGCAAGGGCCAGCTCGACGCCGCGCGCAAGGCGCTGGAGGAGATCGGCGTCGCCGACGTGGCGCTGGTCGGCATCGCCAAGGGGCGCGACCGGGACGCCGGCCGCGAGACCTTCTTCATCCCCGGCCGGCCGGCGTTCAAGCTGCCGCCGCGCGATCCCACGCTCTACTTCGTGCAGCGCCTGCGCGACGAGGCGCACCGCTTCGCCATCGGCACCCACCGGGCCAAGCGCAAGCGCGAGCTGGTGCGCAACCCGCTCGACGAGATCGCCGGCATCGGCCCGAGCCGCAAGCGCGCGCTCCTGCACCAGTTCGGCACCGTGAAGGCGATCGAGCGGGCGGCCTACGAGGACCTTGCCAAGACGCCCGGCGTGAACGCCGCCACCGCGCGCGCCGTCTACGACTTCTTCCATGCGGGCGGCTGACGCATGAGCGACGGCATCGGCGACGCATCGGAACGGTTGACGCTCAGGCAGGCGCATGATTTCACCGGCCCGATGAACGCCGTCCTCCCCCGACGCCGGTCGCAGGCCTGGACGCTCGCGAACTGCCTGACCTACGGCCGCCTCGTCGCCGTCCCGGTGATGGTCGCGCTGCTGTTCTGGCCCGACGCGATCACCATGCGCTTCACGGCGCTGGCGGTGTTCGTGCTCGCCGCGATCACCGACTACCTCGACGGCTACGTCGCCCGCACCTACGCGCAGAGTTCGGCGCTCGGCCGGATGCTCGATCCGATCGCCGACAAGCTGCTGGTCGCCGCCTGCCTGCTGATGCTGGTGGCCGACCGCACCATCGTCGGCGCCTCCGTCTGGGCGGCGATCGTGATCCTGTGCCGCGAGGTGCTGGTCTCGGGCCTGCGCGAGTACCTCGCCGAGCTGAAGGTCGGCGTGCCCGTGAGCAAGGTCGCCAAGTGGAAGACCACGGTGCAGCTCGTGGCGCTGGGCTTCCTCGTCGCGGGGCCGGCCGGCGAGACGATCCTGCCCGGCACCGAGCGGATCGGCCTCGTCCTGCTCTGGCTCGCCGCCGCCCTGACGCTGTGGACCGGCTGGGACTACATGCGCGCCGGCATCAAGCACGTGATCGACGATCCGCGATAGGGTGATCCCGCCAGGCTTCCTCGCCCGCTGCGGCAGAGGGAGAAGCGACCTCGTGCATCGGGTGCGACCCGAGGAAACCGAACCATGAAGCTCGTCTATTTCGCCTGGGTGCGCGAGCGCGTCGGACGCCCCGAGGAGACCGTGACGCCGCCGGCGGAGGTCGCGACGGTGGGCGACCTGATCAGCTGGCTCAAGGGGCGGGGCGAGGAGTACGCCCACGCCTTCGAGCAGGACGGCGTGGTCCGCGCCGCGATCGACAAGGTCCACGCCAAGCCCGACGCACCGATCGCGGGCGCGCGGGAGATCGCGTTCTTCCCACCGATGACCGGCGGCTAGGACCGACGCAGGGCGAGCGCCACCACCGCCCCGGTCATCGTCACTGCGCGCGGGCGCGGTCGACCACCGCGCGGGCGGCGGCGAAGGCCTCGTCGGCGTCGAGATGGGTGGTGTCGAGCCGTACCGCGTCGTCGGCCGCCCTGAGCGGCGCCGTGCTCCGCGCCGCGTCCCGGGCGTCCCGCGCCTCGATGTCGGCGAGGATGGCGGCCAGCGTCGTCGTCTCGCCGCGGCTCTCGAGCTCGCGGTGGCGGCGGCGGGCGCGTTCGGCGGCGTCGGCGGTGATGAACAGCTTCACGCGCGCGTCCGGGCACACCACCGTGCCGATGTCGCGCCCGTCGAGCACCGCGCCGGCGCTGGTGCCGGCGAAGCGCTGCTGCCACGCGAGCAGGGCCGCGCGCACCGCCGGCACCGCCGAGATGCGCGAGGCCGCCTCCCCCATCGCCCGGTCGCGCAGGCGCGGGTCGGCGAGGCGGTCGGCGATCAGGCCCTCGGCCGCCCGCGCCGCGGCGGCCTCGTCGTCGAGGGAAGCGCCGGCGTCGAGCAGGGTCAGCGCGACGCCGCGATAGAGCAGGCCGGTGTCGAGGTGGGGCAGGCCGTAGTGCCGGGCAAGGCGCTGGGCGAGCGTGCCCTTGCCGGAGGCGGCTGGGCCGTCGATGGCGATGACCATGGCTGTCGAATTGTCGGGCATCGGGCCTATTCCCCGATCCCGGCGCCGAGCGCCTGCATCGTCGGCAGGAAGCTCGGGAAGCTCGTGGCGATCATCGCGCCGTCGTCGACGGTGACCGGCTCGGCGGTGGCCAGCCCCATCACGAGGAACGCCATGGCAATGCGGTGGTCGAGATGGGTCGCGACCGTGCCGCCCCCGGGCGGCGCGGTGCCGTCGCCGTGGACGAGGAGGTCGTCGCCCTCGATCAGGTGGGCGACGCCGTTGGCCTTGAGCCCGGCGGCGACCGCGGCGAGGCGATCCGATTCCTTGACCCGCAACTCGTGCAGGCCGTTCATCCGCGTGGTGCCCTGGGCGAAGGCGGCGGCGACCGCGAGCACCGGGTACTCGTCGATCATCGCCGGCGCCCGCTCGGCCGGCACGTCGACGCCCTTGAGGCGGCTCGCGCGCACGCGCAGATCGGCGACGGTCTCGCCGCCCTCCTCGCGCTCGCGCAGGCGCTCGATGTCGGCGCCCATCTCGATCAGCGTCGTGATCAGCCCGGTGCGCAGCGGATTCATCATCACGCCCTCGATCGTGATCTCGGAGCCCGGCACGATCAGCGCCGCCACCAGCGGGAAGGCGGCCGACGACGGGTCGGCCGGCACCACCACCTCGGTGCCGCGCAGCGTCGGCTGGCCGGTGAGCGCGACCGCGCGGCCGTGGCCGTCCGGCCCGTGCGGGGTGACGGAGACCTCGGCGCCGAACAGGCGCAGCATCCGCTCGGTGTGGTCGCGGGTGGCCGCGGCCTCGATCACCGTGGTGGTGCCCGGGGCGTTGAGGCCGGCGAGGAGCACCGCGGACTTGATCTGCGCCGAGGCGGCCGGCGTCTCGTAGCGGATCGGGATCGCCTCGCGCGGGCCGCGCAGCGTCAGCGGCACGCGGCCGCCCTCGGCCTCCGCGAGCACCTGGGTGCCCATCAGCCGGAGCGGATCGAGGATGCGGCGCATCGGCCGGCTGCGCAGGGAAGCGTCGCCGTCGAAGGTCGCCGTGACCGGCTGGCCGCCGACGACGCCCATCATCAGCCGCGAGCCGGTGCCGGCATTGCCGAAGTCGAGGGTCTCGGCCGGATCGGACAGGCCGCCGATGCCGACGCCGCGCACCACCCAGCGTCCCTCCCCCAGGCGCTCCATGGAGGCGCCGAGCGCGCGGGCCGCGGCCGCGGTGCGCAGCACGTCGTCGCCCTCCAGCAGGCCCTCCACCCGCGTCTCGCCGATGGAGAGCAGGCCGAGGATCATCGCGCGGTGCGAGATCGACTTGTCGCCCGGCGGCCGCAGCCGTCCGCGCAGGGGTGCGCCGGGCGCGGCGGAAAGCGGGGTCGGCTCGGAATCGTGCGACACGGGCGGTCAACTTCGCGAGGGATCCGGGCCGGGGCCGCGGGATCGCCGGAGGAGGCGCTGAGGCGCCGAAAAGCCGGTGCGACGCGTGGCGCCGCGCGGGAACATGGGGCGGTCGGTTATCACGCGCGCCGCGATCCGTCATCCGAGCTGCGGCGCCGATCCGACGGTCCGCCGCCGCCCTGGACGCATCGAATGTCGCCGGCGAACGATCGCCGATCGCTTTTCCGCAAAAAGGGGGTTGAGTCCGATCCGAGGCCCGCCTATAGAACCGCCCTCGCCGGACGGCATCGCCGGGCCAGCGAGACACCAGCGCGGACCTCCAGAGCCGCGGTGGACGAGAGTGGGGCCTTAGCTCAGCTGGGAGAGCGCTTCCATGGCATGGAAGAGGTCATCGGTTCGATCCCGTTAGGCTCCACCACTCTCCCTCTCAGACGCGGATACGGTTGTCCGAGAGGGGTTCGGCATGGACGATGTTCCATCGCTGCCCCATACGATCTTGTACCGACATCCCGTACGATAGGCAGGCCGCCGCCACGTCTGCGACCGAGACCAGGTACGGTTTCTATCTGCCGTCGAACGGCGCGGTTTTCAGAAGAATCTGCCGTTACGGGCTGCCGTCGGGTTCGCCGACGCTGGTGACTGCATCACGCGCGGATGACGTCGCGCGCCCATTGTCGACCGATCGCATCGACCCTCACGGCTCGCGTCGACGGTCGTCGTGCGAGGGAGGCCGGAACCGAACCGCCGATCGCGACCTTACAAACTCAATCACTGGTTGTGTGAGGCTGTGATGGTTGCGATCGTGATGGCGGCGGTCTTCGGCGCGGGGCTGTCGATCCTGCTCTTGGCCAAGTTCGGCCTCCTCATGGCGCTGCTGGCGATCCCCCTCGGCGGGAGCACCGCGGGCATGGCCGCCGCGCTCGGCCTCGCCGCGGCGCGCGATCGGCGACCGCCGAACCGGATCGGCCGGAGACCTGCGATGGCGCGGCCCGTCACCATCGTCCGCTGACGCCGCATCCGCTCTCGCCTACCGGTGCCGGTCGAGGAACTGCGCGAGGTAGGCGCCGGCCGCGTCCGGCCGCTCGACGGCGAGGAGGTGGGCAGCGTTCGGCAGCGTCACCAGTTCCGCCTGGGGGATGCCCCGGCAGATCTCCTCGGCCATCGCAGGCGGCGTCGCGGGATCCTCGCGGCCGGCGACGACCAGCGTCGGGGCGGTGATCGCCGAGAGGCGTGGGCGCAGGTCCATGCGCCCGATCGCGCCGCAGCAGACC
Organism: Methylobacterium sp. E-025; assembly: GCF_022829705.1. Taxonomy (NCBI): domain Bacteria; kingdom Pseudomonadati; phylum Pseudomonadota; class Alphaproteobacteria; order Hyphomicrobiales; family Methylobacteriaceae; genus Methylobacterium; species Methylobacterium sp. E-025. The sequence goes on from NZ_JAKSYR010000088.1 coordinate 9,316, forward strand.
GCGTAGCCGGCCGCATCGCAGGCCATGAACGCTGTGCGGATCGGCGCGACCACCTCCGGATGCCGTTCTGAGAAGCCCGGCGTGAACCAGCGGCCGAGGGTCGCCGCGACGATCGCCTGCGGTCCCGCCTCGCGCACCGTCGCGGCGCGCGCGTTCCAGCTCGCTTCGCTCGGCATGTGGGCGGCCGTCGCCATCAGGGTCAGGCTCGCCACGCGGCCGGGTGCGGCGCTCGCCAGCGCCTGCATCGTCATGCCGCCGAGCGACAGGCCGACGGCGTGGATGCGGCCGATGCCGAGCCCATCGAGCAGCGCCAGGAGGTCGCCGGCGAGGTCGTCGATCTCGGCCGGCGCGTCCCGCGTCGCCGAGCCGCCATGGCCGCGGGTGTCGTAGCGCAGGATGCGGTAACGGTCGGCCAGGTGCGGCACCACCGCGTCCCACATGGCGAGCGTCGTCCCGAGCGAGTTGGAGAACGCCACCACCGGTGCGTCCTCCGGGCCGGTGAGGATGTGGTTCAGGGGCAGGTGAGCCATCTCAGGCCGCCAGCCCGAGGGCGGCGCGGGCCTCGGCCGGTGTCGCCGGCCGGCGGCCGTGGCGGCGCACCGCCTCGGCGGCGAGCCCGACGAGCTCGGCGTTGCTCGCGGCGAGCTGGTCCTTGGCGATGCGGATGTTGTCCTCGAGCCCGGTGCGGACCGCGTCGGCGCCGCGCGCCAGCGCCCACTCCATCACCACCGCCTGGTTGCGGCCGATCCCGGCCGCCGTCCAGGTCGCCCCGGGCAGGATGCGCCGGGTCTCGGCGAGCAGGATGTCGAGCAGGTGCTCGTCGGCCGGCATCGCGTTCTGGACGCCCATCACGAACTGCACGTGCGGCCGCGCGTCGATCAGGCCGGCCTCGACGAGGCGGCGGGCGCCGTGGAGGTGCGACAGGTCGAAGATCTCGATCTCCGGCCGCACGCCGAAGCGCGTCATCTGCGTGGCGAGGTCGGTGACCAGGGCGGCCGGATTCTCGTAGACGATGGTCGGGAAGTTGACCGAACCGGTCGAGAGCGAGGCCATGTCCGGCCGGTGCTGCAGCGAGAGACCCCGGCTCGCCGGGTCGCGCCCGCGCCCGCCGGTGGAGAACTGCACCACGAGGCCGGGGCAATGCTTGCGTAGGCCCTCCTGCACGGCGGCGAAGCGGTCGGGATCGGAGGACGGGGTCTCGTCGTCGTTGCGCACGTGGATGTGGGCCAGCGTCGCCCCCGCCTCGAAGGCCTGGTGCGTCGACTCGATCTGCTCGGCCACCGTCACGGGAAGCGCCGGGTTGTCCGCCTTGCGCGGCACCGAGCCGGTGATCGCCACGGCGATCACCACGGGCGCGCTGGTCTCGATCTGGCTCATGGTCCCTCCGTGGCTCGGCCGCGTCCTCGCGCGATTCTCGCGGGATGTAGACCGCCGCGCCCGCGCGCAAAGCCCGGGGCGGAGACAGCGCCGCCGCTCTGTCGGCCCGCTTGATGCCGCGGCCGCGGCGGTTCATGGGTCGAGCGTCCGTGCGCGGGCCGCGCGAAGGAGGATGTCATGAGCCGTCTCGTCACCGTGCTGAACGGCCCGAACCTGAACCTCCTCGGCCGGCGCCAGCCGGAGATCTACGGCCACGAGACCCTGGCCGACGTCGAGGCCGCCTGCCGGGCGCTCGCCGGCGAGCTCGGGCTCGCGCTGCAGTTCCGGCAGTCGAATCACGAGGGCGCGCTGATCGACTGGATCCACGCGGCGCGGGACGAGGCCGCCGGCATCGTCATCAACCCGGCCGCCTTCACCCATACCTCGGTGGCGCTGCTCGACGCGCTCAACGCCTTCGACGGCCCGGTGATCGAGGTTCACATCTCGAACGTGCACAAGCGCGAGGCCTTCCGGCACCACTCCTACGTCTCGCTGCGCGCCGACGGCGTGATCGCCGGGCTCGGCACCGAAGGCTACGGCCTGGCGCTGCGCCGCGTCGCGACGTTGATCGGCCAAGCCGAGGCGGCGCGCTGATGCGGGACGGGGCGGTGGGCCGGGCGGGCAGCGCGCACGCGGCGCATGGACGGTTCGGCCGCCGATGCCTATGGCGTAGCGCGAGCCCGCCTCCGTCGGTCCGGGCGCTCCTCCTGCTTGCGATGGCGATGTTCGGTTCGATGCGTCCCATCTCGGCCGAACCGGTTCCGCCGCCCGAGGCGACGACGGGACTGATCGAGGCCCTCCAGGCCCGCATCCTGTCCGGCCACAGCGCGACCGCGGTGCTGGAGGCGTGGTGCGCCGAGCGCGGCCTGTCGGCCGAGCCGCACCTCGTCGCCCGTCGGGTCCCGGGGGCCGAGAAGCCCCTCGACGCGGCGCAACGCAAGCGTCTCGGCCTCGCGCCGGACGAGCCGGTCCGCTACCGGCGCGTCCGGCTCGCCTGCGGCGTCCACGTCCTGTCCGAGGCCGACAACTGGTACGTGCCGGGCCGGCTGACGCCCGCCATGAACGCGGCCCTGGACGAGACCGACGCGCCGTTTGGCCGGGTGGTGCGCCCGCTCGCGCCGACCCGCCGCAACGTCGCGCTCCGCCCGCTCCGCGATCCCGGCGCCCCCGCCCCGGGTCCGGACGACCCGCTGTTCGAGGTCGACGCGGTGCTCGCGACCGGGGCCGGCCTGCCGTTCTGCGAGGTCGCCGAGACCTATCTCGGGGCCGTGCTCGGGCGCGGACCTTAGCAGCCGCCGCTGCGTCTTGCGGGACTTCGGTGCGCACGGCTATTGCCGGGCCGATCGCCCGGACGGGCGGCACGCTCGGAGGATCCGCATGAGACCGGCAACTGTGTTCGCTCCCACCCTCTTCGCCGCCTGCCTCGTCGCGTCCTGCCTCGTCGGCAGCGGCGCGCAGGCGCAGAAGGCCGCCGACCCGGCCGGGATCTGGCTGACCGAGACCGGCGACTCGAAGGTGCGGCTGACGCGGTGCGGCGCCGGCTTCTGCGGCACCATCGTCAGCACCGCGGGCAAGGGCCTCGACGCCAACAACCCGGACCCGGCCCTGCGCACCCGCAGCGTCGTCGGCGTCCAGATCGTCAACGCCACGAGCCCGTCGGGCGACGGCTATTCCGGCACCCTCTACAACCCGAAGGACGGGAAGACCTATTCCGGCTCGCTCAAGATGACCGGCCCGAACGCGATCGAGGTCTCGGGCTGCGTGATGAGTGTCTTCTGCAAGCGACAGACCTGGAAGCGGGTGGGCTGAGCCGTCAGCCCGCCGCCACCGCCGCGGTGATCGCGTCGAGGGCGGCCTTCGCGCCGGCGCCCTCCGGGCCGCCGGCCTGGGCCATGTCGCGGCGGCCGCCGCCGCCCTTGCCGCCGAGATGGCCTGCGCCGGCCCGCACCAGGGCGACGGCGTCGTAGCGCTCGGTGAGGTCCGGGGTGACGCCGACCACGAGGCCGGCCTTGCCGTCGGCGCCGACGCCGACGATGGCGACGATGCCGGAGCCGAGCTTCTGCTTGCCGGCATCGGCCAGGCTCTTGAGGTCGCGCATCTCGACGCCCTCGATCGCCCGCGCCATCAGCTTGACGCCGGCCACCTCGGTCGCCTCGTCGCCGCCTCCGGCGCTGCCGCCCATCGCCAGCTTCTTGCGCAGGTCCGAGACCTCGCGCTCCAGCCGGCGGCGATCCTCCAGCAGCCCGGAGAGCCGGTCTGACACCTCCGCCACCGGCGCCTTGAGCTGGGAGGCCAGCGCCCCGAGGGTGCGGCTCTCCTCGCCGCGGTGGCGGCGGGCGGCGTCGGCGGTCATCGCCTCGATGCGGCGCACCCCGGCGCCGACCGCGCTCTCGGCGAGGATCGTGATGGTGCCGATGTCGCCGGTGCGCGCAGCGTGCGTGCCGCCGCAAAGCTCGATCGAGAAGTTCGGCAGGCGGCCGCCCTCGATCTCCGTGCCGGCATCGTCCACCGGCCGGCCCATGGAGACGACGCGGACCTCGTCGCCGTACTTCTCGCCGAACAGCGCGCGCGCCCCGGACTCGATTGCCTCGTCCACCGCCATCAGCTTGGTCACCACCGGCACGTTCTGCAGCAGCACCGCGTTGGCGATGTCCTCGACGCGGGCGAGCTCGGCCGCCTCGATCGGCTTCGGGTGGCTGATGTCGAAGCGCAGGCGCTCGGGGGAGACCAGCGAGCCCTTCTGCGCGACGTGGTCGCCGAGCACCTGCCGCAGGGCCTCGTGCAGCAGATGGGTGGCGGAATGGTTGGCGCGAATCGCGGCCCGGCGGGCGTGGTCGACCTTCAGCTCGACGGCCTGGCCGAGGCTCAGGGTGCCCGCCTCCACGGTGACGTGATGGACGAACAGGTCGCCGAGCTTCTTCTCGGTGTTGGTCACGCGAGCCTTCAGCCCCGGCGCGGCGAGCGTGCCGGTGTCGCCGACCTGTCCGCCGGATTCGGCGTAGAACGGCGTCTGGTTGGCGATGAGCAGCCCGCTCTCACCGGCCTGCAGGGCCTGGACCTCGGCGCCGTCGCGCAGCAGCGCCGTCACGACGCCCTCGGCGCTCTCGGCCTCGTAGCCCAGGAACTCGGTGGCGCCGGTCCGGTCGCGCACCGAGAACCACACCGTCTCGGTGGCGGCCTCGCCCGAGCCCGACCACGCCGCGCGCGCCGCCTGCTTCTGGCGCTGCATCGCGAGTCCGAACGCCTCCGTGTCGACGCCGATGCCCCGGGCCTTCAGGGCGTCCTGCGTCAGGTCGAGGGGGAAGCCGTAGGTGTCGTAGAGGGTGAAGGCGGTCTCGCCGGCGAGGTTCTGGCCGGCGGCGAGGTCGCGGGTCTCGGCGTCGAGGATCGCGAGGCCGCGCTCCAGGGTGCGGCGGAAGCGTGTCTCCTCGAGGCGCAGGGTCTCGGAGATCAGGCTCTCGGCCCGCACCAGCTCGGGGTAGGCCTGGCCCATCTCCCGCACCAGCGTCGGCACGAGGCGGAACATCGCCGGCTCGCGCGAGCCGAGCAGCTCGAGGTGGCGCATGGCGCGGCGCAGGATGCGGCGCAGCACGTAGCCGCGGCCCTCGTTGCCCGGCAGCACGCCGTCGGCGATCAGGAAGGAACCGGCGCGCAGGTGGTCGGCGATCACCCGGTAAGAGGCGACGTTCGCGGGCTCGGGCGGGCGGCCGACCGCGTGCGACACGGCATCGATCAGCGACCGGAACAGGTCGGTCTCGTAGTTCGAGGTCACGCCCTGGAGGATCGCGGCCATGCGCTCCAGGCCCATGCCGGTGTCGATCGACGGCCGCGGCAGGACCAGCCGGTTGCCCGGCTCGACCTGCTCGTACTGCATGAACACGAGGTTCCAGAACTCGAGGAAGCGGTCGCCGTCCTCGTCGGGCGAGCCGGGCGGGCCGCCGGCGAGCCCCGGGCCCTGGTCGATGAAGATCTCCGAGCACGGCCCGCAGGGGCCGGTGTCGCCCATCTGCCAGAAGTTGTCCGAGGTGCCGATGCGGATGATCTTGTCGTCGGAAAAGCCGGCGATCTTCTTCCAGAGCGTCGCCGCCTCGTCGTCGTCGGCATAGACCGTGACGAGGAGCCGGTCCGGCTTGAGGCCGAACTCCTTGGTGATCAGGGTCCAGGCCAGCTCGATCGCCTGCGGCTTGAAGTAGTCGCCGAAGGAGAAGTTGCCGAGCATCTCGAAGAAGGTGTGGTGGCGCGCGGTGTAGCCGACGTTGTCGAGGTCGTTGTGCTTGCCGCCGGCGCGGACGCATTTCTGCGCCGTCGTCGCCCGCACGTAGGGCCGCTTCTCGACGCCGGTGAAGACGTTCTTGAACTGCACCATGCCGGCGTTGGTGAACATCAGCGTCGGGTCGTTCTTCGGCACCAGCGAGGACGACGGCACGATCGTGTGCCCCGCACCCGCGAAGTAGTCGAGGAAGGCCGACCGGATCTCGTTGACGCCGCTCATCGGATAACTCTGTGCTGGGCCGGGCTTTTTCGCGCGGCGACGCCCGGCCGTCCCGGGCCGTTCGTCGCGGATGCGCCCTCATACGGAGGGACGGGCGCCAAGTCACGGGCTCACATCGCGCCCCACCATCGCCGGAGGAACGGGTGATGGCCGGCCGGCCCCCGGAAACCGCCGGCACGACCGGAATGGTCCAGCCTCGGCCGTGTTGTCGCCACATCTGTCAAGCCAGATCGGGGGGTGGCGCCGCCATCGGCGCGAAACCGGGTTTTGGGACGCACATGCAGGGCCGCACCGTCGGAACGTCTCGCAAGGCCATCGCGTCCGGCTCCGCCGCCGTCGGCAAGGGCGCGTCCAAATCGGCGTCCACGGGCCGCTTCGGGGCGGGCGCCACCGACTGCATCACCCTTTCCGCCCCGGTCGGCCGCGGCCACGGCAGCCGCCCGGCGCTCGCCCGCTCCGTCCTGTCGATGTCGCTGTTCGCCGGCGCGCTGAGCGCGCTGCTGATCGGCTCGGGCGTCGAGCTCGGCAAGATCGGCCTCGAGAATGCGGTGTCCTCGGCCCAGGCCGCCACCGAGATCCCGATGCCGCGCCCCCGCATCCAGGTGAGCGCGCTGCCGCCCGTCGTCGCCGAGCCGCCGGTGGTGCTGCGCGCCTCCTCGGCCTTCGCCGCGGTCCACGATCTCGACACCGAGCTCGGGTCCAACGCGGTCGACCGGGTGTCCTACGATTTCCTGCTCTCGGAGAGCGCCGGCGGCGACCCGAACGACGTGCTCGAGTTCGGGCCGATGAAGATCCGCCGCCACATCGTCCAGACGATCGTGCGTGCCGCCCAGGCCGTGCAGACCGACCCGGTGCTGCTGATGGCGGTGGCCGACAAGGAGTCGAGCTTCATCACCGCCGTGCAGGCCAAGACCTCCTCGGCCACCGGCCTGTACCAGTTCATCGAGCGGACCTGGCTCGGCTGCGTGCGCGACTTCGGCGCCAAGTACGGGATGGAGAAGGAGGCGGCGCTGATCGTCGCCGATTCCAACGACCGGCCGACGGTGACGGACGCCGCCGAGCGCACCCGGATCCTCGAGCTGCGCCGCGATCCCTACCTCTCGGCGCTTCTGGCGGGCGAGATGCTGAAGCGCGACGCCGCCCGCATCGCCCTGCGGATCGGGCGCGAGCTGTCTCTGGGCGAGGTCTACCTCGCCCACTTCCTCGGGCCGGACGATGCCGAATCGTTCCTCGCCCAGGTCGTCGACAAGCCCGGCGCCGCCGCGGCCAAGCTGCTTCCGGGCCCGGCGCGGGCCAACCGCTCGATCTTCTTCGCTTCCGAGCGCAACCGCCGCCGCAAGGCCGCGAGCCTGTCGGTCGCGCAGGTGCACGAGAAGTTCGAGGCGATGATGAGCGCCCGCGGCGCGCGCTACCGCGACGTCCGCGCCGTGTCGGGCGTGATGGCCTACGCCGACGCCGACGCGGCCGCCCGCTAGGATCGGCCGCCCCAGGTATCTCGGGTGCTCCAGGTATCTGGCGCTCCAGGTATCGGGCGCCTCGGGGATCGGCCGTCCGCAAGGATCAAACGGCCGCCTGAATCGTGAAGCCGGCGCAACTGACTGCGCTTTCCCGACTTCTTTCTTCAAGCGACTCCGCATCCGCGGCCCGCGACGCGAAGACTTCGGGGGAAGTTCTTGACCAAACCGCTCCGACACCGGCCCATCGACACGCTGAGCCCCGACATACCCCTCGACCGGATCGGGGAGACGCTGGCGTCGTTCTACGACAGCCTCGTCGCCGAGGGCGTGCCGGAGCATCTGGCTGCGCTCGTGCGCAAGGTCCGGCAATCCGAATCCGACGGCGACGTCGCGAAGCCTGCGGCGCCCCCTGCCCCGCGGGCCGAGCGGATCGCCCTCGTCGTCGAGGACAATCCCCAGGTTCGCGGCCTCGCGGAGGCGCTGCTCGAGGAGACCGAGCTTTCGGTCGTCGGCTGCGACAGCGCCGAAGCGGCGCTCGCGGTGCTGCAGGCACGGGGCGGCGACGTCGCCCTGGTCTTCGCCGACGTGCGTCTGGCCGGCGAGATGGACGGCCTCCAGCTTGCCCATGCGGTCGCGACGCTGTGGCCGCGGGCGCGGCTCGTCATCACGTCGGGCCACTGCGTCGGCCGCCCCGAGATCCCGCCTGAGGCGGTGTTCATCCAGAAGCCGTGGCGCGCCTTCGACGTGCTGGTGGAGGCGGAACGGGCCGTCGGCGAGCCGGCACCGCCGATCCTCTGACGCCGGCCCTGCGCGCTACCCTTCGCGTCGACGGCATCGTCCGGCTCTGCATGGAACGCGGCATCGGCCGCTTCGATCGCCGTCCCGGACCGAAACGGGCATGTGGGCGTGAAATTTGCAGCACGGACGTCGCACCGGCGCATCCGCGGAGTGTTACGTCCTTGCCGATCCTGTCCGTCCGGCACCTCACCGTGTACCGCTACCGCCGCCCGGTCACCTTCGGCGAGCACCGGATCATGTTCCGCCCGCGGGACAGCTACGATCAGCGCCTGATCGAGGCGACCCTCGACATCGACCCGCTGCCGGCCAGCGTGCGCTGGATGTTCGACGTGTTCGGCAACTGCGTCGCGATCGCGAGCTTCGACACGCGCAGCGACACCCTGCGCTTCACCTGCGGCATCACCCTCGACCATACGCCCGAGCACGCTCCGGTCTTCCCGCTGGCGCCGCACGCGACCCACTACCCGTTCGGCTACGGCGTCGAGGACATGCCCGACCTGTCGCGCTCGATCGAGCGGCAATGGCCCGACACGCACCACGTGGTCGACGCCTGGGCGCGCAGCTTCATCCCGGCCGACGGCCGCATCCCGACGCAGGACCTGCTCGCCGACATGACCCGCGGCATCCGCCGCAACTTCACCTACCTCGCCCGCAGCGAGAAGGGCGTGCAGGACCCGGTGACGACGCTCCGCCTGAAGCGCGGATCGTGCCGCGACTTCGCGGTGCTGATGATGGAGGGCGTCCGCTCCCTCGGCATGGCGGCGCGCTTCGTCTCCGGCTACCTCTACAATCCGCGCAACGACCGCGACCGCCACGTCGGAGGCGGCTCGACCCATGCCTGGGTCGGCGTCTATCTTCCGGGGGCCGGCTGGATCGAGTTCGACCCGACCAACGGCATCGTCGGCAATCGCGACCTGATCCGCGTCGCCATCGCCCGCGACCCGCGGCAGGCGGTGCCGTTGCACGGGTCGTATTTCGGTCTGGCGAGCGACGACCTCGGCATGCGCGTCGACGTCGCCGTGACCGAGAAGCCGGCGCTGGAGCTCGCCCCCGCGCAATAGGGGTACCGACACGCCGGTGCGGGCATCATGAACGTATGCTTCGTTGAGGAAGGTTGGCAGGTGGCGCGATGAAGATCAGGACCGGTTTCGATATCGCCTTCGATTCGGCGCAGCCGATGCCGATGATCCTGATGCTCAGCGTCCACCCGTCGCGGCTGCCGGACCTGCTGTCGCCGCAGGCGATCGCCTTCGATCCGCCGATCCCCTGCCACCAGTATGAGGACGGCTTCGGCAACATCTGCCATCGCATCGTCGCGCCGCCCGGGCTGCTGACGATCTCGGCCGACTTCACGGTGCAGGATTCCGGGCAGCCCGACGCGTTCGTGCCGGATGCGCGGCAGATCCCGGTGCAGGACCTGCCCGACGAGGTCCTCGTCTACCTGCTGGGCTCGCGCTACTGCGACACCGACAAGCTTTCGCAGACCGCGTGGTCGTTGTTCGGCAGCACGCCGGAAGGTTGGGCGCGCGTCCAGGCGATCGTCGACTACACCCACGAGCGCATCCGCTTCGACTACATGCGCGCCGACGCCACCCGCAGCGCTCATGACGGCTTCATGCAGCGCGAGGGCGTGTGCCGCGACTTCGCGCACCTGGCCGTCACCTTCTGCCGCTGCATGAACATCCCGGCGCGTTACTGCACCGGCTATCTCGGCGACATCGGCGTTCCGAAGGATCCGGCGCCGATGGACTTCTCCGCCTGGTTCGAGGTCTACCTCGAAGGGCCGCAGGGCGGGTGCTGGTACACCTTCGACGCCCGCCACAACACGCCGCGCATCGGGCGGATCGTGATGGCGCGCGGGCGCGACGCCACCGACGTCGCGATCACCACCAACTTCGGCTACGCGCCCCTCGCCCGCTTCGACGTGCACACCGACGAGGTGGCGTGATCGCGCGCCCTCGATCGGCGCGACGACGTCTTCGCGGCTTACGTATTCCCACGCTCCTGAAATCTTCGCCGGCCCGTGGAACCCTCTGCCTATGCTCACGCTTGTAATAGCAAAGGTTACTGCACAGGTAGGCCACATCATGAAGACCCCAGCCACCGCTCTCGCCGCCCTCCTCGGACTCTCGATTGTTGCCAGCGTGCCGGCCATGGCCGCCTCGACCTACGATCCCTTCGGCACCGATGCCGGATACGAGGAAGATCAGTCCTACGGTTACCAGGGTACGCAGAGCCGTGACTATTACGGCCAGCGTCCCGTCTACGAGCCGGGCTACGGCCAGGGCGTGCAGGCCGCGCCGCAGGCGCAGGTCCAGCCGATCCAGCGCGAGATCGTGGCGTTCAACGGCAACTATGCTCCGGGCACGGTCGTCGTCTCGACCACCGAGCGTCGCCTGTACTTCGTGATGCCCAACGGCGAGGCGATCCGCTACGGCGTCGGCGTCGGCCGTCCCGGCTTCACCTGGTCGGGCACCAAGACCGTGACCGCCAAGAAGGAGTGGCCGTCGTGGACGCCCCCGGCCGCGATGATCGCCCGCCGCCCCGACCTGCCGCGCTACATGGCCGGCGGCATCGAGAACCCGCTCGGCGCCCGCGCCATGTACATCGGCAACACCGAATACCGCATCCACGGCTCGAACGAGCCGGACACGATCGGCCAGGCCGTGTCCTCGGGTTGCATCCGGATGACCAACGACGACGTCACCGACCTCTACGAGCGCGTGAAGGTCGGCGCCAAGGTCGTGGTCCTGAACTGATCCGACAGCGCACGCGTCTGCAAACCAACGCGGGCCGCGTCATCCGAGAGGGTGGCGCGGCCCGTCTCGTCTGAACACCTCGGCGCCGCTCCGCTCGGCTCCGCGGGCTCGAGCCCCGCGCCGGCGATCCGCGCAGCCGTCGATACGGAGACGCGGGAGGCGTCGGGCGCGCATTCGAGGCCTCGACCTCGCGGTGCGAAGGCGGTCGCGCGTCAGGGAACGACGCGGCCGACCGCCGTCTGCGGCTGGCTGAACGAGGCGATCGGCATGTCGCAGAAGCAGCGCGCGCCCAGCGGCCGCGGGCCCGGAAGCGGGCAGGAATAGGGTTGCGGGCCGGTCAGGCCCTGCTGGACCGCATCGCAGTTCAGGCCGACCGGGCGGGCCGGGGCCGGCCGCTCGCGCCGCCGCGGGTAGGTCGGGCGCTCGTCGTAGGCCGGGCGCTCGTCGTACCCGCGGGGCGGCGCGTCGTAATACTGGGCGTCGGCGGCCTGCAAGGCCAAGGTCGTGAGCAGGGCGGCGAGGCCGAGGCGTGTGATCTGTCGCATGGCATCCCTATCGGCGGAACGTAGGAACCCTGTTCGGGCCGATGCAGGCATGCTCGCGGAAACCCGGCGAAAACGAGACGGCCCGCCCCCGACGATCGGAGGCGGGCCGGTGAGCGATTGCCCGTGGCCCGCCCCCCGAAGGGGCGGGCATGGTTTGCAGGGCTCAGTGCGTCGCCTTGTTGGCGGCGTCCTGCGCATCGTGCGCCGCCTGCTTGGCGGCATCCGTTCCCTGCTCCATCGCCTTGCGGGCGTTGTCGGCACCTTCCTGCATCACGGACTTCGCGCGCTCGGCACCCTGCTGCATCGCGCTCTGGGCGAGACCGCCGAAATCCTTGGCCTGCGCCTGGATCGCGGCGAACTGGCTGCGCACGAACTCGGCCTGATGCTGCATCGCCTCCTGCACGTCCTTCGAGCGGACGAGCTTCTGGGCGAGGTCGAAGGCGGCGTTGACGTTCTGCTCGGCATACTCGAAGCCGCGGGCGGACACGTCCTTCACGCTGGTCCGGGTCGCCTCGGTGGACCCGGTCACGGTCTCCGCGGTGCGGCGTGCGGCGCCGATGAAGCTGTCGAAGGCCTTGCGGGCCTGGTCGACGCTCTTTTCGGCGAAATCGCGCATCTCGGTCGGGACTTCGTAGGTCGGGGGGGTGCTCATCGCTCGTCTCCTCTCACGTTGCCGGTTGATGCATCATTGTGCGCTGCACAATAACACAGGTATCATCGTACGCCACCCGGCGAGGCAGCATTAACGTTGATGCGAGGTAAACGTGTGACGGGCGCGAGAAAGGTCCAGCACCCTTCGGCGCTCCGCCTACAATAAGCACGGTACAATCATATTTCCGTAACCGAACGGGCCGGGACGCGGCCGATGGGGACACTTCGTTGAACGTTGGCGACAGCACGCGTGCAGGCCTCACGGCCGCTCTGGAGGCCTGGGCGGGCGATCCCGTCCTCGCCGCGACGCTGGCTGATTCGGCGCGGGCCTACCTCGTCCTCGACGGGGCCGCGACGGCGATCCTGCACGCCTCCGCCGCGGCCGTCCCGTTCCGCGACGCGGTCTCGGACGAAGCCGGGACGCTGAACCCGGCCCTCGCCGGCCACATCCGTGCCGTCGGCGGCACCGAGCGGCCGCGGCTGGTGCGCCTGCGCCTCGATCCGCGGCGGATCGCGCCGCCGACCGCCTGCCTGATCGCCGGCGGCACGATCGACGGCGCCCCCGCCCTGCTCCTGATCGCGGTCGGTCCCCTCCCCGCCTTCCGCCCGCGCCCGGTTCCGCCCGCGACCACGGATCGGCCGGACGATCACGTCATGCCGGCCGCTCCGGTCGCGGCCGCGGCGCCGATCGCGCTCGATCCGGGCGACGCGGTCGTGCCCATGGCCGGCGATCGCTTCGTCTGGCGGAGCGATGCCGCGGACCGCCTCGCGACGATCTCCGGGGCATCGTTCGGGCCGCTCGCGCCGCGCCTCGTCGGGCACAGCTGGGCCGACCTCGCCGGGGCCGGCCGCTTGCGCGATGCAGACGCGTTCCTCGCCGCGGTCGGATCCCGGCGCACGTTTCGGGCGCTGCCGGCCGTGCTGGACGCCGGCCCGATCGGTGCGCTCGCCCTCGACCTGTCCGGCGCCTGCCTCGGCCGCAGCGGCGACACGTTCTCGGGATTGGGCGGGTACGGCGTGGTGCGCGCGGTGATTGCACCGTCGGCAGCCTTGGAACCCCCGACCGATGCGGCGCAAGCCGGTCCGGATCCGGTCGTCCCCGTTCCCGATCCCCAGCTGCCCGACGCCGTCTCCCCGCCCGACGCGGAGGCGGGCGGCCCGGGCTCCGAGGGAGCCGATCGCACGCTGCCCGACATCCGCAAGGCCGCGTGGCCGCCGGCGACGATCACCGCCGCCCGCTTCGGCAGCCATTGGGCCGGCGATCCATTCGCGCGCGATCCCTGGTCCGGTGCCCGCGGCCCGGCGCCGGTGCCCGATATCAACGCCGCCCCTGCGCCGATCGCGGTCCTGCCGGACTCCGAGCCGGCGCCCGTCGAGCAGAGCCCGCCCAGCGAAAGCCCGGTCGCGGTGCAGGAGGGCGCCGACGCCGCCCTGTCGGTGACCGAGCACGCGGCCTTCCGCGAGATCGCCCGCGCGCTCGGTGCCCGCTACGCCGGCGACGACGAGATCCGGGACCCGGCCGACGCCGCGGATGCGCGCGGCGCGGGCGGAGCGGTGATGCCGTTCCCGACGCCCAGGGTCGCGGAGCCCGAGACGCCGGTGCAGCCGGACGACGTCGCTCCGCCCCTGGACGACCTCCCCCTTTCGATGCTGATCCACCGCGGCGACGCGGTGCTGGCGGCCAACCGCCGCCTCCTCGACCTCACCGGATACGCCGACCTCGCAAGCCTTCAGGCCGCGGGCCTCCATCGCCTGTTCCCCGGGCTTGCCCCGGCCGACCGCGTCGCCGGTACCGGCGCCTCCGCCGGCCCGCGCATCGTCGAGACCGCGCAGGGCGGCAGCCGTCCGGTCGCCATCGAGCGCGGGCCGACGACCTGGAGAGGAGAGCCGGCGACCTGCATGATCCTGCGCGTGGTCGACGAGGCCGATCCGGCCCGCGAGCGGGCGGCCGAACGCCTCGCCCAGTCGTTTCGCGACGGCCACGCCGCGGACGCGCGTGCGACCCTCGACGCCCTCGACGACGGCGTCGTCACCCTCGACCCGGCCTCCCGCATCGTCGCGATGAACCGGGCCGCCGCCGGCCTGTTCGGATGCGATCCCCGCGAGGTGGTCGGCACCGGCTTCGACACCCTGTTCGAGGCCGCGCAGCGCGACGCGGTGCGTGCCGGCATCGCCGGGCTCGGCACCGAGACGCGCATCGCCGCCGCCGGTGGCCGTCCGCTGACGCTGCGCGTGTCCGGCCGGGACGGGGCCCGCGTCGCCCTGCTGCGGCCTGCGCCCGACGATGCCGCGCGGGCGCGGCCGGACTTCGATCGCGCGGCCTTCCTCGACCGCCTCGATCGCGAGATCCGCACGCCGGTCGAGGGGATCGTCGGCCTCGCCGACGGCATCCTCGCGGAGCCGCACGGGCCGGTCGACGAACGCTACCGCACGACGCTGCGCGCGATCCGAGCGGCGGGCGACCACGTGCGCGGCCTCGTCTCCGACCTGATCGACATCGCCACCATCGAATCCGGCGGCCTCGCGCTGTCCGTCCGGCCGCTGCCCCTGAACGAGCTGGTCTCGGGCTGCGTTGAGCTGCTGCAGCCCGAGGCGGCGCGCGGGCGCATCGTCCTGCGCACCAGCTTCTCGCCGGATCTCGCGCCGCTGGAGGCGGACGAGCCTTCCCTGCGGCAGGCTGCGCTGACGGTGATCGGCGAGGCGATCCGCGCGACCGCGGCCGGCGGCCAGGTGATCGTCTCGACGACGCCGGGCGAGCGCGGCGGCATCGCGCTGAAGGTGCGCGGCACCGGCCCGGGCGCACGCTCCGCCGAGCCCGAGGACGGCTACGACCCCCGCAGCGGCAGCGAGTCGCACGTCGGCGGGCTCGGATTGCCGCTGACCAAGGCCCTGGTCGAGGCCAATCAAGGTTCGCTGCGCATCTCGACCCGGGGCAACGACGGCACCCTGGTGGAGATTCTTCTCCCAGGAACGGAATTTCGAACGGGGTGAGTGGCACGCCGAGACAATCCCCGGCCTTTGTCAGAGGACCGGTTCGAAATTCGTCGTCACCGTTAGACTCTTCAAGCGGGGCCGTGCAGACCATCCCACCGAGGGACGACGGCGGGACTTAGGGTCGGGCTCGAACGGGCCCCGACCTTGGTGCAGGAAAACCGGCTTGACAGCGCTCTCCGGGCGCCCCTAGCAGGAATTGTGTCGCCTTCGGCCGGATGCGGGTCGGGCGGGGGGCGGCGATTGGTGTTACGACGACGACGACGATAATCTTTGGAAGCCCCGGCTGCGCGGACAACTGCGATACGATCGGGCACCAATCAGGGAGACGCGAGATGGACGGGAAGGTCGTCGAGGTTCGGGACACATGGCGCGAGGGCGCCCATGTGGACGACGCCAAGTATCGCGAGATGTACGCCGCCTCGGTTGCCGACCCGAACGCGTTCTGGGGCGAGCACGGCAAGCGCATCGACTGGATGACGCCGTTCTCCAAGGTCAAGAACGCCAGCTTCGAACAGGGCAAGGTCTCGATCAAGTGGTTCGAGGACGGCAAGACCAACGTCGCCTACAATTGCGTCGATCGGCACCTCGAGACCCGCGGCGACCAGACCGCGATCATCTGGGAAGGCGACGACCCGAACGAGTCGAAGCACATCACCTACCGCGAGCTGCATGCGCAGGTCTGCCGGATGGCGAACGTGCTGCGCAACCGCGGGGTCGAGAAGGGTGATCGCGTCACGATCTACATGCCGATGATCCCCGAGGCCGCCTACGCCATGCTGGCCTGCGCGCGCCTCGGCGCCGTGCACTCCATCGTCTTCGGCGGCTTCTCGCCCGATTCGCTGGCCTCGCGCATCGAGGGCTGCGCCTCGAAGATCGTGATCACCGCGGACGAGGGCCTGCGCGGCGGGCGCAAGGTGCCGCTGAAGGCGAACGTCGACGCGGCGATCGCGCGCCTCGGCAAGGACGTCGTCGACCACGTCGTCGTGGTGCGCCGCACCGGCAGCGACGTGGCGATGGAGCCGGGCCGCGACGTGTACTACCACGAGGCCGCCGAGCAGGTGACCGACGAGTGCCCGGCCGAGGCCGTGGAGGCCGAGCACCCGCTCTTCATCCTCTACACCTCGGGCTCGACCGGCCAGCCCAAGGGTGTGGTCCACACCACCGGCGGTTACCTCGTCTACGCGTCGATGACGCACCAGTACGTCTTCGATTACCGCGAGGGCGAGGTGTACTGGTGCACCGCCGACGTCGGCTGGGTCACCGGCCACAGCTACATCGTCTACGGGCCGCTCGCCAACGGCGCGACGACGCTGATGTTCGAGGGCATTCCGACCTACCCGTCGAATTCCCGGTTCTGGGACGTGGTCGACAAGCACAAGGTCAACATCTTCTACACCGCCCCGACCGCGATCCGCTCGCTGATGGGCGGCGGCGAAGGGCCGGTGAAGAAGACCTCGCGGGCCAGCCTGCGCGTGCTCGGGTCGGTCGGCGAGCCGATCAACCCGGAGGCCTGGGACTGGTACTACAAGGTCGTCGGCGACTCGCGCTGCGCCATCGTCGACACCTGGTGGCAGACCGAGACCGGCGGCATCCTGATCACCCCGCTGCCCGGCGCGACCCGGCTGAAGCCCGGCTCGGCCACGCGCCCGTTCTTCGGCGTGCAGCCGGCGATGGTCGATGCCGAGGGCAAGGTTTTGGACGGGCCGTGCGAGGGCAACCTCTGCATCACCGAATCCTGGCCCGGCCAGATGCGCACCGTCTACGGCGACCACGAGCGCTTCGAGCAGACCTACTTCTCGACCTATCCGGGCAAGTACTTCACCGGCGACGGCGCCCGCCGCGACGTGGACGGCTATTACTGGATCACCGGCCGGGTCGACGACGTGATCAACGTCTCGGGTCACCGCATGGGCACCGCCGAGGTCGAGTCCTCGCTGGTCGCCCATGCGAAGGTCGCCGAGGCGGCGGTCGTCGGCTACCCGCACAACCTCAAGGGCCAGGGCATCTACGCCTACGTCACCCTCAACGAGGGCGAGGAGGGCGACGACGCGCTGCGCAAGGAGCTCGTCACCTGGGTCCGCAAGGACATCGGGCCGATCGCCTCGCCGGACCTGATCCAGTTCGCTCCCGGCCTGCCCAAGACCCGCTCGGGCAAGATCATGCGCCGCATCCTGCGCAAGATCGCCGAGGACGACTTCTCATCGCTCGGCGACACCTCGACGCTCGCCGAGCCCGCGGTGGTCGACGACCTGATCGAGAATCGACAGAACCGCGCCGTCTAGGGCCGGTCTGCGACGACGGGCGGGCCTCGACCCGCTCACCGAGGCGGATGCCCCAGGGCGTCCGCCTCCAACATGCAAAAAATGCAGTCACGTCGACCGGAAGGCGGGCCCGATCGCGGGTACCCCTTCATCGGAGGGAGCACACATGTCCATCACCACAAGCGGCCTCGACGGCCGCCCCGCCCCAGCGGTGCCGCGGCCCGGCAGCACCGCGTCCGGACCCGCCTACGACGAAGTCGCGAAGAGCCCGATCTTCCGCCAGCTCGTCCAGGAACGCACGAGCTTCGGCTGGATCCTTACCGGCCTGATGCTGCTCGTCTATTTCGGCTTCATCGGCCTGATCGCCTTCGACAAGAGCCTGCTCGCGGTGAAGCTCGGCAGCGGCACCGCGTCGGTCGGCCTTCTCATGGGGGTCGTCGTGATCCTCTTCGCCTTCCTCCTCACCGGCCTCTACGTCATGCGCGCCAACACCCGCTACGACGCCCTGGCCGCCGAACTCAAGCGGAGCCTCGGACGATGATCCGCACCCTGTCATTCCTGGGAGCCGCCCTTTTGGCCGGCCCCGCGCTCGCGGCCGGCCCCGACATGGGCGCCGTGCAGCAGCAGGCGACGAACTGGCCGGCCATCGGCATGTTCCTGTTCTTCGTGCTGTTCACGCTGGGCATCACCTACAAGGCGGCCAAGGGCACCAAGTCCGCGGCCGACTTCTACGCCGCGGGCGGCGGCATCTCGGCCGGCACGAACTCGCTGGCGATCGCCGGCGACTACATGTCGGCGGCCTCGTTCCTCGGGATCTCCGGCCTCGTCTACACCTCGGGCTTCGACGGGCTGATCTACTCCACCGGCTTCCTCGTCGGCTGGCCGATCGTGCTGTTCCTGATCGCCGAGCGCCTGCGCAACCTCGGCAAGTTCACCTTCGCCGACGTGGCGAGCTTCCGCCTCGACCAGACCTCGATCCGCATCATCTCCGCGACCGGAACGCTGGTCGTGGTGGCGTTCTACCTGATCGCCCAGATGGTCGGCGCGGGGAAGCTGATCCAGCTGCTGTTCGGCCTGCCCTACCTCTACGCGGTGGTGATCGTCGGCGTGCTGATGATCGTCTACGTCGCCTTCGGCGGCATGAAGGCCACCACCTGGGTGCAGGTGATCAAGGCCTGCCTGCTGCTCGGCGGCGCCACCTTCATGGCCGGGGCCGTGCTGCTCAAGTACGGCTTCAACCCGGAGGCGCTGTTCGCCTCGGCCGTCGCCACGCATCCGAAGGGCGACGCGATCATGGCGCCCGGCGGCCTCGTGTCGAACCCGGTCGAGGCGATCTCGCTCGGCGTCGGCCTGATGTTCGGCACCGCCGGCCTGCCGCACATCCTGATGCGCTTCTTCACCGTCTCGGATGCCCAGGCCGCCCGCAAGTCGGTGTTCTACGCCACCGGCCTGATCGGCTACTTCTACATCCTCACCTTCATCATCGGCTTCGGCGGCATCGCCCTGCTGATGTCGGATCCGTCCTACTTCAAGCTCGGGCCAGCCGGCGCGTTCGACAAGCTGAAGGACATGCTCGGCGGGACCAACATGGTCGCCGTCAACCTCGCCAACGCGGTCGGCGGGCCGTACTTCCTCGGCTTCATCTCGGCGGTGGCCTTCGCGACCATCCTCGCGGTCGTCGCCGGGTTGACGCTGGCCGGTGCGTCCGCCGTCAGCCACGACCTCTACGCCCAGGTGATCGCCCGCGGGCGCACCACCGAGAAGCACGAGGTCAACCTCTCGAAGATCGCGGCGGTGGTGATCGGCATCGTGGCGATCTACCTCGGCTACGTGTTCGAGAACCAGAACGTGGCGTTCATGGTCGGCCTCGCCTTCTCGGTCGCGGCGAGCTGCAACTTCCCGGTCCTGGCCATGTCGATCCTGTGGCGCGGCACCACGACCTGGGGCGCGTTGCTCGGCGGCCTCGTCGGGCTGATCTCGGCGGTGACGATGGTGGTGCTGTCGAAGGCCGTGTGGGTCGCGACGCTCGGCCATGCGGCGGCGATCTTCCCCTACGACAACCCGGCGCTGTTCTCGATGCCGCTGGCGTTCGCGACGATCTGGATCGTCTCGACGCTCGACAAGTCGCGGCGGGCCGAGCGCGAGCGCGCCGCCTTCGAAGCGCAGTTCGTGCGCTCGGAGACCGGCATCGGTGCGGAGGGCGCCCACGCGCACTGAGGCCCGCCACACCGGCGACGCCTTTCGAGGGGGCGCGGCATCCGCCGCGCCCCTTCTTCGTCGCGGCACGTCTCCGCGACAGGCCCGCTTCGCGCACGAGCCGAAGCAAACCTGTTACAACGTCTGCATTCCTTCCGTTCCGCCCGTCCGACCTGTTGGCAGAATCGAGGCCTCGGGTAACAATCGCGTGTTCGGTTCTTGCCGAACGGCCGGATGACGCGAGCGCGTCGTCCCAAGCCCGGTTCCGCGAAAGGAGCACCGGGACACGACGGATCGGGAGGAATTTCAAGATGGTTGCTGCAACCGCAGTCCCACGGCCGGGAGACGCGGCACGGCCGATGACCTCGGCCGAGAAGCGCGTGATCTTCGCGTCGTCCCTCGGCACCGTGTTCGAGTGGTACGACTTCTACCTCTACGGCTCGCTCGCTGCGATCATCGGGGCGCAGTTCTTCTCGGCCTACCCGCCGGCCACGCGCGACATCTTCGCGTTGCTCGCCTTCGCCGCCGGCTTCATCGTCCGCCCGTTCGGCGCCCTGGTGTTCGGCCGCGTCGGCGACCTCGTCGGCCGCAAGTACACCTTCCTCGTCACCATCCTGATCATGGGCCTGTCGACCTTCATCGTCGGCATCCTGCCCAACGCCGAGACCATCGGCATCGCGGCGCCGATCATCCTGATCGTGCTGCGCCTCGCGCAGGGCCTCGCGCTCGGCGGCGAGTACGGCGGTGCCGCGACCTACGTCGCCGAACACGCCCCGAACGGACGGCGCGGCTTCTACACGAGCTGGATCCAGACCACCGCGACGCTCGGCCTGTTCCTGTCGCTGCTGGTGATCCTGGCGACCCGCTCGTTCACCGGCGAGGAGGCGTTCAAGGCTTGGGGCTGGCGCATCCCGTTCCTGGTCTCGGTGCTGCTGCTCGGCATCTCGGTCTGGATCCGCCTGCAGCTCTCCGAGTCGCCGGCCTTCAAGAAGATGAAGGAGGAAGGCACCACCTCCAAGGCGCCGCTGACGGAGGCCTTCGGCCAGTGGAAGAACGCCAGAATCGCGCTCATCGCCCTGTTCGGCCTCGTCGCGGGCCAGGGCGTGGTCTGGTACACGGGCCAGTTCTACGCGCTGTTCTTCCTGCAATCGATCCTGAAGGTGGACGGCTACACCGCGAACCTGCTGATCGCCTGGTCGCTCCTGCTCGGGACCGGCTTCTTCGTGTTCTTCGGATGGCTCTCGGACAAGATCGGCCGCAAGCCAATCATCCTGGCCGGCTGCGCGATCGCCGCTGCGTGCTTCTTTCCACTGTTCCACGGGCTCACCTCGGTGGCGAACCCGGCGCTCGAGCGGGCGATCGACCAGGTGAAGGTCACGGTGATGGCCGACCCGAAGGAGTGCGGGAACCTGTTCAACCCGGTGGGCACCCGCGTGTTCTCGGCGCCGTGCGACCTCGCCCGCGACTTCCTCTCGAAGTCGTCGGTGAAGTACGCCACCGAAGCCGGCCCCGCCGGCCAGCCGACCGTGGTCAAGGTCAACGACACCGCCGTGCCGTTCCCCGCCGGCAGCCCGGCCGCGGACTTCAACAAGGCCGCCACCGCAGCCCTGCAGGCGGCGGGCTACCCGAAGGCGAACGACGCCGGCATCGTGAAGATGTCGAATCCGTTCGACATCTTCCGGCCGCAGGTGGCGAGCGTGATCGGGCTGCTGTTCGTCCTCGTCCTGTTCGTGACGATGGTCTACGGGCCGATCGCGGCGATGCTGGTCGAGCTGTTCCCGACCCGGATCCGCTACACCTCGATGTCCCTGCCCTACCACATCGGCAACGGCTGGTTCGGCGGCCTGCTCCCGGCCACCGCCTTTGCGATGGTCGCCCAGACCGGCGATATCTATTACGGCCTCTGGTACCCGATCGTCATCGCCGTCGCGACGGTGATCATCGGCCTGTTCCTGGTGCCCGAGACCAAGGACCGCGACATCTACGCCGACGCGGACGCCCCGGCCCCGCGCCGCTGAGCGACGAGATCGTCGCCGCGCACGGATCGGCACGACAACGAGAAGGCCCCGCCGGTCGGCGGGGTCTTCTCTTATTCGGGGGGGCTGCGACGCCGCTCAGTGCCGGAAGTGGCGCACCCCCGTGAACACCATCGCCAGCCCGGCCGCGTCGGCGGCGCGGATCACGTCGTCGTCCCGCATCGAGCCGCCGGGCTGGATCACGGCGGTGGCGCCGGCCTCGGCCGCCGCCATCAGGCCGTCGGCGAAGGGGAAGAACGCGTCGGAGGCCACCACCGCGCCGACCGCGAGGCTGTCCGGGAGGCCGAGGCGCTGGGCACCCTCGGCGGCCTTCCAGGCGGCGATGCGCGAGGAGTCGACCCGCGACATCTGCCCGGCGCCGATGCCGACGGTGGCGCCGCCCTTGGCGTAGACGATGGCGTTCGACTTCACGTGCTTGGCGACCCGGTAGGCGAAGCGCAGGTCGGCGAGCTCGGCTTCCGTCGGCGCGCGCCGCGTGACCACATTCAGCGCCATGTCGTCGACGACCATGGCGTCGCGGCCCTGCACCAGCAGGCCTCCGGCGAGCGTGCGCACGGTCTCGCCCGCGGCCCGCGGGTCCGGCAGGCCGCCGGCGAGCAGCAGGCGCAGGTTCTTCTTGGCGGCGACGATCGCGATCGCCTCCTCCGACGCCTCGGGAGCGATGATGACCTCGGTGAAGATCTTGACGATCTCGCGGGCGGCATCCGCGTCGAGGGGCCTGTTGAGGGCGACGATGCCGCCGAAGGCCGAGGTCGGGTCGCAGGCGAGCGCACGGGCATAGGCCTCGGTCAGGCTCGCGCCCTCGGCGACGCCGCAGGGATTGGCGTGCTTGATGATCGCCACCGCCACCGCGCGGGCCGGATCGAACTCGGCGACGCACTCGTAGGCCGCGTCGGTGTCGTTGAGGTTGTTGTAGGACAGGTCCTTGCCCTGCACCTGCCGTGCGGTGGCGATCCCGGCCCGCGCGATCCCCGGCGCGCGGTAGAAGGCGGCCGCCTGGTGCGGGTTCTCGCCGTAGCGCAGGCCCTGCGCGAGCTGGCCGCCGAAGCTGCGGAACGGTGCCGTGCCGGCGGCCTCCACGTGGGCGGACATCCAGTTGGCGATCGCCGCATCGTAGGCCGCGGTGCGGGCATAGGCCTTCTGGGCGAGCTGCCGGCAGAAGGGCCGGGTGAGCGTGCCGCCGCCCTGCGCCAGCGCCTCCAGAACCGCGCCGTAGTCGGAGACGTCCGTCACCACCGCGACGTCGGCATGGTTCTTGGCCGCCGCGCGGATCATCGCCGGCCCGCCGATGTCGATGTTCTCGACGCAGTCGTCGTAGTCGCGTCCGGCTGCGATCGTCGCCTCGAACGGGTAGAGGTTGACCACCAGCAGGTCGATCGCGCCGATGCCGTGGGCGGCGAGCGCGGCCTGGTGCTCGGGGTTGTCGCGGATGGCGAGCAACCCGCCATGCACCGCCGGATGAAGCGTCTTCACCCGGCCGTCCATCATCTCGGGGAAGCCGGTGAGCTCGGCGACCTCGGTGACCGGCAGCCCGGCCTCGGTCAGCGCCTTGTGGGTTCCGCCGGTGGAGACCAGGGCGATGCCGCGCGCGCTCAGGGCGCGGGCGAAGTCGACGAGCCCCGCCTTGTCGGAGACGGAAAGGAGCGCGCGGGCAACCCGCACCTGATCATGCGACATCGTGGGTCTTGTCGTTTCGAGGGTGTTCCGGGCGCGGTAGCACGAATGGCCGCCGCCGGGCCAGAAGGCCGGTCAGGCCGCCGCGCTCGGCGTGCGTCCGGGGGCCGAGGCGAGGCGCTGGAACGTCCAGTCGACGCGCACGTCGTCGTGGACGGCCACGTGCAGCACGATCTGGTCGGTGCGGCGCGCGCCGGTGAGGCCGGCGAAGTAGACGCTCTCCTCCAGCCGGATCTCGGCGCCGGTGGCATGGAAGGTCCAGACCTCGCCGAGCGGCGAGGACAGCTCGAGCCCGTCCTCCTGATGGCGCACCGCGATCGCCGGGTGCAGGTGGAAGCGGATCGCCACGTCCTGCGTCCGCGGCCGGCCCTTCCTCGCGGACGCGCGCAGGAACGCGTCCTGCCCGTCGAGCCGCCCCTCGGCGCCGGCGAGCTGCCAGCGTCGCTCGTGGACGATGCCGTGGTCGCGGGCGTAGCCGTCGTGCCGGGCGGCGAGCACGGTGGAGGCGCCCTCGTCGCTGCGCTCGGCCTTCACCGCCGCCGGCCCGCGCAAAACCACGGGGCCGACGCGGCGTTCGAGCCACCGCGCCGCGACGCGCTCGCCCCACCACCCGCCGGACCCGAGGAAGCGGCAGGACGATGCGTCGGCGACGCAAGCGGTGGAGTGGGCGGCCGTGGTGCGGGCGAGCCGGCGCAGCTCCGGGCCGCTTGCGGGCAGGCCGCAATTGATCACGATCCGCTGCGGCCCGCTCGACATCTCGAACGACAGGCAGCCGGCCCCGGCATTGAGCGAGTACGGCAGCGGCGGCGGGGCGCCGACGTCGGCGATGACGACGATGCGGCTGCCTTCCAGCCGCTCGTAGCCGGAATTCGGCGCGTGCATCATCGGCTGCGCCAGGGCGCCGTCGTAGATCAGCAGCGTCGCGAGGTGGTCGGCGGCCGTCGCGCCCATGCCGTTGAAATGGCTCAGCGAGGCGTCGGCGTGGCGCAGCAGGCGCAGCAGCGGCAGCATCCGGTCGATGGCGCGCAGCAGGGCCTCGGGCGGCTCGACGCTGCGGCTGAGATAGCTCTGGCGCAGGGGCAGCAGGTCGAGGAGCAGCTCCATCGCGAAGCGCGGATCGCGCGAGCGGTGGCCGCCATCCGGCATGATCTGGCGGTCGAGCTCGCGCGACAGCACGCGGGTGGCGCGCCGCAGGATCGGCTGGATGCCCTCGCAGCACAGCCCGGCGAAGCAGAGCGCGACGGCCGCGTTCAGCCGCCATTGCGGCGGCACTCCGCGCCGCAGGTCGCGCTCGAGCTGCTGCGCCCCGCGGGCCAGTGCCCTGAGGAAGGTCTGGTAGAAGGCGTGGTCGGCCCCTTCCAGCACCAGCGGCGACTGGCTGAGGAACGAGATCAGCCGGCGGGCGGCCACCGGCGTCTGGCGCGCCAGCGCCGGGTCGCCGCGCCCGGCCACGAAATCGGCCACGAAGGCTCGGGCGTTGGCGCGGGCGAGCGCCGTGTCGGCGGCGCGCAGGTGCCTGAGCCAGCCGAAGCCGTAGAGCACGTCGGCCCATTCCGGCGAGGGCGGCGTGTAGTCGAACGGCGAGCCGCCGCTCACCGCGAGCGAGCGCCCGGCGAAGACGAAGAGCCCGGCATAGATGTCGTCGGCGAAGGTGGCGTCGGAGGTGCGCAGGTCGTGCGGCGCGATCACGAGGCCGGTGACGCGGACGCGGGCGAGGATGTCCGGCGGCGCGGTGAAGCGGGCCGAGGCGGCGCGTGCGGTCCGGGCGACCTCGCGTCCGACCAGCCGATACAAGCGCCAGCGATCAGCCCCCCAACGCACGCGGTTCCCCTGAAGGCCGGTGCGCGGAGATCGGCGCCGGTCACTCTCACGATCAAGCTAGAGCGGGCGTCTTAACCATCGGTTTACGATCTGTCATTGCTGGAGGTGACGGGTGCCGCGGCGCCGGCCGACCGTTTCCCCGTGCCGGGTCGCCCGCCATGCTGCCTGATGGTCTCTGAATCCAAGGCTCCGCAAGACGCGGGCGATCGTGCCAAGCTCGTCGCCAACGAGAGCGCCAAGCTCACCGCGACCTACGTGAACGGCGTCGCCATCGCGATCCTGGCCGTGGGCGGCCTTGCCCCTGTCTTCTCCGGGCGGCTCGCCGGCATCGACTTCGGAGCTGCGCTCCTGGGCGCCAACCTTCTTCTTTGCGCGATGACGAGTGCGGCCCTACATTGGCTCGGACGCAGAATTCTCAGGACCCTCCGATGAGCGATCCGCACGTTCTGTTGATGTTCGCCTTTCCGATTTGCGGATTGATGCTCGGCCTCTGGGCGTTTTGGCTGACGCGGCGAGCGCACGACTAGACTGCACGACGAGACGGGTCGCGGGACGACGCGGCTTGGCGCCGGCCGCCGTCCCTGTGGAAACCGATGAAAGCGGGGACGATCGGGCCGATTCGACGGTTCGTTGCCGGCAAAGCCTTGAACGCCCTAAGCCGTTTACCCGCCGAGCTTTTTTCCGATGTATCGAAGAAGCATCCAGCACCTGCCGGGGGGCAGCGTCGATGCGGTTCGATATCACCGAGGATCCGAGCGGCCTTTGGCTGTGGACGCTGGTCGACGACCGCAACGGACCGGTGGTGTGCTCGCCCGTCCGGTTCCGGACCCAGGTCCAGGCCTATGCCGACGTCGCCGCCTTCAAGGCGATGGTGTCGGGCGCCGGCGTGCTGGTCGGGCGCGGCCCGAAGCGCCGCAACTCCGGTGACGGCGGCGGTCAGCTCGGCCTGCTCTGAGCGTCACGACGGCCCCAGCGCCGCGCCGAACGCGCGCAGGTTGCTCCGCATCATGTCGAGATAGGTCGATGCCGGGCCGGCCGCCCCGGACAGCGCGTCGGAATAGACCTTGTCGCCGATCCGCGCGCCGCTCTCGCGCGACACCTGCTGCATCAGGCGCGGGTCGGCGATGGTCTCGATGAACACCGCCGGCACCTTGTCCTGGCGGACCTGCCGGATGATCCGGGCGACGTCCTGCGGGCTCGCCTCGCTGTCGGTCGAGACCCCCTGCGGCGCCAGGAAGGTCAGGCCGTAGGCGGCGCTGAAGTAGCCGAAGGCGTCGTGCGTGGTGATGACCTTGCGGTGCTCGGGGGGAATCCTGGCGAGCGTCGCGCGGATCTCGGCGTCGACCGCGTCGAGCCGGGCGAGATAGGCCTCGGCGTTGCGGGCGTAGTCGGCGGCATGGCCCGGATCGACCCTCGCTAGGCCATCGCGGATGTTGGCGACGTAGATCTTGGCGTTCGGGATGCTCTGCCAGGCATGCGGGTCGGGGCTCGACGCCGCGTCGTGGCCGCCCGCGCCGCCGTGGTGATGGTCGTGCCGGCTGGGAATCGTCGCGACCCCGGCCGAGGCGACGACGACGGGCGCCTTCGAGCCGGAGGCGCGGATCAGCCGGTCGAGCCAGCCCTCGAAGCCCAGGCCGTTGACGAACACGATGTCGGCGGCGGCCAGCGTCCGCGAATCGCCGGGCGCCGGGCTGTAGCCGTGGGCATCCGCATCGGGCCCGACGAGGGTAGTCACCGCGACGGCGTCGCCGCCGACCTGCCGCACGAGGTCGCCGAGGATCGAGAAGGTCGCCACCGCCCGCACGCGGTCCGCCGCGAAGGCCGGAAGCGATGCGGCGTGCAGGCACAGCGCCAGGGCCGTCGCTCGGAGGAGGCCGAGTCGCGTCGTGGTCCGGGTCGCCATCGTCGAGCACTCCTCGCAGCCGTCCGGCGTGCTGATAGTGTAATAGTGTTACATCGCCAAGCCGCGTGCGGCGACATACCGCCGAAACACGGATGCGGTGTGATCGGTGCGGCAGCGGGCCGGCCGGTCGGCTCGGCCGCGCTGCGGATCCGGCGGCACCCGATCAGGGCTCGCCGCGGAAGGAATGGAGACCGAGATGGTCGGACGTGTGATCAAGGGTGCCCTCGTCGCCGGCCTCGCCGGCCTTGCCCTGGCCGGCGCGGTCGCGGCGCGCGACGGCGAGGACGGCCCGCCCCGCCGCTGGGGCGGCCATTGGAGCCGGCTCTCCCCCGAGGACCGCGCGGCCTTCGCCGACGCCCGCATCGCGGCGCTCCATGCGGGCCTGCGCCTCAACGCCGACCAGGAGAAGCTGTGGCCGCCGGTCGAGACGGCGATGCGCGACCTCGCCCGCCAGCGCCGCGAGCGCATGGCCGCGATGCGCGATCGCAAGCGCATGGACGAGGACGCGCCGGCGGCGTTGCGCGCCATGGCGGATGCCGCCACCGCCCGCGGCGCGGCTTTGGGCAAGCTCGCCGACGCCTCGGGGCCGCTCTACGCCACCCTCGACCCCGACCAGAAGCGCCGGGCGATGATCCTGGCCGGGCCGATGGGCGGGCATCGGCACCGCCACGGCGGCCGTGGCGAGGACGGCGGCGAGGGCGAGCAAGGCCCCCGCGACGGGCGCTGACGCAGGCGGCGCTTGATCCGCGGCGGCCGGGGCGGCACACCCGCGCCACCGCCGCCTCGGGCGACGGTGGGCCGGCGCCCTTCGCCCGGACGATCTCGGAACCCGCGATGGCGCGCCTGAAGGGCGACACGATCCCCCTGCTCCGCCGGCTCTGGCGCGAGTGGCTGTCGCCGCACCGGGGCACGCTGGCCGTGGTGCTGGTGCTCATCGCCCTGGTCGGCGCCTCGACCGGCCTGTACCCGGCGCTGATCAAGGGCGCTTTCGACGCCTTCGACCGCAAGGATGCCGGCGCGCTGGCCTACGGCCCGCTGATCGTCATCGTCGTCACCTCGGTGCGCGGTTTCGCGCTGTTCGGCCAGACGGTGCTGACCAACCGTGTCGTGACCCGGGTCGAGGCCGACATGCAGGCCGCGCTCTACGGGCACCTGATCGACGCCGACCTGGCGCAGCTCGGGCGCGAGAGCCCAGCCGCCTTCACACAGCGCTTCACCACCGACTTCGCCTTCATCAAGGAGGCGCTGACCCGGATCTCGACCGTGCTGCTGCGCGACGTCGCCATGCTCATCGGCCTCGTCGCGGCGCTGATCTGGATGGATCCGGTGCTGACGCTGGTGGCCGCGGTCACCGTGCCCTTCGTCGCCGGGCCGATCGGGCGGATCGGCAAGAAGCTCAGGCGCGTCTCCACCACCACCCAGGAGCAGATGGGTGCCACCGCCAGCCTGATTTCCGAGAGCCTCCAGGGGGTGCGCATCGCAAAAACCTACGCGATGGAGGGCTACCTCAAGGGCCGCGCGGCCGACGCGCTCGACTCGGTCCGGCGCCTGAAGATGAAGGCCGCCAACGCCCGCGGGCGCCTCGACCCGCTGCTCGAGGTCGGCGGCGGGTTCGCCGTGGCGGCGGTGCTGATGCTGGTCGGCCAGCGGGTGATGGCGGGCGAGCGCACGGTGGGCGACTTCACCGGCTACGTCGCCGCGCTCCTGCTCGCCGCCCAGCCGGCCCGCGCGCTCGGCACCCTCAACGCGATCCTGCAGGAGGCGGCCGCCGCGCTGACCCGCTACTTCGCGCTGATGGACGAGGCGCCGACGATCCGGGAGGCGCCCGCCGCCGTCGCGCTGAGGCGGGGACCGGGCGAGATCGCCTACCGGAACCTGCACTTCCGCTACCGGCCGGACGCGCCGGCGCTGGAGGGCATCGACCTCGTCGTGCCGGCCGGCTCGACCACGGCGCTGGTCGGCCGCTCGGGCTCGGGCAAGTCCTCGCTGCTGAACCTCGTGCCCCGCCTCTACGACGCCACCGCCGGAACGGTGGCCATCGACGGGCAGGACGTGCGCGGGGTGACGCTGGCGTCGCTGCGCGCGGCCGTCGCGGTGGTGTCGCAGGAGGTGGTGCTGTTCGACGACACCATCGCCGCCAATATCGGCTTCGGCCGGCCCGGCGCCACGATGCCCGAAATCGTCGCCGCCGCGGAGGCCGCCGCCGCCCACGGCTTCGTCGCGCGGCTGCCCGAGGGCTACGACTTCCGCGTCGGGCCCGCCGGCGGGCGGCTCTCGGGCGGCGAGCGCCAGCGCATCTCGCTCGCCCGCGCTTTCCTCAAGGACGCGCCGATCCTGCTCCTCGACGAGGCGACCTCGGCCCTCGACTCGGAATCCGAGCGCCTGGTGCAGGACGCGCTGACCCGGCTGATGAAGGGCCGCACCACCCTGGTCATCGCCCACCGGCTCTCGACCGTGCGCGAGGCCGACCTGATCGTGGTGATGGAGGCCGGCCGCGTCGTCGAGACCGGGCGGCACGAAGCCCTGATCGCCCAGGGCGGCGCCTATGCCCGCCTGCACCGGATGCAGCTCTCGGACGACCCGGCACTGGCGCCGGTGTCGTGAGCCGAATCGGGTCTCGCGCGTAATCCCCGCGTCACGGGACGGGAACGGGCGATGACGGGCGAGACCTTCGGACGGACGGCGGACGGGGAGACGGTGACGCGCTTCACCCTGGTGCGCGGGCCGCTGCGCGTGCAGGTGCTCGATTACGGCGGGATCGTCACCGCGATCGAGACGCCGGATCGCGGGGGGCGCGTCGGCAGCGTCGTGCTCGGCCTCGATACGGTGGCGGGCTACGAGACCAAGAGCCCGCATTTCGGCGGCCTGATCGGGCGCTTCGCCAACCGCATCGCCAAGGGGCGCTTCACGGTCGACGGCCACGCCTACGCCCTGCCGATCAACGAGCCGCCGAACGCGATGCATGGCGGGCCGCGCGGCTTCGACCGGCGGATGTGGCGCGTCGAATCGGTCGATGACGCGCACCTGACGCTCGCGCGCCGCTCGCCCGACGGCGAGGAGGGATTTCCGGGCAACCTCGACGTCGCGGTGACCTACGGCCTGCCCGAGGACGGGACGCTGCGGATCGACTACCGCGCGCATACCGATCGCCCGACCGTGCTCAACCTGACGAACCACGGCTACTTCAACCTGGCGGGCGAAGGCGCCGGCGACGTGATGGGTCACGTCGTCACGATCCCGGCCGACGCGGTGCTGGAGACCGACGCGACGCAGGTGCCCACCGGCACGCTGCGGCCGGTGGCCGGCACGGCGTTCGACTTCCGCACCGGCATGGCGCTCGGCCGGCGCATCCGCGACGGCGATCCGCAGCTCGCGTTCGCCAAGGGCTACGACCACTGCTTCGTCCTCCGCGATGCGGACGGACGGCTGCGGCCGGCGGCGACCTGCATCGAGCCGGGGAGCGGGCGCCGCCTCGACGTGGCGACGACGCTGCCGGGCCTGCAGCTCTACACCGGCAACAACCTCGACGGGACGCTGATCGGCCCGAGCGGCCGGATCTACCGCTCGGGCGACGCGGTCTGCTTCGAGACGCAGGCCTTCCCCGACGCCCCGAACCACCCCGGCTTCCCGCCGGCGGTGCTGCGGCCCGGCGAGCGTTTCGCGTCGGCGACGACCTACCGGTTCTCGCTCGCTTGATCGGCGTCCGCCCGCCCCGCCCGGCGTGCGGCGACCGCGTCGGCGAGCAGGCACAGGATCTCGAAGGCGAGCTGGCCGCCGGTGAGCGCGGTGAGCCCCGACGGGTCGAGGGGCGGCGCCACCTCCACGAGGTCGGCGCCGACGAGGTCGAGGCCGCGCAGGCTGCGCAGCAGGGCCAGCGCCTCCCGGGTGGTCAGCCCGCCGATCTCCGGCGTGCCGGTGCCGGGCGCGTAGGCCGGGTCGAGGCTGTCGATGTCGAAGCTGAGATAGGTCGGGCCGCGGCCGGCGATGGCGCGGGCCTCGGCCGCGACCTCCGGCATGCCGCGGCCGGCGGCCTCCTCCATGGTGATGACGCGGATGCCCCGGGCGCAGGCCCAGTCGCGCTCGTCCGCCGCATCCATGCTGCCGCGGATGCCGATCTGCACGCAGCGCCGCGGATCGAGCACGCCGTCCTCCACCGCGCGGCGGAACGGGGTTCCGTGGGTGAGCCGGGTGCCGCCGTACTGCGCGTCGTCGGTGTCGCTGTGGGCGTCGATGTGCACGAGGCCGAGCGGCCGGTCGCGCCCGAGCGCCCGGAGGATCGGATAGCTGATCAGGTGGTCGCCGCCGACGCCGAGCGGCACGATGCCGGCCGCTCTGAGGCCGCCCATGAACGCCTCGATCCGCCGGCAGGTCTCGCCGGCGTCGATCGGGTTCACCGGCACGTCGCCGAGGTCGGCGCAGGCCGCCAGCGCGTAGGGCGCGAGCCCGCTGGCATGGTTGATCGCCCGCGTGCCGGTCGAGGCCTCGCGCACGCCGCGCGGGCCGAGGCGGGTGCCCGGCCGGTTCGTGGTCGCCCCGTCGAACGGGATGCCGACGAGGCCGATCTCGACGCCCTCGGCGCCTCGCGGATCGCGGCAGGGCAGCCGCATGAAGCTCGCCACGCCGGCAAAGCGCGGCGTCTCCATGCCGGAGGCCGGACGGAACGCCGCGATGCGAGCCGCATCCGCCTCGCTCACCCTGTGCACCACGCTGGTCCCTCCCCGGATCGCCCGGTATCATCCCGGGCCGGCCCGGCGCGATCAAGCCGGATGCGCCGATCCGCGTTGACGACGCGGCGTCCCGTGGCTATAGAGCCGGCTCTGCCGAGGGCCCGTGCGGTTGCACGCGTCGTCGGCTTCGCCATTCGCCACACCCAGCGCAGACCGATCCGAGGCTCCCCGAGCTCGAAGGTCCCCGCCCTTTGATACGAGGATGCCCATGGCCAACACCGTGTCGGCCAAGAAAATGACCCGCAAGATCGCCAAGCGCACGGCGATCAACCGCTCGCGCCGCTCCCGGATGCGTACCTTCGTCCGCAAGGTCGAGGAGGCCATCGCCGCTGGCGTGCAGTCCGACGCCCTCAGCGCGCTCCGCGCCGCCGAGCCGGAGATCATGCGGGCCGCCCAGAGCGGCATCGTTCACAAGAACAATGCCTCGCGCAAGGTTTCGCGCCTCGCCGCCCGCGTGAAGGCCCTGGCCGCCGCCGCCTGAGCGCGGCCGCCGTCGGCACCGCCGACGCGCCATCAGGTCCCGATACGAAAAAGCCCGGCCTTCGCGCCGGGCTTTTTCGTGTGCCCGAGCCATCGCGGCCATGATCTCATTCTTCGGGACGGCGACCGCGCTCGACGTGAGGCGCGTACCCTCCGCGATCGCCCTCCCCTGAGGCGGGCTGCTGCATCTTGCGCATGATGGCAGCCGGTGAGCCTTCGAAGGCCCGCACGGCCCCCTCCCCCGTCCGGGAGAGGGTCGGGGTCGGGGTGAGACCTGCCCGGAAGGACCTGTCCCCTCACCCTGTCCCCTCACCCTGCCCCCTTGACCCTGTCCCCTTGACCCTGTCCCCCTGCCGAACGGGAGAGGGCACCGGCGCCGCGCCGGCACGACGCCGTCGTTCAGTCGCCGTCGCGGGGTCGAGCAACGCGGAGATCCGGGCGCCAGCCTGGGCGATGCGGACCGATCGTTGCCCGCGACACCGCCGTCGAGACGCGCTCCGGAAGCGCCTGAGGGCGCGGTCGATGTTCGCGCCTTGTCCGCGCTTGGCGCGTGACGAAGCGTTAACCCATTTTCAAAAATCCATTTCGTTGCGGAGTCTTCGGGGCGGGTGTAGCTTAACAAAACCTCACCACGCCCCAGCAAACCCACAGCATCTCCGCCACCAAGCCGAATCATGCGTCGAATCAAAGCCGTATCGTGTGTCGCTTCGACTCCGCTCGACTCGCCGAAGTGGCGGTCAAGGCTTTCCCCGCAAGTCCCACTGTTAAAACTACCGTAGGCAATTGTTGATAGGCTCTTCAAATCGACCAGCAGCGTCGTCGGACGGGTTGACTCCCTCTGATTTTTGCGCCCCGCCCGTGTTCACGGGGTGTTCCAGTGTGCGTGCGTACGCCCCGTCGGCGGGTCTCCCGTCCTCGGTGCGAGGAGAGTGTCAGTGATGCATGTCGACGAGAGCGTGTCGGGCGGCGGCGGAAGCGGCGGAGGAAACGGGTCCACGGAGGCCGCGGCAGCCTGGGGACGGGTGAAGCGCCGCCTGCGGGCCGAGCTCGGCGAGGACGTGTTCGCGAGCTGGTTCGCCCGCCTGGAGCTGGATTGCGTCGTCGGCGGCACCGCCCGCCTCACCGTGCCGACCCGGTTCCTGAAGAGCTGGATCGAGTCGCACTACCTCGACCGGGTGCTGAACACGTTCAAGGCCGAGGTCGAGGAGGTCGGCCGCATCGAGGTCGGCGTGCGCGGCACCACCGCCCCCGTCCGCCCGGTGGCGCCCGGCGCCCCGAAGCCCGGCCCGACCAGCGGCCCGCTCGCCCGCCTCCACGCCGCCGGCACGCCCGCCCCGATGCCGACGACCCCGGCGCCCGACATGCGCGCCGAGATCGCCGGCGAGCTCAACGGCGCGCCCCTCGACGCGCGGCTCACCTTCGCGAACTTCCTGCTCGGCCGCTCGAACTCCCTGGCGCATGCCGCCGCCGACCGCGTCGCCCGCCACGACGGCGAGGGTGCGCTCTACAACCCGCTCTACTTCCATGCCGGCGTCGGCCTGGGAAAGACCCACCTGCTGCACGGCATCGGCCACGCCGCCCGCGAGGCCGGCCGCCGGGTGATCTACCTCACGGCCGACCGCTTCATGTACGGCTTCGTCAACGCCCTAAAGACCCAGAACGCGCTCGCCTTCAAGGAGCGCCTGCGCGGCATCGACCTGCTGATCCTCGACGACGTGCAGTTCATCCAGGGCAAGTCGATCCAGGCCGAGTTCGGCCACACCATCAACGCGCTGATCGATGCCGGCCGCCAGGTCGTCGTCGCCTCCGACCGGCCGCCGACGGAGCTGGAGGCGCTCGACGAGCGCGTCCGCTCGCGCCTGGCCGGCGGCCTCGTGGTCGAGATCGGGATGCTGGACGAGCAGCTGCGCGCCTCGATCCTTTCCGCGCGGCTCGCCGCCGTGCGGGTGGCGCATCCGAGCTTCGAGGTCTCGCCGGCGGTGGCGACCTACGTGGCCCGCGCGATCACGGCCAACGGCCGCGACCTCGAGGGCGCCGTGAACCGCCTGCTGGCCCATGCCACGCTCACCGGCACCGCCGTGACCATGGAGACGGCCGAGACCGCGATCCGCGACCTCGTGAAGAACCGCGAGCCGAAGCGGATCAAGATCGAGGACATCCAGAAGCTCGTCGCCTCGCGCTACAACGTCTCGCGCTCCGACATCCTCAGCGAGCGCCGCACCGCCGCGGTGGTGAAGCCGCGCCAGATCGCGATGTACCTGTCGAAGGTGCTGACCCTGCGCTCGCTGCCCGAGATCGGCCGCCGCTTCGGGGGGCGCGACCACACCACGGTGCTCCACGCCGTGCGCAAGATCGAGAAGCTGATCGGCGAGGACGCGGTTCTCGGCGACGAGGTCGAGCTCCTGAAGCGCATGCTGCAGGATTGATCCTGCTCCGTCCCTCCCCTCTCGCGGGGCGGGACGCGCGGGGCGGGTTGTCGGCCCGTCCCGCCCCCGATCGCCCTGTGCGAGGGACGAATCGCGCCCTTGCCTTCGCGGCGCCGCTTCGCCAAGCTGAACGGCCAAACTCCGAACCCGCCGGCCGCGGCGGCGTTCGAGCACGGTCCTTCGAGCATTCAGAGTACTGCGATGAGAGTCACTGTCGAGCGTGCGGCCCTCCTACGGTCGCTCGGCCACGTGCACCGCGTCGTGGAGCGGCGCAACACGATCCCGATCCTGTCGAACGTGCTGCTGCGTGCCACCGACGGCGGCCTCCAGCTGCGGGCGACCGACCTCGACATCGAGGTGACCGAGACCGTGCCAGCCGACGTCTCGGATCCGGGTGCCACCACCGTGCCGGCCCACGTGATCTACGACATCGTACGCAAGCTCCCCGAGGGCGCGCAGGTCTCGCTCGAGACCGGCGGCGAGTCCGGCCAGATGACGATCCGCTCCGGCCGCTCGCGCTTCGCGCTCGGCGCCCTGCCGGAAGGCGACTTCCCGGACCTCGCCGCGGGCGAGCTGCCGCACAGCTTCGGCATCGCGGCCGCCGACCTCAAGCGCCTGATCGAGAAGACCCAGTTCGCGATCTCGACCGAGGAGACGCGCTACTACCTCAACGGCATCTATCTCCACACCATCGAGGCGGAGGGGCTGAAGCTGCGCGCGGTCGCCACCGACGGTCACCGGCTCGCCCGCGTCGAGATCGACGCGCCGGAGGGCAGCGCCGGCATGCCGGGCATCATCGTGCCGCGCAAGGCGGTCGCCGAGATCCAGAAGCTCGTCGACGACGGCGGCGACAGCGTCGCCATCGACCTCTCGCCCGCCAAGATCCGCCTGCGCTTCGCCTCCGGCGTGACGCTGATCTCCAAGCTGATCGACGGCACCTTCCCCGACTACCAGCGCGTCATCCCGGCCGGAAACGACAAGCGCCTCACCGTCGAGCGCGAATCCTTCGCGCGGGCGGTGGACCGGGTCTCGACGATCTCGTCGGAGCGCGGCCGGGCGGTGAAGCTCGGCCTGCAGGAGGGCCGCCTCTCGCTCTCGGTCAACAACCCGGATTCGGGCAGCGCGACGGAGGAGCTCGACGTCGACTACGAGGCCGCCGGCCTCGATATAGGCTTCAACGCCCGCTACCTCCTCGACATCACCGGCCAGCTCGAGGGCGACACCGCCCTGTTCAAGCTCGCCGATCCGGGCTCCCCGACCCTGATCCAGGACCGCGAGGGCGCCTCGGCGCTGTACGTGCTGATGCCGATGCGGGTGTGAGCGAGGCACCGGTTTCGCACTCGGGTGGGGTATCGAACGAGACGGATGATGCGGATGCGCAGCGCCTCACCCGCCTGACCGCCCGCGACTTCCGCAACCACGCCGATCTCGACCTGCCGCTGTCGGACCGCTTCGTCGCGCTCGTCGGCGAGAACGGGGCGGGCAAGACCAACATCCTAGAGGCGATCTCGCTGTTCGCGCCCGGCCGCGGCCTGCGGCGGGCTGAGTTCTCGGCGATGGCGCGCAAGGACGGCCCCGGCGGGTTCGCCGTCTCGGTGACGCTGGCGCGCGACGGGGCGGAGCACCGCCTCGGGACTGGATGCGAGCCGCCGGGCTTCGACGGGCGCGTCAGCCGGCTCTGTCGGATCGACGGGGCCGGCGCGCCCTCCCCGGTCGCCTTCTCGGAGTTCCTGCGCGTGGTCTGGCTGACGCCGGACCTCGACGGGCTGTTCCGCGGGCCGGGCGGCGACCGCCGCCGCTTCCTCGACCGGCTCGTGCTCGCGGTCGATTCCGGCCACGGCGCACGCGTCTCGGCGATGGAGCGGGCGCTGCGCTCGCGCAACCGCCTGCTGGAGGAGCGCCCGAACGACGGCCGCTGGCTCGACGCGATCGAGCGCGAGGTCGCCGAGCTCGGCGTCGCCGTCGCGCTCGCCCGCCGCGAGACCACCGAGCGGCTGGATCGCCTGATCCACGAGACCCGCGACGACGCGCAGCCGTTTCCCTGGGCGGCCCTGCGCCTGGAGGGCGACCTCGACGACCTCGTCGCGGTCTGGCCGGCGCTCGAGGCGGAGGACCGCTTCCGCCTCGCCCTCGCCCGGGGCCGCCCGCGCGACCGCGCCGCCGGGCGCACGCTGTCGGGCCCCCAGACCAGCGACCTCGTGGTCCGCCACGGCCCGAAGGACGTGCCGGCCGCCACCGCCTCGACCGGCGAGCAGAAGGCGCTGCTGATCGGCCTCGTGCTCGCCCATGCCAAGCTGGTGCGGGCGATGAGCGGGATCGCGCCGCTGATCCTCCTCGACGAGGTCGCCGCCCACCTCGACCCCCGCCGCCGCGCCGGCCTGTTCGCGGCCCTCGACGCGTTGCCGGGGCAGGTGTTCATGACCGGGGCCGACGCGGCGATGTTCGCCGAGCTCGGCGGGCGGGCCGACGTGATCGGCATCGCCGACGGGCGCATAGCGCGGCCCTGATCTCGACCGTCGTGACCACGATGCCGCTGTCCAGCCTCGCCTTCTTCGCCGCCGTCTATGCCATCGCCGTCGCCTCGCCCGGCCCGGGCATCGCCGCGCTCGTGGCGCGGGTGCTGGCGCGGGTGCTGGCGCGGGGGACGCCGGGGATCATCGGCTTCGCGGCGGGGTTCGTCGCGGGCGATCTCGTCGGGTTCTCGCTGACGGTGGCGGGCCTTGCCATGGTGGCGCAGACCTTCGCGATCGGATTCGTCGTCCTGAAATACGCCGGCGCGATCTATCTCGCGTATCTCGCCCTGGGGAGCCTGGACCGCCCGCACCGACGCGGTCGAAGCCGCGCCCATGGCCGGACACGGCGCCGTTCGCCTGTTTCTCGGCGGACTGACCCTCACTTTGGGCAACCCGAAGGTGATCCTGTTCTTCCTGGCCCTGCTGCCGACTGTCGTCGACCTCGATCATCTCACGCCGCTGGGCATCGCGGAGATCGCGGCGACGATCGTCGTCGTGCTGAGTGCGGTGCTGGCAACCTATGTGCTCGCCGCGGCCCGCGCGCGCCGGGTCTTCACGTCGTCTCGCGCCCGTCGCGCGATCAATCGTGGAGCCGGAACGGTCATGGCCGGCGCCGCCGTCGCCATCGTCGCGCGCTGACCCTCAAGCCATCGCCGAGCGAATGTCGGTTTTTGGAAAGTCGTCGCCGACGAAGAGCAGGGGAACGTCGTGGACCTGGGCGCAGGCATAGGCGAAGCAGTCGCCCAGATTGAGCTGTGCCGGATGCCCGCGTCCCTTGCCGTAGCGTGCATGCGCGGCGAGGGCTTCGTGGCTTTCCGCCGCGGCGATCGGCACCAATCGGATGCCGGCGGCCAGGAGGAACCGTTCGATCTGCGATTCGGAGTTTGCGACGTCCTGACTCAACTTTCGCGAGAGGGCCATGACGGTCTCGAAGACGGCAAGCGCCGAGGTGATCGGTGCTTCGGCTTGGTCGAGGCACCGGATCAACGCCGCCGCTGGCGGCTCTGCGCTCATGATCGCGACCATGGCGGAGGC
This sequence comes from Methylobacterium sp. E-025, assembly GCF_022829705.1. NCBI lineage: Bacteria > Pseudomonadati > Pseudomonadota > Alphaproteobacteria > Hyphomicrobiales > Methylobacteriaceae > Methylobacterium > Methylobacterium sp. E-025. The sequence goes on from NZ_JAKSYR010000088.1 coordinate 47,500, forward strand.
ATCGACGAACATCACTCGTCGTTCAGGCCGTCGTAGAAGGCCTTGTCGGCCTCCAGACCCGTTCGCGGTACGGCGGCGATCTCATCGAGCAGGGGCCGCAACCGTTCGGCCAGCGGTAGGGCGCGATCCCGCCGCTCCAGTTCGTTGGCCAGCGCGATCTTCACCGCCTCGGTCTTGCTGACCCGGGCGAGGGCCGCCAGTTTGTCGGCGAGGCGGTTCACCTCCTCGCTTCGGATGTTCAGCGGCATCGCGCGCCTCCGTGTAGACAATCTGCTGTTAGTGTATACGCACCCCGGCGGCAAGCCGTGGTTTCACCTGGGACAGGCATGACCTCACGACTCGACGATGCGCGGCGCGCCCTCAAGACCACCTTCGGCTACGACGATTTCCGACCCGGCCAGGACGAGGTGATCGAGGCGGTGCTCTCGGGCGCGGACGTGTTCGCGGTGATGCCGACGGGCTCGGGCAAGTCGATGACCTACCAGCTGCCGGCGCTGGTGGAGGATTCGCTCACCGTCGTGGTCTCGCCGCTGATCGCGCTGATGCACGACCAGGTGCAGCAGATGCGCGGCTTCGGCGTCGCGGCAGCGACCCTGAACTCGTCGGTGGCCGAATCTGTCTCGCGCGAGACCTGGCGGATGATCCGCGCGAACGAGCTGCGGCTGCTCTTCGTCTCGCCCGAGCGCCTGCTGATGGACGGCTGCATGGACGCGCTGCGCGGCGCGGGCGTCCGCCGGCTCGCGGTCGACGAGGCGCATTGCGTCTCGCAATGGGGCCACGACTTCCGCCCCGAATATCGCGCGCTGTCCCGCGCCCGCGAGGCGCTCGGCGACGTCCAGACCGTGGCGCTGACGGCGACCGCCGACAAGGCGACGCGGGCCGAGATCGCCGAGCGCCTGTTTCCCCAAGGGCGCGACCTCAAGACCTTCGTCCACTCCTTCGACCGGCCGAACATCGGCCTGACCTTCGCCGCCAAGGACAACCCGACCCGGCAGATCGAGCGCTTCCTCAAGCACCGCCGCTCCGAGAGCGGGATCATCTACTGCTCGTCGCGCAAGCGCACCGAGCAGCTGGCCGAGAGCCTGAAGAAGGACGGCTTCAACGCGCATCCCTACCATGCCGGGCTCGACCAGGGCACGCGCATGCGCAACCAGGACACCTTCCTGCAGGAGGACGGCGTCGTGATGACCGCGACGGTGGCCTTCGGCATGGGCATCAACAAGCCCGACGTGCGCTTCGTCTGCCACGCCGACATGCCGGGCAACGTCGAGGGCTACTACCAGGAGATCGGCCGCGCCGGCCGCGACGGGCTGCCCGCCGACACGCTGACCCTCTACGGCCTCGACGACATGGCCCTGCGCCGCCGCCAGATCGACGAGAAGGAGGTGCCGGACGAGCGCCGCCGCGTCGAGCGGCGCAAGCTCGAGGCGATGATCGCGCTGTGCGAAGGCGCGGCCTGCCGCCGGCAATCGCTGCTCGCCTACTTCGACGAGGCCAGCGGCCATTGCGGCCGGTGCGACCTCTGCCGCGGCGGCGTCACGCTCGTCGATGGCACGGTCCCGGCCCAGAAGATCCTCTCGGCGATCGTACGCACCGGGCAGCGCTACGGCGCGGCCTATGTCTGCGACGTCGTCCACGGCAAGGTGAGCGAGCCGATCCGCCGCAACGGCCACGAGCAGCTCAAGACCTTCGGCGTCGGCGCCGACAAGCCGGTCGCCGCGTGGCGCGCGATCCTGCGCCAGCTCTTCGCCGCCGGCGCGGTGGCCGAGAACACCGACGGCTACGGCGGCCTCACCATGACCGACAAGGGCGAGGCGATCCTGTTCGGCCGCGAGCCGGTGCAGCTCCGCCCCGACCCGGAGCCGAAATCGGCCGAGCCGCGCGAGCGCCGCCGCGCGGGCGCCGTGCGCGACGCCGGCTCGGACGACCTGAGCCCGGCCGACGAGGCCCTGTTCCAGCACCTGCGCGGCCTGCGCGCCACCATCGCGCGCGCCGACAACATCGCCGCCTTCATGGTGTTTCCCGATCGGACGCTGATCGAGATGGCCAAGGGCAAGCCGGTGGATCTCTACGCGCTGCGCACCGTCCACGGCGTCGGCGAGCGCAAGCGCGAGGCCTACGGCGAAAGGTTCGTCGCCGCGATCGCCGAGTTCCTGGCGCATCCCCCGGCGGCGTGACGGGCGGAGCCGGCATCGGCGACGTCTCAGCTTGTAGGCTCGCTCGACAAGCTTCTCGCGACCCACGCCAGACGTGCGGAGAGTCGTGGGCGCTCCTCCGACGCAGCCATCCGTGGTGGTCGAGCAAACGCAATTCCGCGCGGGAAGCGAACCTTGACCGCGAGAAGGCGTCCTACGGCATCGCCGTGGCCCACTGCCGGGTGTTTGCGGTTGAAGCAGCGGCTTTCGCGGACCGACCCAAGCCCGGTCAACTTCCTCGGTCCGGCCAACCCCCATCGGATACGTATGGCCGCTTGGGTGCCATTCGACTTTTGTACAGTCTGGGATGGACGCCAAGGCAGGCGGGGCGGCGGACAATCTGCCGCCCGCGCGCTGCGGCTCGGCCTTCTCCGCTCTCAACCGTGAGCGGGCGGGGTGGCGATGTCCGCCTCGATCGATCCGTCGCCCGGAAGCGGACAGGCCGAAAGCCACCCTTTGCGGTGCCCCCCGAGTTTCTCAGCGGATCATAACGCCGGCGTCTTTTCGCTCGTCTCCGGGGCGTGCCGTCGTGTAGGGAGCCGGCATCCTTCGACAGCAACAGCGCCGGAACGCTCCGTCATCACCCGATTCAGCGACACGCCCACCGCCGATCCGCAAGAGGTGGTCACGCGCCAGGTCTTCTACCTGCCCGGCTTCGATCCGCGCCAGCCCGAGACCTACTGGGGCCTCTTCCGTCGCGAGAGCCGGCTGACGGCCGCGCGCCGCGGGCTCGACATCGCGGTGAGCGACCCGTCGCGCAGCGCCGACCGCCTCAGCCTCGACTGGACCGTCGAATCGGGGGGCACCCGCACGCGCTACGGCCTGCTGCGCTGGGACGACATCGTGCGTGCGCGCTTCCCGCGCCCCAACTGGCGGCGCCTCCTCACGGTGCCGGCCCTGCTGTGGCGGCTCAGGCGCTCGGGCTACGAACGGCGCCTGCGCCGCGAGGGGCGCAGCTTCGCCATGGTGATCTTCGGCGTCCAGTACCTGTTCCTGGTGTTCGTGGCGTTGAGCCTCGGGCTCGCCGCGCTGCTGCCGCTGGCGCTGCCGGCCGACTGGCGGCCGTGGTCGTGGCTCGCGGTACCGGTCGCGGCCTACGCGATCTTGGCCGGGATCATGGCGATCACCCGCGGCAAGCCGTTCTACTGCGCCCACCTCGTCGACGACACTGCCTTCACCCACGACCACGCCGCCGGCCGCGAAGCACGGATGCCCGAGCGCCTCGACGCCATGGCCGTGCGCATCGCCGCCGCCGAGGGCACCGCCGACGAGGTCGTGGTGATCGGCCATTCCTCGTCGAGCTTCCTCGGGGTCGAGGTGCTCGACCGGATCCTCTCGGCCGATCCCGCCTTCGGCACCCGCGGCACGCCGGTCTCGTTCGTGACGCTGGGCAGCGTGATCCCCTGGATCGCCCTCGACCGCCCCGCGGTGAAGTTCCGGGCGGCGCTCGCGCGCTTCGCCGCCGCCGACCAGATCCGCTGGCTCGACGTGCGCGCGCCCTGGGACTGGCTGTCGATCCACCTGCGCGATCCGCTGACCGCCTCCGACGTTCCTTCGCCCGACCGCGGGCGCCCGGCCACGCGCTACGTCCGGCTGGAGGACCTGATCGAGCATCGTCTCATCCGAGGCCGGCGGTTCAACCTGTTCCAAATGCACTTCCAGCTCTTGATGTCGAGCCTGGACACGGATGGGTTCGACTACATCGCCCTGGTCTCTGGGCCGGAGCCGGTGCACGCGGCGATCGACCGCCGGTGCGGGGCGCGGCCGGCGAGCCCGTCCGAAGGCGGCGCGACGGCCGTGCCGGTCCGCGCCTGAGCGCTCCGACCCCGGGACGGGCCGGGCGGATGTGTGATCGAATGTTGCCAGGGCGGGCGCTTACCCTCTAGAGCCGTGGCGACTCCCGAGCCGGCGCCGACCTTGCCGACGGCGCCATCTCCGATCGGGACCGGATTTTCGTCGAGACCGCCGCATGTTCCGCAACGATGTCCCGATCACGCTCGAGCTCGTCCGCCAGCACGGCCTGACGCCGGACGAGTACCAACGGTTCCGCGGGTTGATCGGGCGCGATCCGACGCTGACCGAGCTCGGCATCGTCTCGGCGATGTGGAACGAGCACTGCTCGTACAAGTCGTCGCGCAAGCACCTGCACGGATTGCCGACGACGGGGCCGTGGGTGATCCAGGGGCCGGGCGAGAACGCCGGCGTCATCGACATCGGCGACGGCCTCGCCTGCGTCTTCAAGATGGAGAGCCACAACCACCCGAGCTTCATCGAGCCCTACCAGGGCGCGGCGACCGGCGTCGGCGGCATCCTGCGCGACGTCTTCACCATGGGGGCGCGCCCGATCGCGGCCCTGAACGCCCTGCGCTTCGGCTCGCCCGACCACCCCCGCACCCGCCACCTCGTCTCGGGCGTGGTCGCCGGCATCGGCGGCTACGGCAACTCCTTCGGGGTGCCGACGGTCGGCGGCGCGGTCGGCTTCCACCCGCGCTACGACGGCAACATCCTGGTCAACGCCATGGCGGTCGGCCTCGCCAAGGCCGACGCGATCTTCTACGCGGCGGCCTCGGGCGTCGGGAACCCGATCGTCTACCTCGGCTCGAAGACCGGGCGCGACGGCATCCACGGCGCCACCATGGCGTCGGCCGAGTTCGACGCCGAGACCGAGTCGAAGCGCCCGACCGTGCAGGTCGGCGACCCCTTCGCCGAGAAGCTCCTGCTCGAGGCCTGCCTCGAGCTGATGCGCTCGGGCGCGGTCATCGCGATCCAGGACATGGGGGCTGCCGGCCTGACCTGCTCGGCCGTCGAGATGGGCGCCAAGGGGGATCTGGGCGTCGAGCTCGACATCGAGAAGGTGCCCGCCCGCGAGGCCGGCATGACCCCTTACGAGATGATGCTGTCGGAGAGCCAGGAGCGCATGCTCATGGTTCTGAAGCCCGGCATGGAGGCCGAGGCCGAGGCGATCTTCGTGAAGTGGGGCCTCGACTTCGCGGTGATCGGCAAGACCACCGACACCCTGCGCTTCGTGGTGAAGTGGCACGGCGACGTCGTCGCCGACCTGCCGATCAAGGAGCTCGGCGACGAGGCGCCGCTCTACGACCGGCCGCACATCGCCAACACGCACCTGCCCGAGATCCAGGCCGCGGACGTCGCGGCGCCGGCCTCCCTGACCGAGGCGCTGAAGCGGCTCGTCGGCTCGCCCGAGCTGTGCTCGAAGCGCTGGGTCTACGAGCAGTACGACCACTTCATCGGCGGCAACACCGTGCAGAAGCCCGGCGGCGACGCCGCGATCGTCCGCGTCGAGGACGGTCCCCGCGGGCTGGCGCTCACCGCCGACGTGACGCCGCGCTATTGCGAGGCCGACCCGGTCGAGGGCGGCCGGCAGGCGGTGGCCGAGGCGTGGCGCAACATCACCGCCGTCGGCGGGCGGCCGCTGGCGATCACCGACAACCTGAACTTCGGCAACCCCGAGAAGCCCGAGGTGATGGGCCAGCTCGTCGGCTGCCTCCAGGGCATCGGCGAGGCCTGCAAGGCGCTCGACTTCCCCGTCGTGTCCGGCAACGTCTCGCTCTACAACGAGACCAACGGCGTCGGCATCCTGCCCACGCCGACCATCGGCGGCGTCGGCGTGCTCGACGACGTCGCGCGCCACGCCACCATCGCCCTGAAGCGCGAGGGCGACGTGCTGGTGCTGGTGGGCGCCGCCGAGGGGTGGCTCGGGCAGTCGATCTACCTGTCGGTGATCGAGGGCCGCGAGGAGGGGGCGCCGCCCCCCGTCGACCTGTCGCTCGAGCGCCGCAACGGCGACTTCGTCCGCGGGCTCATCGCCTCGGGCCAGGTCGACACCGTGCACGACCTCTCCGACGGCGGCCTCGCGGTGGCGTTGGCCGAGATGGCGATGGCGGGCAGCTTCGGCGCGACGCTGCCCGAGGCGCCGGAGGGCATGCCGGCGCACGCCTACCTCTTCGGCGAGGACCAGGCGCGCTACCTCGTCGCCGTGCCGGCCGAGGCCGCGACCGACATCCTCTACGCCGCCTCGGCGCAGGGCATCGACGCGTCGGTGGTCGGCGTGGTCGAGGGCGACGGTTTGACCCTGCCGGGCGGGCAGACCATATCGGTCGCCGAGCTCCGCGACGCCCACGAAGGCTGGCTGCCGGCCTACATGGCGAGCCTTCCGGCGGCCGCCTGACACCCCCGACCCGAGGAACCGACCGATGCCGATGGACGCGCGCGAGATCGAGCGGATGATCGTCGAGGCCCTGCCCGACGCCAAGGTAGAGATCAAGGATCTCGCCGGCGACGGCGACCACTACGCCGCCACGGTGCTGTCGGCGGCGTTCAAGGGCAAGACCCGCGTCGCCCAGCACCAGATGGTCTACGGCGCGCTCCAGGGGCGGATGGGGGGCGTGCTCCACGCCCTTGCGCTGACGACGGGCGTCCCGCAGGATTAGGCCTCCGTTCCACGGTGGTGCCGATGGACCAGCCGAGCCTCTACGACGACGACATCGTGACCTGGTCCGAGCAGCAGGCGGCGAGCCTGCGCGCCCTGGCGGCTCGGCCCGACCTCTCGAATGCGCGCGCTTGGGAGAACATCGCCGATGAGGTCGAGGGCTTGGGACGGTCTCAGACGCAAGGCGTCGAGAGTGCCATCCTCCTCGTCCTTGTCCCGAAGTACCTTTCGGCTCCGTCCGCGCAATCGACCCGATCCTGCCGGGTCGAGGTGGTCGCCTACCAGGCGACGGCACGCCGGAACTACAAGCGCTCCATGCGACAGAGGATCGACTGGGAAGACCTCTGGACCACCGCGAAGGCGAACGCCGCCGTGTCGCTCGAGATGTACGGCGACAGCCTCGTCCCTGGGCTGCCGGCGACGATGCCTTTCGATCCGGACGAGATCGTGGCGAAGAGCTTCGATATGGATTGGGCGCTGGAGCGGTTGGCCTCGGCATTGGAAATGCCTGCCGACCATCACTAGATCTGCTGAAACGAACGAGGATCGGAACCCATGAGCGACGTCAACGCAACGATCGAGAACGAGATCAAGTCCCAGGACGTGGTCGTGTTCATGAAGGGCACGCCCACCATGCCGCAATGCGGCTTCTCGGGGCAGGTCGTTCAGATCCTCAACTACCTCGAAGTGCCGTTCAAGGGCGTGAACGTGCTGGCCGACGCCGGCATCCGCGACGGCATCAAGGCCTATTCCAATTGGCCGACCATCCCGCAGATCTATGTGAAGGGCGAGTTCGTCGGCGGCTGCGACATCACCCGCGAGATGTTCCAGTCGGGCGAGCTGCAGACCTTCCTCGCCGAGAAGGGCATCCCGGTGAAGTCCGCCGCCGCCTGAGCCGGCCTTCGCGGACGGACGACGACGAAGGGCGCCGCGGCGCCCTTTTTCGTGGCCGCATCCGAGAAACGTTCGGCACGGATCCGGCTTGAGCCCGAGAGGGGCAACCGGAGGCGCGCCTCGGGCGCGGCGTCATCATGCACGACGTGATCATCGTGGGCGGCGGCCCGGCGGGGCTCAACGCGGCGCTCATTCTCGGGCGCTGCCGGCGCACCGTCCTGCTCCTCGACCACGGCACCCCGCGCAACGCCGCGGCCCGCCTGACCTGGGGCGTCTACACCCGGGACGGCACGCCGCCGGCCGAGCTTCGCGTCCTCGCCCGCGCCGACCTCGAGCGCTACGACACCGTCGCGCTGCGCCAGGCCGAGGTCGTGGAAGCGCGCGCGATCGACGGCGGTTTCGCGATCACGCTCGCGGACGGCACCCGGGAGACCGCCCGCCGGCTGATCCTCGCCACCGGCCTGCACCAGGACCTGCCCGCGATCCAGGGCTTCGCGCGCTACTGGGGCACCGGCGTCCATTCCTGCCCGTATTGCGACGGCTACGAGGCACGCGACCGGCCGATCGCGGCCTACGCCCACGGCCCCGTCGCGAAGGGGTTCGCCCTGGAGCTGACGGCCTGGAGCGGCGACGTCACGCTCTGCACCGACGGCCATCCGACCGACCTCTCCGAGGACGATCGGGCGCGCCTCACCCGAAACGGCGTGCGGCTGGTCGAGGCGCCGATCGCCCGCCTGGACGGCGACGAGGCGGGGCCGACGCATCTCGCCTTCGCGGACGGCAGCGCCCTGCCCTGCCGCGCGGTGTTCCTGATGCCGATGGGATGCCTGCCGTCGCAGCTCATCCGGCAGCTGGGCTGTGTCCTGAACGAGGCCGGCGTGGTGCCGACGCGCGATTACGAGAAAACCGACGTGCCGGGGCTCTACGTGGCCGGCGACGCCTCGCGCCGGGTGCAGTTCGCGATCGTCGCCGCCGCCGAGGGCGCCATGGCGGCCTTCGCGGTCAACACCGAACTCCTGCGCGAGGACACCCGCTGACGTTTCCGAGCGACGCGGTTACCCGTGCATCCGCAGGGTGCATTTCGCGGGGCTGCCGACGACTTGCGAAGCCACGTCGCGCCGGATGCGTAGTCTGGAGATCTGCCGAAAGGCGAAGTCGGCGTGCGATTTCACACCATGGCCGGGGCGCTGCAATGCAATGATGAAAAAATAGTTCCGTTCTCGAAACTTTCGGAACTTGTTCAGGTTGTCCCCGTTACTCACGTACGGCCGAGGTTTCCTGGGCCGCCGGTGCCGACGCTCCGCTATCTCTGCAAGGCCGGTCATGCCCGTCTTCGACGCCAAAAACCTCGGGACCCAGTTCGAAGGCCAAGCCTTGCTCGCGGCGATCCTGCACCCGACGCGCATCGCCCAGACTCGCGCCCTCACCCATGGCCGCCAGCGCGCCGAGCGCGCCGCCGCCATGGCGGACCCGATGACGATCGAGCCGCGCTACCCGGTCGGCGCCGGCGTGCTGACCCAGACGCCGATCGCCTCGACCTGACGGCGTTGCGCGCCGCGTCCTACCAGGGCTGCGGCGTGACGAGGCCCTGACGCGTCACCACGACCCATTCCCGCCCGCGCCGCTCGACGGCTTCGACCCGCCCGACTCCCGGAATCGCGTCGCCGATCGCGACCTCGACCAGGCGGCGGCGGCGATCCTCTAGCATCGCGGTGCCGTCGTACACGTCGCGGACGGCCCAGGACTCGATCACCGCCGGCTTCGGCTTGGCGTCCGGGATGCTCCCGGTCTGGACCGGCTCGGGCTTCGCGACCGGAGCCGGCGGCGCGGCGGACGCGACGGTGCGCTTCTCGGCTTGGGCCGCCGCCGCCGCGAGGCGGGCGCCCTGCTCCTTCTCCGCCTGCTCGATCCGCTCGCCGAGGGCGGCGATCTTCGCCACCAGGGCGGATTCGGTCTTGCCGACCTTCTCGGTCAGCGCGGCGCTCCGGGCCTTCGCCTCGCTGCGCGCGGCGTCCGCAGCGTCCTTGAGGGCCGCGACCGACTTGTCGAGGCGATCGGAAGCGATGGCGAGGCGCGACGCCTCCAAGCGGTTGGCCTCGAGCGCCGCGTTGATCTCAGCCAGGACGACCGCCGTCCCCTGAGGCCGGGGCGTCGCCAGGATCGCGGTGCCGGCGCCGAGCACCGTGCCGACCGCGAGTGCGGCGCCCGCCAGCCCCATCGTCACCGCATCGAAGCGGCGGACGGCCCTGGCAGCCGTCGGCACGGGCGCCGCCGCCTTGCTCTCGGCGGGCTTCGCGCCGGAGACCGCGGCCTTCAGCAGGGCCTCCGGCGAGGCGGCCGATTTCTCCACGGCCGAATCGATGATCGTCGTCATGGCCCTCGCCTCCGCGTCCGGCATCTCTGTCGAAAGCTTTGGTTAAGGACGTTTGTTTACCGAAGGGTTACCGCGCCGCGCGTGCCGAGGCGGCGCGGGCCTTCCCCGTCAGGCCGCCAGCCCGCGCTTACGCAGCAACGGCTCGGTGCTCGGCAGGCGCCCGCGGAAGGCGGTGTAGGCCTCGCGCGGGTCGCGCAGGTTCCCGGCACCGTAGACGTAGGTGCGCAGGCGCGCGGCGGTCGCCGGATCGAAGATGTCGCCGGCCTCGCGGAAGGCGTCGAAGGCGTCCGCATCCAGCACCTCGGACCAGAGATAGCTGTAGTAGCCGGCCGCATAGCCGTCGCCCGAGAAGATGTGGGCGAAGTGCGGCGTGCGGTGGCGCATGTTGATCTCGGCCGGCATCGCGATGCGCTCGAGCGCGTCGGCTTCGAAGGCCCCCACGTCGAGCCCGTTCTCGCCCTCGGCCGAGAGGTGCAGCGTCATGTCGACGATCGCCGACGCGGTGTACTCGACGGTGGCGAAGCCCTGGTTGAAGGTGCGGGCGGCGAGCAGCTTCGTCAGCAGCGCCTCCGGCATCGGCTCGCCGGTGCGGTGGTGTCGGGCATGGGTCCGCAGCACCTCCGGCTGCTCCAGCCAGTGCTCGTAGAGCTGCGACGGCAGCTCGACGAAGTCGCCCGACACGGCGGTGCCGGCGAGCAGCGGGTAGGTCACGTCGGAGAGGAGGCCGTGCAGGGCGTGGCCGAACTCGTGGAAGAGGGTCCGGGCGTCGTCGAAGGACAGCAGGGCCGCCTCCCCGGCGGGCGCCTTCGCGAAGTTCATCACGTTGACGATGATCGGCTTCACGTCGCCGGTGAGCCGTTCCTGCGAGCGGAAGGCGCTCATCCAGGCGCCGCTGCGCTTCGACGGCCGTGCGAAGTAATCGCCGAGGAAGGTGCCGACCTCGGAGCCGTCGGCGTTCGCGACGCGCCAGGCGCGCACGTCCGGGTGGTAGCGCGGAACGTCCTTGAGCTCGGTGAAGCGCAGGCCGAACAGGCGGGAGGCCGTGTCGAACGAAGCGGCGATCACCGAATCGAGCGGCAGGTAGGCCTTGATCTCGCTCTCGTCGAGATCGTGCTCGGCGCGCCGCAGCTTCTCGGCGTAGTGGCGCCAATCATGGGCCTGGAGGGCGAAGTTGCCGCCCTCGGCCTGGACGATCGCCTGGAGCCGGTCGCGCTCGGCCCCGGCCTGCCTGCGGGCCGGGGTCCAGACCTCGCGCAGCAGGCCCATCGCCGCGTCCGGGGTCGCGGCCATGGTGTCGTCGAGCTTGAAGTGGGCGAAGCTGTCGAAGCCGAGGAGCCTGGCCCGCTCGGCGCGCAAGCTGACGATCTCGCGGATGATGCCGCGGTTGTCGGTGGCCCCGCCGCCCTCGCCGCGGCGGATCCAGGCCTCGTAGGCGCGCTCGCGCAGGTCGCGCCGGGTCGAGCACACCAGGAACGGCTCGATCAGCGAGCGCGACAGGGTGATGGCGTGGCTGTGCGCGCCCCCGCGCTCCTTGGCGGCGTCGGCCGCCGAGGCGATCAGGAAGTCGGGCAGGCCGGCGCGGTCCTCCGCCGCGTCGAGGGGCAGCAGGAAGCTGCTCTCGTCGGCGAGCAGGTTCTGGCTGAACTGGGTTCCGAGTTCCGACATCCGCGCCGCGATCTCGGCGACGCGCAGCTTGTCCTCGGGCCCGAGGTCGGCGCCGGAGCGGCGGAAGCGGGTGCGGTAGCGGGACAGAACCCGGCGCTCCTCGCCGCCCAGGCCTTCGGCGTTGGCGTCGACCGCCGAGATGCGCGCCCACAGGTCGGGGTTGAGGTAGATCGCGCTGCCGTGGCGCGACAGCTTCGGGCCGATCGTCCGCTCGATCGCCTGAAGCTCGGGGTTCGTGTGGCTGCCGGTGAGGTTGTAGAATACGCCGGCGACCCGATCGAGGGCCAAGCCCGCCCGCTCCATCGCCGCGACGGTGTTGGCGAAGGTGGGCGCCGCGGTCTCGCCGGCGATCGCCGCGATCTCGGCCTTGTGGGACGACAAAGCCGCCTCGAAGGCCGGCAGGTAGTGCTCGGGGCGGATGCGCTCGAACGGCGGAAGCTCGGCCGGCGTGCCCCAGGCCGTCTCGGAGAAGGGGTTGTCGGCCGGAAGGTCGGCGAGCCCGGGGTTTTGCGCTGTCGTCATCTGAAAGGTCCCGATGTCGCGCGCCGTGCCCTGGCCGGCGGCGTTCCGGCCTGGGCCGTCGACGGCCGGCGATTCGACGCGCTCCCGCTTCAGATAGGCCCGAACCCACGCTTCAGGAAGGCGATACCGCGTGCCACCGCGTCGGCGTCGGTTCGCGGTTCGAAGGCGTGGCCCTGGTCTTCGTAGAGGTGGACGCGGCAGCTTCCGCCCGCCTCGGCCATCCGCCGGTGCAGGTCCTCGGGGTGACGCCGACCGACCAGGGCGTCGCGGGCGCCGTGCAGCGCCAGCACCGGCGGCAGTGCGAGGGGGCCGGCGCTCGGGCCGCTGCCGAGTTCCGGCGGCAGGAAGGCCGAGCGCAGCACCAGCGCCGCGATCGCCTCGGGCGCCCGCGCGGCGAGCGCCAGCGCGAGGGCGCCTCCGAGCGAGCGGCCGACCAGCGCCGCCGGGCCGGGGACCTGCGCGCGCACGATCTCGAGGGCATCCCGCCATGCGCCGAAATGCCGGCTGATCCCGGAGAACCCGACCCGCGCCTCGCCGGTCCGCTCGAGATAGTGCGGCAGCAGCACCGCGAAGCCGGCTTCCGCCAAAGCTGCGGCTTCGGCGCGGACCGGACGGTCCGGACCCGGTCCTTCCGCGTCGTGCAGCAGAATGACGGTCGCCGTGGCCGGCGCGTCCTTGCCGCGCGGCGCGAACCGCTCGATCGTGACGGGCCGTCCCTCGCACAGGATCGTGTCGCGGGTGACGGCCGGATGGGGTGGATAAGTCATGGCGTCAGGTCGGTCTCGACGGTTCGCGGCGCTCGCGCTCGCCGGCACGGCCCTGCTTGCCACGACGGCGGGACGGGACGCGAGGGCGCAGGAGTCGAAGCCGCATCCGCCCGAGTCGACCGTCCCCGTGCCGCCGCCCCTGCCGCCCGAGCGGCCCGCCGAGCTGAAGCCCGCGACGGCGCCGGGCGCGACGGTGACCGACCCGCCGCGCCCGCCGGAGCGCCCCGCCGCGCTGACGGCGCCGGCGACACCGCCCGCGACGCCCGAGACGAAGCCCGCCGCGCCGCCCGCCGATCCGGCTGCCGTCGCGCCGCCCGCACCGAGGCCGCCGGAACGCCCGGCCGACCTCGTCCCGAACGCGTCCTCCGGCGCACCGCCGGTCCCGGCGGAGGCCAAGCCCGGCGACAAGGCCGCCGACAAGCCCGGCGAGATGCCGGTGCCGCCGCCGCTCCCCCCGGAGCGCCCGGCCGAGCTGTCGGGCGAGGCGGCGCTCGCCCTCAAGGTCGCGGCGCCGGACGACACCGCCTGCCGGGTCAGGCTGAAGCGCCTCGGCGCGGCGTTCGAGCCGCTGCCGGCGATCGTCAACGGGCAGTGCGGCACGCCGCTGCCGCTGAAGGTGACGGGGCTGCCCGACGTCGCGCTTCCGCAATCGGCGACGCTGACCTGTGCGGCCGCCGAGGCGCTGGCGCGCTGGGCGACCGAGGCGCAGGTCGCGGCCGAGCGCGAGCTGAAGCAGCCGCTGACGGGGATCGCGATCGGCACCTCCTACGAGTGCCGCGGGCAGAACCACGACGTCGAGGCCAAGCTCAGCGAGCACGCCTTCGCCAACGGCGTCGACGTGATGAGCTTCACCTTTGCCGGCCGTCCGCCGATCGCGGTCGGGGCGATGCCGGAGGGCTCGGCCGAGGGGCGCTTCCTCGATGCGGTGCGGGCGCGGGCCTGCGGGTTCTTCCGCACGGTGCTCGGCCCCGGCTCGAACGCCGCGCACGCCCACCACCTTCATCTCGACGAGCGCGAGCGCAACGCCGGGCACCGCCTGTGCCAGTGAGGGCGGTCGCGGAAACCTGATGCCGCCGTGCCGTTTGGCGGGGAACGCTCACGCTTCGCCGACACTTGATCGCGTGGAGCGAATCGGCTCCGGGAGCCTCGACCATGACGTGCGGATCGACGATGCGGACCGGCCTCGCGGCCGTCGTCCTGGCCTGCCTCGCGGGCCAGGGTCTTGCCGCATCGGACAAGGAGCCGGCCAAGGCGTCGGGCAAGAACGAGCCCGCGGCGCCGAGCGCGCAGGCGATCCGGGACGCGACCTTCGCCGAGCCGGCCCAGGATGCGAAGACGGATGCGAAGAAGGGCGAGGCGAAGTCGTCGGGGGCCGCGAAGGCGAACGACCGGCCCGATCCGCTGACGATCAAGGTCCAGGTGCTGCTCGACCGGGCGCGGTTCTTCCCCGGCGCCATCGACGGGCGCGACGGCGAGAACCTCCAGGGCGCGCTCTCGGCCTACGCCGTGGCGCAGGGCCTGCCCGCGACGAAGACGCTGACGAAGGACGTCTTCGACAAGCTCGCCGCCACCGGCGGCGATCCGGTGGTCGCCGACTACACCATCACCGAGGCGGATGCGGCCGGCCCCTATGTCGAGACGATCCCGCCGAAGATGGAGGCCCAGGCCGACCTGAAGGCGATGAGCTACACCAACCCGCGCGAGATGCTGGCCGAGCGCTTCCACATGAGCCGCGACCTGCTGAGCCAGCTTAACCCGGACAAGCCCCTCGACAAGGCCGGAACGGTGATCCTGGTCGCGGGCGTCGCGCCGATGGGCCTCGACAAGCCCAAGGCCAAGGACCTGCCGCAGGACCCGAAGGTCGACCGCGTCGAGGTCGACAAGGGCAGCCGCGACGTGCGCGCCTTCGGCAAGGACGGCAAGCTTCTGGCCTACTATCCGGCCTCGATCGGCAGCGAGGAGAAGCCCGCGCCGAGCGGCGAGACCAAGGTGAAGGGCGTCGCCTTCGACCCGTTCTACACCTACGATCCGAAGTACCGCTTCAAGGGCGTGAAGAGCCGCAAGAAGTTCTCGATCCGCCCCGGCCCGAACAACCCGGTCGGCCTCGTCTGGATCGACCTCGCGATTCCCTCCTACGGCATCCACGGCACCCCGGAGCCGGAAAAGGTCGGCAAGACCGAGTCGCACGGCTGCATCCGGCTGACCAACTGGAACGCCCGCGACCTCGCCGCCCACGTCGCCCGCGGGGCGAAGGTGTCGTTCAAGGACGAATAGAGCGGGCGCTCGCATGTCGTCGAGGCGACCGGCTCCGAACCGCCGTTCGGCCTCATGTCCTTCCGGCGAGCGGGCTTCCACCTCGCTTGGAAATACTCCTGCGATCAGGCCGCCGTCAGGTGCCGGAGGTCCGCACCGGTGGACAGGTGCTCCGATGCATCGAGGATTTCGACCGCCACGATCCGACCGGCGGCATCGAAATCGAGGACTAGGCCGGGACGGACTTCCTCGCTTTCGACGACGGGGGCATCCGCGAAGCGCACGTAGAGCGCATCGGTCTTAGCGTCATACCGCGACTTCACGTGAGCGCCTCCGGCTGCGATCGAAGAATGCGGTCACGATGTGCACGCCATCTTCGGTCGGCACGTATACCACGCGCAGCATCCTGCCGTCGCGCTCCGGCACCGAGCGATAGGCCCGTCTTCGTTCCGGGTGCTTCGGGTCCGTCTCGGTCTCTTCCGGCTCTGCCACGGTGCGTTCGATCCACACGCGCTCCAGTGCTCGATCCACCAAATTGCCGAGGGCATGCGTACCGTAGGTGATCCGCACACGCCCTCCGAAAAGACCGAAGCCGACTTCGCGTGCGACGAAGCCGGTGGACGTCGCGTACCTCACGTAGAGTATTTTCCTATTCAGGCCTATTGGATTCGCGCTTCGTCGTCGAAG
The DNA here is from genome assembly GCF_022829705.1 of Methylobacterium sp. E-025. Lineage (NCBI taxonomy): Bacteria > Pseudomonadati > Pseudomonadota > Alphaproteobacteria > Hyphomicrobiales > Methylobacteriaceae > Methylobacterium > Methylobacterium sp. E-025. The sequence goes on from NZ_JAKSYR010000088.1 coordinate 63,307, forward strand.
AGGCGATCAGCGGCGAAGCAGGCCTGCCGCCGCGACCATCAGCGCGTCGCACAGGAAGGCGAGCGCCGCCGTCGCGGCGGCGCCCTGGAGCATCGGCACGGTGTTTTGGTTCTGGAGGCCGGCGACGATCGGCGTGCCGAGCGTCGCGGCGCCGGCCAGCGCGCCGACCGCGGCGGTCGCCACGGCGAGGACGAGGGCCGTGCGCAAGGTCTCGACGATGGCGGGCGCGGCCAGCGGCAGCTCGATCCGCGTCAGGGTCTGACGGGCGGTGAGCCCGAGCGCTTTGGCCGCCTCGCGCGCCTCCGCCGGCACCGCCTCCAGGGCGCCGACCGTGCCGCGGAGCGTCGGCATGATGCCGTAGAGCACCAGGGCCAGCAGGGTCGGCGGGCCGCCGAAGCCGAGCATCGGCAGGGCGAGCGCCACCACGACCACCGGCGGCACCGCCTGCGCCGCGGCGGCCAGCGTATCGATCCCGCCCCGGACCGAGGCCGCGCCGGGGCGGGTCGCGAGGATCCCGAGGCCGATTCCCGTGATCGCGACGAGGACGAGGCCGGTCCCGGCGAGGATCAGGTGGTGCAGGGCGAGCGCACCGAGATGGTCGAGCGGCAGCGCCCGCCGCGGCGTCTCGCCGAGCGCCGAGACGATCGCTGCGGCGACGGTCGGATGACTGAAGCACGCGAGCACGAGGCCGGCGGCGACGGCTCCGAGAGCCGGGCGCAGGGCACGCAGCCGGGTCATGCCGGCGTCCCGCGCCAGCGATCCTCGGCCAGGCTCAAGGTCCGCTCGACGACGAGCGAGAGCGCGACGATCGGGATCGCGCCTAGCAGGATCAGGTCCGGGGCGAACTGCGCCATGCCGTCGAAGACGATGCCGCCGAGGCCGCCGGCCCCGACCAGCGCCCCGAGGGTCGCGAGCCCGATCCCCTGGACGCAGGCGACGCGCAGCGCCCCGAGCAGGATGCCGGCGCCGATCGGCAGCCGCACCTGGAACAGGATCGTTTGCGAGGGCAGGCCGAGGGCCTCGGCCGCGTCGAGGGTCGCCGGGTCCGGCGCTGCGAGCGCCAGGGCGAGGCCGCGCCACAGCGGGAGCAGCAGATAGGCGGCGATGCCGATCACCGCCGGCACCGGCCCGAGCGCGCCGAGGCCGGCCTCGCGGAGCGCCGGGACCGCCCGCAGCAGGCCCGAGGCGACGGCGACCAGGGCGCCGAGCAGGGCCAGGGCCGGCACCACCTGGATGCCGCCGACCAGCACCTCGACGAGGCCCTGCCCGCGTCGCCACAGCGAGAGCAGCACGGCACCGCCGACCGCCAGCAGCACCGCGCTTCCCGAAAGCAGCAGATGCCGCACCAAGGCTTCGCCGACCACGTCCTTGCGCGCCGCGAACTCGACGGCGAGCGACAGGCTCCCGAGCGTCCCGGTCGAGCCGGCCAGCGCGACGAAGCCCAGGAACGCGGCCGCGAGCGCCCCCCCGAGCCCGGGCACGGCCATGCGGCGGGCGAGGTGGGCGAGCCCGCCCGCGAGCAGCAGCAGCGCCGTCCAGGCACCGGAGGCGAGGCCGGCGCGGGCGGCCGGCGGCTCGCCGGCGAGAAGGTCCCCGGCCGTGCTGCCCAGCGCCAGCATCAGCAGCGCGAGGGCCAGGGCGAGGAGCACGGTGGCGGCGCCGACGCCGATCCGCGTCCGCCCGATCCGGGCGAGCAGCACCGCGCCCAGCACGAGCCCGGCCACCGCCTTGATCTCCGGCCCGAATCCGGGCAGGGCCCCGAGGCCGTCCAGCGCGTAGACCGGCTCGCCGACGACGAGGCGGTTCTTCGCGATGCGCAGCAGCGGCAGGCCGTAGACCGCACCGAGGAAGGCGGCGGCGAACAGCGGCGGGCCGATGCCCCCGCGCCGATCCTCCGTTGCGGGCGTCAAGCGATGAAGCCGGCGTCGCGCAGGAACGCCCGCGCCACCGTCTCGGCGACCTGGCCCTCGACGGTGATGCGGGCGTTGAGCCGGCGGAGCGTATGGGCATCGAGGCACGCGAACACCAGATCGAGCTTCTCGCGGATGCGCGGGTGGTGCGCCAGGGTGTCGGCGCGGATCACCGGGGCGACCTCGTAGACGATCTGCGCGCCCTTCGGATCGCTCATCACGGTCAGGTCGAGGGCGTCGAGCGCCCCGTCGGTGCCGTAGACCATGCCGGCGTTGACGCCGCTGATGCCCTGCGCCGCCGCCCGCGCAGTCACCGCCGTGTCGCCGCCGGGCAGGCTGATGATGCGGTTCATCGGCAGCGAGAACCCGTAGGCCGCCTCGAAGGACGGCAGGGCCGCCGGGCTCTCGACGAACTCGGTCGAGGCCGCGAGCAGGATCAACCCGCGCCGCACGGCCCCGGCGAAATCCGCCATGGTGGCGAGCCCTTCGCGCCGGGCGAGGCTGCCGCGCACCGCGATCAGCCAGGTGTTGTTGGCCGGCGCCCGCCCGAGCCAGACGAGGCCCTTGGCCCGATCCGCCGCCGCGATCGCGGCGTAGGCGTCGTCGGCCCGCTTCCAGGCCGGATCGCCCTCGGTGCCGGTGAAGAAGGCGCCGTTGCCGGTGTATTCGGGATAAAGGTCGACATCGCCCGACATCAGGGCCGAGCGCACGATCAGCGTCGGCCCGAGACCGAGGCGGCGCTGCACCGGGATGCCGAGATCCTCCAGGCACAGGGCGATCATGCTGCCGGCGAGCGTCCCCTCGGTGTCGCTCTTCGAGGCGACCACCACCGCGCCTTGCCCGCGCGCGGGCGCCGCCGCGATGGCGGCGCCGAGGCCGACCAGCACGGCGCGGCGGTCGCAGATCGGAACGGGGCGACCCCTCACAGGAAAAATCCGGTCGTGTCAGGAAAAGATCGGCCCATTGCGGGTTCTGCCCTCACGCGGACCGTGCCACACCCTATCGCGAAATGTATCGCCGTGTAACATTGCCGACGGAACAGCCCGCGCCGGACGCTTGACACAACCGGCGTTCCGGGCGACCCCTCAGCCGCCCGGTGTACCCGCTTGGTTCTCCTGGCGCGACGATCGGATCCGACCAGCCATCATGGCGACGTTCCGTTGAAGCGGAGCGGATCGACAAGGAAGACACCTCGGCGTGAGCGCGGAACCGAACGACGACGTTCTCCAGGGTAAGCGGGTGCTCGTCGTCGAGGACGAAGCCGCGATCTCGATGCTGCTCGAAGACATGCTGCTCGATTTCGGCTGCACCGTGGTCGGCCCGGCCGCACGCCTCTCGACCGCCCTGGAGATGGCCGAGGGCGAGACCTTCGAGGTCGCGATCCTCGACGTGAACGTCGCCGGCGAGCCGATCTACCCGGTCGCCGAGGCGATCGCGAAGCGCGACCTGCCGCTGATCTTCTCGACCGGCTACGGCGGCGCCGGCATCCGCGAGCCGTTCCGCGATCGCCCGGTGGTGCAGAAGCCGTTCAGCCAGGCCGACCTCAAGCGCACGCTCATCGGCGCGATCAGCGCCGCGCGCGCCTGACCGTCCGCTACAGGCCCTCGATCGGGAACGCGTCGACGAGGTGGACCGGCCAGCCGCGTCCGCCGATGAAGACCGCGTCCGCCCGCAGGGTCAGGCTCCCGGCGAACGGATGCCGCGCGATCCAGCTCCGCACCGCGCGCGAGAAGCGTTGTCGCTTGACCCGGCCGATCGCGCCCTGCGCCTCGATCAGCGTCGCGCGCGCCTTGACCTCGACGAAGGCGATGGTGCCGCCGCGGCGCACGATCAGGTCGATCTCGCCGCCCGACGCGCTCACCCGCATCGCTAAGGGGCGATAGCCCTTCAGCATCAGCGCGCCGAGCGCCAGCCATTCGGCCCGGCGCCCGCGGCGTTCGGTCGCCTTCCGGCGCGCGGCATCAGGCGTCCGCATCGGTCTCGCGAGCCAGCACCAGCGCACGGTTGTAGACGGCGCGGCGCGGCTGCCCGGTCTCGTCGGCAACGAGGCTTGCGGCATCCTTGATCGAGTGCCGCGCGAGCGCGACGCGCAGGGCCGCGTCGAGGCCGGCATCGGCCTCCTCCGGGGTGGCCTCGTCCGGCGCGGTCCCGATCACCACCACGACCTCGCCCTTCGGGGCGCCCTCCTCCGCGAAGGTGTCGTTGAGGCTGGCCAGGGTGCCGCGGCGGATCGTCTCGAACATCTTCGTCAGCTCGCGCGCCACGGCCGCGGGACGGGCGCCGCCGAGGACCTCCGCCGCGTCCGCCAGCATCTCCGGCAGGCGGTGGGGCGATTCGAACAGGACCAGCGTGCCGGGCACGGTCGCCAGCGCCGAGAGCCGGTTGCGGCGGGCGCCGGCCTTCTGCGGCAGGAAACCCTCGAAGAAGAACCGGTCGGTCGGCAGGCCGGCGGCGACGATCGCCGTCATCACCGCCGACGGGCCGGGAATCGGCGTGATGCAGATCCCCGCCTCGATCGCCGCCTGGACCAGCTTGAACCCGGGATCGGAGACCAGCGGCGTGCCGGCATCCGACACCAGCGCCAGCGCCTCGCCGTCCAGCATCCGCCGCACCATGCGCTCGCGGACGGCGGCGTTCGAATGCTCGTGGTAGGCGACGAGCGGCGTGGTGATGCCGTAGTGCATCAGCAGCGTCCGGGTGACGCGGGTGTCCTCGGCGAGCACCGCGTCGGCGGCGGCCAGCGTCGCGAGCGCCCGGATCGTGACGTCGCGCAGGTTGCCGATCGGCGTCGCCACCACGTGCAGGCCCGGCGCGAGCGGCTCCGCTTCCGTCGCCAGCCCGAAGGCGGTGAAGGTCGCAACCTTGGTCGCGGTGGATTTGGCCGGCCCGTCCCTGCGGGGGCGGCGTGCGGGCTCGATTCGCTGTGTCATCGCACGGACCTTGCCACGCCAAGCCGCCGAGCGGAATTTGCTCGCGGCCGCCGAACCGCCGCGAACCCCCGCTGATTCGTGTTTTCCGGGGGCGCGCGCGATCCTGCGACATCGGCGCGTTTACTTTTCGGGTCCACGCTTTAAGCCAGAGCCACGATCCCGCGTGGACGATCTTTACGGGAAGGAAGTTTCGCGATGGCGCGATGTGTCCCGCCCCGCGCCCTCCGGGCCGGCGCCGCCCTCGCCGTGATCCTCGCCCTTGCCGGCTGCATCGGCGTTCCGGACCGGGCGCGTTCCGTCCGCGCCGCGCCGCCGCCGCGGGCCGAACTCGCTCCCGGCCTCGCACCGCCCGCCGACGCCGTTCCCGGCTCGACGCCGGCCGCCGCCTCGGCGCCGGGCCGGATCGGTACCGGTTCGGTCAAGGTCGCCCTCGTCGTGCCGCTCTCGGGCCAGGGGGCCAATCTCGGGGCGGCGATGCGCAACGCGGCCGAGCTCGCGATCGAGGAATACCAGCAGCCCGACCTCCAGATCCTGGTGCGCGACGACCGCGGTTCGCCGGACGGCGCCCGCGAGGCGACGAGCGCCGCCATCGCCGAGGGCGCCGAGCTGGTGCTCGGCCCGCTCTTCGCCGCCAACGTCGCGGCCGCCTCGGCGACGGCGCGCGCCGCGGGCAAGCCGGTGATCGCGTTCTCGACCGATGCGAGCGTCGCCGGCCCCGGCACTTACCTGCTGAGCTTCCTCCCGCAGGCCGAGGTCGACCGGATCGTCGACGAGTCGGTCGCGGGCGGGCGCCGCTCCTTCGCCGCGCTGATCCCCGAGAACGCCTACGGCAACGCCGTCGAGGCGCAGTTCCGCGAAGCGGTGGCGCGCAAGGGCGCCCGTCTCGTCGGCATCGAGCGCTACGCCCCCGGCGCGCCGGAGCCGGCGATCGCGCGCCTCGGCGGCCTGATCACCGGACCGGGCGCGCAGGCCGACACCCTGTTCCTGCCCGAGACCGCCGACGGGCTGCCGAATGTGGCGGCCGCGCTCACCAAGGCCGGCTTCGCGCCGTCCCGCGTCCGGCCGATCGGCACCGCGGTCTGGAACGAGCCGCGGCTCTTCGCGCTGCCGGCCCTGCAGGGCGGCCGCTTCGCCGCACCGGACACCGGCGGATTCGGCAACTTCGCCGGGCGTTACCAGGCGCGGTTCGGCACGAGCCCGCCGCGGGTCGCCTCGCTGGCCTACGACGCGGTCTCGCTCAGTGCGGCGCTCGCGCGGCAATACGGGACCCAGCGCTTCGCCGACGCGACCCTGACCAAGAGCGCCGGGTTCGCCGGCGTCGACGGCACCTTCCGCTTCCGCGCCGACGGCCTGAGCGACCGGGCGCTCGCCGTCCACGAGATCCGCAACAACGCGTCGAGCGTGGTCAGCCCGGCGCCCCGCGCCCTGGCCAAACCCGGCACCTGAGCCTCCGCCGCGCGTCAGCCGTGGCCGATCATCGCCGCGCCGGCCGCGACGACCGTGCAGGCGGCGATGCGGCCGGCGGTCAGGCGCTCCGCCAGGAAGGCGCGGCCGAGGAGCGCGGCGAAGACCACGCTGGTCTCGCGCAGGGCCGAGACCGGCCCCATCGCCCCGAGCCGCATCGCCCAGATCACCGCCGCGTAGGCCAGCAGCGAGGCGGCGCCCCCGCCGACGGCGCGCGCGACCGCGGCGGGCCGCCCGCCGAGGGCCGCCGATCCGCGCGTCAGCAGGAGCCAGAGCGGAGACGCGCGGTGGACGGTGACCATCGCCGCGGTGTCGAAGACCTGGCAGCTCGACCGCGACGGTGATGAGGAGCCCGAGCCCGCCGACCGTGAAGTTCATCACGCTGATTGGTCCAGAGCCGGTCCGCGCCGCCGCGCAGCAGCGTGTTCCACCCGGCATGCAGCAGCGCCGCGAGCAGCACGAGGCCGATGACGGCCGACGTCATCGCCGGCTCACGAATCGGCTTTCGACGCGCGCGCGGAGGCGTTCGGCATCACGCCGCGAGGCTCGCGACCACGGCGTTGAGCACCGGAGCGCCGCGCGCGGTCGCGGCGATGCGGCCGCCGTCGAGCCGCGCCACGAGGCCGTCGCCGATCAGCGCCGCGACCCGCGACCCGTCGAGCGGGCGGCCCTTCAGCGCGGCATAGCGCGCCGGATCGATGCCCTCGGACAGGCGCAGGCCCATCATCAGGAACTCGTCGCCCTGGTCGGCGCCGGCGATCGTCTCGGTCTCGGCGATGCCGTGGCCGTCGCGCTCGACCCGGGCGAGCCAGGCCTCCGGTGCCTTCTCGGTGACGGTGCCGAGGCGGCCGGCCTCCGTCACGAGGCGGCCATGCGCGCCGGGGCCGATGCCGGCATATTCGCCGTAGCGCCAGTACAGCAGGTTGTGGCGCGACTGCGCGCCGGCACGCGCGTGGTTCGAGATCTCGTAGGCCGGCAGGCCCGCCCGGTCGCAGACCTCCTGGGTCACGTCGTAGAGCGCGCGGGCGGTCTCGTCGTCGGGCGGCACCAGCCGGCCGGCGGCGGCGAGCCCGTAGAACGGCGTGCCGGGCTCGATGGTGAGCTGGTAGAGCGAGAGGTGCTCGGCCGCCCGGCCGATCGCCTCGGTGAGCTCGCGCCGCCACGCCGCGGCGGTCTGGTTCGGGCGGGCGTAGATCAGGTCGAACGAGCTGCGGTCGAACGCGCCGTGCGCGACCCGGATCGCGGCGAAGGCCTCCTCGGCGCTGTGCAGCCGCCCGAGGCTCTTGAGCGAAGCGTCGTCGAAGGCCTGGACGCCGAGGGAGACGCGGTTGACCCCGGCCGTGCGGTAGCCCCGGAAGCGCCCGGCCTCGACGCTGGTCGGGTTGGCCTCCAACGTGATCTCGGCGCCGGGCTCGACGCCCCAGGCTGCGGCGATGGCATCGAGGATGCCGGCGACCGTCGCGGGCTGCATCAGCGAGGGCGTGCCGCCGCCGAGGAAGATGCTCGAGACGGTGCGGCCGGGGGTGCGCCCCGCCACGTGCGCGATCTCGGCGCGGAAGGCCGCGAGGTAGCGCGCCTCGTCCACCGGCGCGTGGCGGACATGGCTGTTGAAGTCGCAATACGGGCACTTCGAGGCGCAGAAGGGCCAATGCACGTAGACGCCGAAGCCCGCATCGCGGGTCGGGTGGTCCGGGCCTGAACGGTCGGTCATCGCACGCGATGTGCTCGCGTGCGCGCCGTTTGGCAATCGCCCGATCCGTTCAGCCCGGCCGGCGCAGGCATGCGGCGGCGAGCTTCACGAAGGCACGGGCCCGGTGCGAGAGGGCGTCGCCGGTCTGCCAGTCGACCCCATGCTTCTCCTCCGACGCGATCTCGCCGAAGGTGCGGTCGAAGCCGTCGGGCCGGAACATCGGGTCGTAGCCGAAGCCGGCCGTGCCGCGCGGCTCGACGAGGTCGCCGAAGACGCGGCCCTCGAACAGCTCGGTGTGGCCGTCGGGCCAGGCCAGCACCAGGGCCGAGACGAAGTGCGCCCTCCGGTCGCTCGCCCCGCGCAGGTCCAGCTCCGCGAAGATCCGCGCCATCGCGCCGGAAAAGTCCTTGGACGCCCCGGCCCAGCGGGCGGAGAACAGCCCGGGCGCCCCATCGAGCGCATCGACGCACAGGCCCGAATCGTCGGCGAAGGCCGGCAGGCCCGCGGCGTTGGCGGCGGCGACCGCCTTGATCGCGGCGTTCTCGGAAAACATCGTGCCGGTCTCGTCGGGTTCCGCGAGCCCGAGCTCGCCGGCCGAGACCGCCTCGACGCCGAAGGGCGCGAGCAGCTCGCGCATCTCCACCAGCTTGCCGGCATTGTGGGTCGCGATCACGACCCGGCCCGAGAGGATGCGGTGGCTCATGCGATCGCCTGCTTCTGAAGGGCGACGAGGTCGGCGACGCCGCCCTTGGCGAGCCGGAGCAGCGCGAGCAGCTCGTCCTCCGAGAACGGCTTGCCCTCGGCGGTGCCCTGAACCTCGACGAGGCCGCCGGTGCCGGTGATGACGAAGTTGGCGTCGGTCTCCGCGCCCGAATCCTCGGCGTAGTCGAGATCGAGCACGGCGGCGCCCTTGACGATGCCGCAGGAGATGGCGGCGACGTGGTCGCGCAAGGGGTCGACCGAGATCATCGAGCGGGCGCGCATCCAGGCGAAGCACTCGTGCAGCGCGACCCAGGCGCCGGTGATCGATGCCGTGCGGGTGCCGCCGTCGGCCTGGATCACGTCGCAGTCGACGGTGATCTGCTTCTCGCCCATCGCCGGCAGGTTGGTGACGGCGCGCAGAGATCGCCCGATCAGCCGCTGGATCTCCTGCGTCCGGCCCGAGGGCTTGCCGGAATTGACCTCGCGGCGGGTGCGCTCGTGCGTGGCGCGCGGCAGCATGGCGTACTCCGCCGTGATCCAGCCCTTGCCCGAGCCGCGCAGCCAGTGCGGCCCGCGCTCCTCCAGCGAGGCGGTGCACAGGACCCGGGTCTCGCCGAAGGTCACGAGGCAGGAGCCCTCCGCGTAGCGGGCGACCGAGCGCTCGAGCGTGACCTTGCGCAACTCGTCGGCCGCGCGCTTCGAAGGCCGCATGCGGCGTTCTCCTGATTCCCGAATTTGAGCGGGGTGCTTAGGCTGCGCCGCCACACGCGGCAACCCGAAGCGCCCGAGCGCCGTATGAGAAGCCCATGGATTGATCCGCAGGCTTTAGCGGGACACAATCATCGGCCAGGAACCGCGCGTGACCGAGTTTTCCCGACCCTTCTCCCAACCGCCGCAGGCGCAGGCCCTCGCCGCGCTGAACGAGCGTGCCCGCGAGATCTTCCGGCAGATCGTCGAGGGCTATCTCTCCACCGGCGAGCCGATGGGATCGCGCAACCTCGCGCGCATCCTGCCCATGACCCTGTCGCCGGCCTCGATCCGCAACGTGATGTCCGACCTGGAGCAGTCCGGGCTGATCTTCGCGCCGCACACCTCCGCCGGGCGCCTGCCGACCGAGCTGGGCCTGCGCTTCTTCGTCGACGCGATGCTCGAGCTCGGCGATGTCGGCCGCGAGGAGCAGGAGCGGATCGAGGCGCAGATGCGGGCGGCGGCCTCGCGGCACACCTTCGATTCGGCGCTGGCCGAGGCGTCGAGCCTGCTCTCGGGCATCTCGCGCGGAGCCGGCGTGGTGCTGACGACCAAGACCAACGTGCAGCTCAAGCACATCGAGTTCGTGCGGCTCGATCCGGCACGCGCCCTGGTGGTGCTCGTCTCCGACGATGGCTCGGTCGAGAACCGCCTGCTCGACCTGCCGCCGGGCCTGCCGGCGAGCGCGCTGCAGGAGGCGTCCAACTACCTCAACGCCCGCCTGCACGGCCGCACCCTCGGCGGCCTGCGCGCCGAGATCGAGGCGGGCCGCCAGGCGATGAAGCGCGAGCTCGACGCGATCACCGAGCGGCTGGTCGATGCGGGCCTCGCCGTGTCCGTCGGCCCGAGCGAGGCCCGCCAGCTCATCGTGCGCGGGCAGGCCAACCTGCTCGACGACCTCCGCGCGATCGAGGACCTCGAGCGGATGCGGCTGCTGTTCTCGGACCTCGAGACGCAGAAGGACGTGATCGACCTGCTCGCCCGTGCCGAGGGCGGCGACGGGGTGCGGATCTTCATCGGCTCGGAGAACAAGCTGTTCTCGCTCTCCGGCTCGTCGCTGATCGCGGCGCCGTTCCGCGACGGCTCGCAGACCATCGTCGGCGTCGTCGGCGTGATCGGCCCGACGCGCCTGAACTACGCCCGCATCGTGCCGATGGTCGACTACACGGCGCGGGTCGTCTCGCGGATGCTCGACCGCGGGACGTAGGGCCGGGGCCGCTCGCCCGATGCGCCGCCGCGCCCCTCGGTTGGCGCGGGATGTCGGCCCGCGAAGCACATCGGGAGAGGGGGAGCGCCGTATCCGGACGACGCACCCGCCTCTCCCGACCCTTGCCGCCACGAGGCCCACCCTCCCCCGCAGAGGAGGGAGGGCAGGCCGGCGCGGGTTTTCGCCTCAGCCGCGGATCACGTCCACGATCTGGTAGGTGTCCGGATCGACGATGACGATGTCGTCGTCCACGAGGACGTAGCTGTAATCCTCGTATTCCGGTGCCAGCTCGACGATCGCCGGCGGGAGGCGGTGCAGTTCATAGCTGCGGGCGATCGCCGTGCCGACGGTGAGCGCGAAGGCGCCGGCCGCTAGGCGCGGCACGCCGCTGCGGAACAGGTCCTGGCGGAACCGGGTGCGCTCGGCGCCGCCGAGACGCCCATAGGCGCCGCGGGCCTCGCCGCCGCCGCGCGGACCGCGGGCGCCGCGATCCGGACGACCGTCGCGGTCGCCGCGGGCACCGGGGCCGTCGCGATCGCCCCGGCCGTCACGGGCGCCGGGACCATCACGGTCGCCGCGTCCGTCGCGCGCCGCCGGACCGTCGCGATCCCCGCGGGGGCCGCCGGTCTCGTTGCGCCCGGGGCCGCCGCGCTCGTCGCGGGCGCCGGGCTTGCCGCCGGGGCCGTCGTCGCGCATCGCACCGCCGCGTTCCGCCCCGCCCGGCGCCCCACGATCGGCACCGCCGCCCGGCCCGCCGCGCTCGACCCCGCCGCCCGCCGGGCCGCCGGCGTCGTTCCCGCGCATCGCGCCGCCGGCACCACCGCCCGCACCGCCGCCAGGGCCTGCACCGC
>NZ_JAKSYR010000164.1:0-320 GCF_022829705.1 Methylobacterium sp. E-025
CCGGACCCCCCCGGCCGGTCCCACAAGCCCAGCCTAAACGCCAAGCCGGCCCGCCGCAGCGAAGCCGGCACCAGCATGCCCGCCGGCAGCAACCCATGGTGAGGCTCAGTAACGCGCCGCGCCGCGTCCCTCACCGGCAGATCCGTTCGGGTTCATGGCCTTCGCAACCGCGGTTCTCAGGCCCTCCCCGTCATCCCGGCGCGCCGGACGCGAGCCCGGGATCCAGAACCGCAGGGCGTTTGTCGTCATGCGCCGTCGGCGGCTCTGGATCCCGGGCTCTGCTGCGCAGCCCCGGGATGACGGGGTGGCGCGGATCCAAG
>NZ_JAKSYR010000095.1:0-1241 GCF_022829705.1 Methylobacterium sp. E-025
TCGAAACCCTTACGCCAGGGCCGACCTCAGCTTGTCGGCGAGGTCGGTGCGCTCCCAGGAGAAGCCGCCGTCGGCGTCCGGGGCGCGGCCGAAATGGCCGTAGGCCGAGGTGCGGGCGTAGATCGGCTTGTTGAGGCCGAGCGCCAGGCGGATGCCGCGGGGCGAGAGGTCGAGGGCGTCCATCAGCACGCCCTCCAGCTTGGCCTCGTCGACCTTGCCGGTGCCGTGCAGGTCGACGTAGATCGACAGCGGCTTGGCCACGCCGATGGCGTAGGCGAGCTGGATCGTGGCGCGCGAGGCGAGGCCGGCGGCGACGACGTTCTTGGCGAGGTAGCGCGCGGCATAGGCCGCCGAGCGGTCGACCTTGGTCGGGTCCTTGCCCGAGAAGGCGCCGCCGCCGTGGGGCGCCGCGCCGCCGTAGGTGTCGACGATGATCTTGCGGCCGGTGAGGCCGGCATCGCCGTCGGGGCCGCCGATGACGAACTTGCCGGTCGGGTTCACGTGCCAGACCGTGCCCTCGTTGATCCAGCCCTCGGGCAAGGCTGCGCGGATGTAGGGCTCGACGATGGCGCGCACGTCGGCCGAATCGAGCGACTCGTCCAGATGCTGGGTCGAGAGCACGATCTGCGTCGCCTCGACCGGGCGGCCGTTGGCGTAGCGCACCGTGACCTGGCTCTTGGCGTCGGGGCCGAGCTTGGCCGCGTCGCCCTGCTTGGCCTTGCGGGCGTCGGCGAGGTCCTTGAGGATCTTGTGGGCGTAGAAGATCGGGGCCGGCATCAGCTCCGGGGTCTCGTCGGCGGCGTAGCCGAACATGATGCCCTGGTCGCCCGCGCCCTCGTCCTTGTTGCCGGCCGCGTCCACGCCCTGGGCGATGTCGGCCGACTGGGCGTGCAGGTAGATCTGCACGTCGTTGTTCTTCCAGTGGAACCCGGACTGCTCGTAGCCGATGTCCTTCACCGCCTCGCGGGACAGCGCCTCGAGATCCTTGAAGGTCACCGAATCGGGGCCGCGGACCTCGCCGGCGATCACGACGCGGTTGGTCGTGGTCAGCGTCTCGACGCCGAGGCGGGCTTCCGGCATCGCGGCGATGTAGGCATCGACCACGGTGTCGGAGATCCGGTCGCTCACCTTGTCGGGGTGGCCCTCGGAGACGGATTCGCTGGTGAACAGGAAGTCCGAACGCGGCATCGTGACAGCACCCCGGTTGACGGGTGCGCCTTCCTGATCGCGGCGCTTGACCC
>NZ_JAKSYR010000120.1:0-221159 GCF_022829705.1 Methylobacterium sp. E-025
CCCCGACCCGAGATGACCGCCCGTCACCGACACGGCCTCGATCATCTCCGAGCGAACCGCGTCCGCCACCGCCCGGAGATCGCTCTCCGGAAGCAACCGCAACGCGGACGTCTCGGACAAACCGTCCAAAATCGAGGGGGCGTTTTCTTGAGGTGTCAATGAACCACTCGCTCGCTTATGACGTCCGGCCCGAAAGGCATCCGTGGCAGGCCGCGTCGATCCGAGGCGAACGGCACGCGGTCCGCCTCTCGTGTGACGACGGGGTCGTTCCGACCACGCCTCGACCGAATTCGCCGTCGCCCGCTCGCGGGAACGTTGGTACGGCCGCTGTCATGATAGTGCCAATTACGGACCTTGTGGGATCCGATCAATGTTTCATCCCTCCCTTTTCCCGGTTTCGTGCCTTCGCTGCCACATGAGGCCCGCGTCGCTTCGCCCTGTGCTGCCCGGAATCCTGACCATTCTCACCATCGTCTTCAGCACCGGAGCCGAGGCCGATCCCCGCCCGGTCGACGGGGACTTCACGTTCGCGTGTGCCTATCTCGGAGATTGCCCGCCGCGGATCGTGCCGGGTGGGCCCGACCGCGACGTGCGCCCGTTCGAGGGGACGCTCGGGCGGCCGTGCGCGTGGCGCGAGCGCCCGACGCCGTCGGGCCCGCGAAGGGTCCGCACGTGCTCCTGAAGCCGGCTCGCCTCGCCGCCGTCGTCCTCCTGCTCGGATGCGGCGCGGCGCGGTCGTCGGACGCCTGCCCGGCGCTGTTCGCCGACGGCCGAGCGCCGGAGCTGACCAACCCGAAGCTCGCCCCCAGGACGCTGGCCCTGTGCTTCGATGCCTACGCGGTGCTCCATTCCGGCGTGGCGCGAACGCCGCTCTACGCCGCGGAGCACCTGACGCGAGCGAGCGTCGCGGCGGCGCGGCTGGTGGAGCGGATCGACGCCTTCCATGACGAGGACCGCGTCCCGCCGGACGACCGCGCGCGGCTCGACGACTACGTCCGCAGCGGCTTCGACCGCGGCCACCTCGCGCCGGCCGGTGACATGCCGACCGGCGAGGCGCAGGCGCAGTCCTTCAGCCTCGCCAACATCGTGCCGCAGGATCGCGTGCTGAACCGGAGCCTGTGGGCCGCGATCGAGGAGAGCACCCGCCGGCTCGCGACCCGGCGCGGGCAGCTCTTCGTCGTGACCGGGCCGGTCTACGCGGGCGACGGGCTCGCCTCGATCAACGGCCGGGTGCTGGTGCCGACGCAGATGTTCAAGGCGATCTACGATCCGGTGGCCGGGGAGGGCGGTGCTTGGCTCGCGCCGAACGACGGCAGCGGGACCTTCCAGTCGGTGTCCCTCGCTGCGCTCCGCACCATCGCCGGGATCGACGCCTTCCCGTCGCTGCCGCCGGGCCAGAAGGCCTCGGCGATTACCCTACCGGAGCCGCGCGCCTATTCCCGCGACGACATCGCCAACCATCGTCCCCGCGGACGGGAGCAGACCTGGCAGGACTGGCTCGGCCACGAGGCCGTGCGCGCGCTGCACCGTGCGTTGCGGCAACTGCTCCGCGCGATCTTCTGAGGATCAGCCATGAAGAAATCCACGGACGGCGAGGCCGCCTTCGAGCCCTTCGCCGACGGGGCCGCGGTGAGGACCATCGGGGCGCTCGCGTTCGAGAACGGCCCGGAGACGATCGCGCTCCACGGCTCCCTCGACCTGACGCGGGACGCGGCGGGCCTGGCCCAGGCGCGTGCGCTCAAGGCCACGGTCGACGCGATCGTCGCGTCGCTCGAGGCGGCGGACCTGCCGGGCAAGGTCGCCGAATCGGCGACGAAACCGACCATCGTGAAGAACCCTTTCGCCTGACGGCGACGGCGATCCGCTCGCTCAGGCGATCCGCACGCTCGTCAGCGCCTCGGCAGCGCGGCGGACCTCGGCGGCGATCAGCTCCTCGCTCGCCCCGTCGATCGGCATGTCGGCCAGGAGCACCGCGACGTCGCGCTTCACATCCTCTCGAACCTCGGGGTCCTCCTCCGACAGGCGCCCGATCAGCACGCCCATCACGATCTCCATCGCCAGCATCTTCGCGTAGAGGCGGGAGACGGCGTCGAGGGGCTCGTCGTCGGGTTCGGACATGGGGTTCCTGACTGTTGTGGATCGCGGTCGCACGAAGGCTCGGCAGTGCCGCGCCGTGCGCGTGATCGGCCGGAGCGGGACCGGCGCGCAAGCCCCGCCGGAGATCAACCCCTCGGTCTCGCCGGACGAGGCCCGATCGTCACGGGGCCTGCGTGGTGGGAGACGAACCCGCCTCCGTCGCTTGCGGCTCGGCGCCCGGCGCCTTGCGCGACACGTAATACAGGTCGATCGCACGCCAGAAGGCGCCCTGCTCGTCCGACGTGCGACGCGCGAGCGCCGCGTCGAGAAGCGACATCGCTGCACGGGCGGGCGCGTTGCCCTTCACGTCTTCCAGGAGGCTGGCGAAGGTCAGCATGGGGGCGCCTCTCCCGGACGAACGTTTCGAGGAAACGCTCAAGCTCGCGGAACGATCCGGCATAACGGTTCGGCGAGGGCGACGCTTCGGCGAGCGGCTTCGTTCTTGCCTCGTAGGACGGCCGGCCTACCATGCGGCCGGCACGCCGCGCCGCGGCGGTCATGACGAAGGATTGTCGATGCTGTCTGTCAGATCCAGCCGGTGTGCCGCGGTCGCGGCCGTTCTCCTGGCGAGCCTGTCGCTGCCGGGGGCGGCGATCGCGCGCGAGATGCCCGACGCGGCGGTCGAGGCGAAGGTCGGCAAGCCCAACGTGGTGATCCTGGCCACCGGCGGCACCATCGCCGGCGCCGGCGCGGATGCCGCCAACAGCGCGACCTACCAAGCGGCCAAGGTCGGCGTCGAGAAGCTGATCGCGGCGGTGCCGCAGATGTCGGCCATCGCCAACGTCCGCGGCGAGCAGGTCTTCCAGATCGCCTCCGAGAGCTTCACCGACGCGCAGCTGGTGCAGCTGGCCAAGCGCGTCTCGCAGCTCGTCAAGCAGAGCGACGTGGACGGTGTGGTCGTCACCCACGGCACGGACACGCTGGAAGAGACGTCGCTGTTCCTCAATCTCGTGGTGAAGACCGACAAGCCGATCGTCGTCGTCGGCTCGATGCGCCCCTCCACCGCCATCTCCGCCGACGGCGCGCTCAACCTGCTCGACGCGGTCGCGGTCGCCGGCAGCAAGGAGGCGATCGGCAAGGGCGTGACGGTGACGATGAACGACCAGATCCAGTCCGGTCGCGACGCCACCAAGCGCACCAACATCGTGCCGAGCGCGTTCTTCAGCCAGTGGGGCTCGCTCGGCATGGTGGTCGAGGGCAAGACCTACTTCTTCCGCAGCCTCGACAAGCGCCACGGCACCAGCTCCGAGTTCGACATCGACACGATCGACAGCCTGCCGCTGGTGGCGATCGTCTACGGCTCGGGCAACATGTTCCCCGGCGCCTACAAGGCCGCGGTCGATGCCGGCGCCAAGGCGATCGTCAATGCCGGCACCGGAAACGGCTCGGTGCCGGGCTATCTCGTCGACACGCTGAAGGACATCCGCGCCAAGGGCACGCTGATCATCCGCTCGTCGCGGGTGCCCGACGGGTTCGTGCTGCGCAACGCCGAGCAGCCCGACGACACCTACGACTGGGTCGTCGCGCACGACCTGAACCCGCAGAAGGCGAAGATCCTCGCGGCGGTCGCGCTGACCAAGACCAGCGACACCAAGGAACTGCAGCGGATCTTCTGGCAGTACTGAGGCTCGACGCTCCGGCTTCCCCTGCCGTCTTGCCCGTCGCCGCCATCTTACGGTCGGGCAGCGGGCCTAGACGTTCGCATCACGGTCGGCTCACCCGAGCCCGACCAAGGACAGGACGGTCTCGGAGCGCTTCGGCTCCGAGCCGTCGAGAGGGCATGCGATGACAGAGATTCATCCGGTGGTCGCGGCGGTGACGGCCCGCATCGTCGAGCGCTCGCGCGACTCGCGGGCCGCCTATCTCGACCTCATCCGGCGCGAGCGGGATTCGGGCGTGCACCGGCCGACGCTGGCCTGCGGCAACCTCGCCCACGGCTTCGCGGCCTCCGGCGAGGACAAGGCCGCGATCCGCTCCGGCCGCGCGATGAACATCGGCATCGTCACCGCCTACAACGACATGCTGTCGGCGCATCAGCCCTACGGACGCTACCCCGAGCAGATCAAGCTGTTTGCCCGCGAGGTCGGCGCGACGGCGCAGGTCGCGGGCGGCACGCCGGCGATGTGCGACGGCGTCACCCAAGGCCAGCGCGGCATGGAGCTGTCGCTGTTCTCGCGCGACGCCATCGCCCTGTCGGCGGCGGTCGCGCTCAGCCATGGCATGTTCGACGGGGCCGCCCTGCTCGGCATCTGCGACAAGATCGTGCCGGGCCTGATCATCGGCGCGCTGCGCTTCGGCCACCTGCCGACGATCCTGATCCCGGCCGGGCCGATGCCGACGGGGATCGCCAACAAGGAGAAGCAGCGCATCCGCCAGCTCTACGCCGAGGGCAAGGTCGGGCGCGAGGAGCTGCTGGAATCGGAATCCGCCTCCTATCACGGGGCCGGCACCTGCACGTTCTACGGCACCGCGAACTCCAATCAGATGATGATGGACGTGATGGGCCTGCACATGCCCGGCGCCTCGTTCATCAATCCGGGCACCAAGCTGCGACAGGCCGTGACCCGCGCCGCGATCCACCGGCTGTCGGAGATCGGCGCATCGGGCAACGACTACCGGCCGCTCGGGCGCTGCATCGACGAGAAGGCGATCGTCAACGCGGTGGTCGGGCTGCTCGCCACCGGCGGCTCGACCAACCACGCGATCCACCTGCCGGCGATGGCGCGTGCCGCCGGCATCGTTCTCGACTGGGAGGATTTCGACCGGCTGTCCGGTGTGGTGCCGCTGATCGCCCGGGTCTATCCGAACGGCTCCGGCGACGTGAACCACTTCCACGCCGCCGGCGGGATGAGCTTCGTGATGGCGAGCCTCATCGACGCCGGCCTGCTGCACGACGACATCCTCACCGTGTCCGGTTCGCGCCTGCGCGACCACGCCCGCGACCCGAAGCTGTCGGGCGACGCGCTGACCTTCGAGGAGGCGGTGCCCGAGAGCCTCGACGACACGATGCTGCGCAAGCCCGCCGCGCCGTTCCAGGCCGATGGCGGGATGCGCCTGGTGAAGGGAAACCTCGGCCGCGCCACCTTCAAGACCAGCGCCGTGGACGAGCACCGTCGCACGATCGAGGCGCCGGCCCGCGTCTTCGACGACCAGGACGACGTGCTGAAGGCGTTCAAGGCGGGCGAGCTCGAGCGCGACGTCGTCGTTGTGGTTCGCTTCCAGGGCCCCCGCGCCAACGGGATGCCGGAACTGCACAAGCTCACGCCGCAGCTCGGCGTGCTGCAGGACCGCGGCCACAAGGTCGCCCTGGTCACGGACGGCCGGATGTCGGGTGCGTCGGGCAAGGTGCCGGCGGCGATCCATCTCAGCCCGGAGGCGCTCGGCGGCGGCCTCATCGCGAAGATCCGCGACGGCGACATCGTGCGGCTCAGCGCGGAGGAAGGGCTGCTGCAGGTGCTCGTCGACGACGCGGAACTCGCCGCCCGCGACGAGGCCGCGGCGCCGCCGCCGGCCACCGGGACCGGGCGGGAGCTGTTCGCCTTCATGCGCCACGGCGCCGACGGGGCCGAGCAGGGCGCCTCGGCGATGCTCGCGGCCGCCGGCCTCTGATCACGAAACGGGAGATCCAACCATGACCGGCATCGACGCGCTGATGCGCACCGTCCCCGTGATCCCCGTCCTCGTGATCGAGGACGTCGAGCATGCCGAGCCGATCGCCCGAGCCCTGGTCGAGGGCGGCCTGACCGCGCTCGAGGTCACGCTCCGCACGCCGGCCGCCCTCGACGTGATCCGCGCGATGTCGCGGGTGGAGGGCGCGGTGGTGGGGGCGGGAACGGTCCTCAACGATCGCGACCTCGACGCGGCGATCGAAGCCGGCGCGACGTTCATCGTCAGCCCCGGCCTCACCGCGCCGCTCACCGAGGCGGCATTGAAGCGCGGCATCCCCTACCTGCCGGGGGTGGCGAATGCCGCCGACATCATGCGCGGGCTCGACCACGGGCTCGACCGGTTCAAGTTCTTCCCGGCGGAAGCGTCCGGCGGGATCAAGGCGCTGAAGGCGCTGGCCGCCCCGTTCGGGCAGGTCCGGTTCTGCCCGACCGGCGGCATCTCCGAGGCGACGGCGCCGGACTGGCTCGCGCTCGACGCCGTTCTCTGCGTCGGCGGAAGCTGGGTCGTGAAGCCCGGCGCGCCGGACGTGGACGCGATCCGGAAGGCCGCCCTGGCGGCGACCGGCCTGCGGCGCTAGGCGCACGAAAACGCCCGCCTCGGTTTCCCGGAGCGGGCGCAACGTCTCGAACCGGATCGATGCCGATCCGCTATCATCGATCAGCAATCGTTCTTGGCAGCCTGCGCGGCGGTCGGGTTGCCCTTGTCCTGGGCGTTGACATCCGCCGGCGAGGTGGCTCCGGCGGCGGAACCGGCCTTGTTCATCGCGCCGACGGTGCCGGGCGACTCGCCCTTGGCGCCGGGGCTGGTGTTGGCGGTGGCCTTCGGATCGACCGTCGAGGCCTTGCTGGCGTCCTTGTCGGGGGTGACGGTGGTTCCGGTCGAGCACGGCGCCGCGAACGCGGCCGACGACATCAGAACGAGGGCGGCGGCACCGGCGAAAGTGGTGATCTTGGTCATGCGTTTCTCCGCAGTTTCTTGAGGCGGGTATCAAACGTCAGGACTGCCGGAGGGTTCCTTTATTATTTCAACTGGCAATGCGGACGGGTGAACCCTCCCGCATTGCTGTACGGCGACTTCGAGCGACGACGATGAGCCGTCTAACGTCGGTGTCTTACGTTTTGGAGCCGGGACTATTCCGCTGGCGCGGCGGCGCGAAGCTCGCGCGGGCTGAACCGGCCGTCCCCCGTGCTCTGCATGTCGACCCGGCGCTGATGGTGCTCGTGCAGGGTCGAGCGATGGCCGATCGAGACGATCGTGGTGTTGGGCAGGGTCTCGCGCAGCATCCGGTAGATGCCGGCCTCGCTCGGCTCGTCGAGGGCGGCGGTGGATTCGTCGAGGAACAGCCATTCGGGCTTGGCCAGCACCGCGCGGGCGATCGCCAGGCGCTGCTGCTCGCCGCCGGACAGGCGCTGGTCCCAGGCGTCGACCTCGTCCAGGCGATCGACCAGAGCCGGCAGTTGCGCCGCGACCAGCGCCTCGCGGATCGCCGCGTCCGGAAACTGGTCGGTGGTGTTCGGGTAGCACACGGCACCGCGCAGCGTGCCGAGGGGAATGTAGGGCCGCTGCGGCAGCACCAGGGCCGATTGGCCGGCGGGCACGTCGATCCGGCCCTTGCCGAACGGCCAGATCCCGGCGATCGCGCGGAACAGGGTCGACTTGCCGGAGCCCGAGGGGCCGGTGACGAGCGTCGACGCGCCCTTCGTCATCGCGAGGCTGTCGGCGGTGACGATCGTCCGCCCGTCGGGCAGGGCGAGCGTCAGCCCGGTCGCGGTCACGTCGGACCCGGTGGCGTTGCCGTGGCCGAGCCCGTCGGAGGCGGCGGAATAAGCCTCGGCCAGCGTCATCGCGCGCTTGAACGAGGCGAGACGGTTGGTGTTGGCCTTGTAGGCCGCGATCGTGACGTAGGAGTTGATGAAGAACGACAGCGACGACTGCACGCTGGAGAAGGCGTCGCCGGTCTGCTGGAACTGTCCGAGGGTGATCTTCTTGAGGAAGTAGCTCGGCGCGGCGAGGATGTAGGGAAACACCACGCTGATCTGGCTGTAGGACAGCGTGAAGCTGCCGAGCTTGATCCGCCGGTAGATGATGCCGAGGTAGTTGTCGATGATCTCGCCGAACAGGCTCTTCAGCCTGACGTTCTCCGCGCGCTCGCCGCGCAGGAGCGCGATCTGCTCGGAGTAGATCCGCGAGCGGGCGAGCGAGAAGCGGAAGTCGGCCTCGACCTTCTCCTGCCGGAAGTCGAGCCCGATCAGCGGGCGTCCGATCAGGTGCGTCAGCCAGGTGCCGACCAGCGCGTAGCCGACGACGAGCCAGACCAGGAAGCCCGGGACCACGGTGTCGGTGAACGGCAAGACGAAATCGCGCGACAGGCCCCACAAGATGACCATGAACGAGACCAGGGTCGCC
Organism: Methylobacterium sp. E-025; assembly: GCF_022829705.1. NCBI lineage: Bacteria > Pseudomonadati > Pseudomonadota > Alphaproteobacteria > Hyphomicrobiales > Methylobacteriaceae > Methylobacterium > Methylobacterium sp. E-025. Next base: position 8,212 of record NZ_JAKSYR010000120.1, read on the forward strand.
GCCTGCGACAGCAGGCGGATCGAGAGCGTCGTCGTCTGCGAGATGAACAGGTTGACGTCGCTCTGGATGCGCTGGTCCGGGTTGTCCGCGTGCTCGCCGGTGAAGGGGATGCGGTAATGCGTGCCGCCGTCGAGCCACCGCTCGTAGAAGCTCCGGGTCAGCCAGGTCCGCCAGCGCAGGTGGAGCGACGCGTCAACGAAGGTGTCGAACATGCCGACCACGACCCAGATCGTGGCGAGCGGGGCGAAGATCCAGACGAGCTGGTACCAGAACGCGTCGGCATTGTACTCCTGCAGCGCATTGAACAGGTCGCGGAACCAGAAGTTCAGGCGCAGCTGCAGCGCCACCTGGGCGAAGGTGATGAAGATCGACAGCGCCACCAGCCGCTGCCCGACCTTGCCCTCGGTGTTGCCGAAGAAGCGGAACGGGCCGATCTCCCGGGTCGGCGCCTCGCGGCTGGCGAAGTACGGATCGGCGATCAGGGTGATCGCGCGGATCGGCTTCAGGTAGGAGATCGCCAGGACCAACCCGCCGAACACCACGGCGCCCGTGGCCGCGAAGTCCGGCGGGAGCAGGGCGGCGAGCGTCGGCGGCAGCGCTCCCATCGCGGCCAGCGTCTTACCGCCGGCGAGCACGAGGTAGCCGATCCCGTAGACCGAGACGAAGACTTTCAGGTAGGCGGAGAGGTTGGCCGAGGCGAGCAGGATGCCGGCCATGGCGAAGCCCGCGAGCGAGACGTAGAGCGGCGGGGAGGGGACGCCGGGTGCCGCCAGCAGCGCGAGGGCGGCGAGCGCCGTGAGGACGGCCTGCAGGCCGAGCCCGCTTCGAAGTGCGGCCACGCGCGTCTCCCGGAAATCTTGACGATCGGCTCCGTTCGCGAAGCCCTTCCCGGCGGCAGTGACCGCGGGTCGTGGCGAGATCGTGGCACCGGCCAGGGCGCGACGCTCAACCGCGCGTGAGCCGGCCGCCTACCAGTTCCATTCCTCGAAGCCCGGCTCGCGACAGCGATAGCCGATCGGGCATTGCGGGTTGTCGCGGGTGGGCACGAGGCGAAGCTCGGCGATCTCGGACAGGTCGCAGAAGCTGCGGTCGCGCACGATGCGCTCGGGCTGCGCGCCGCCGACCGCGATCGTCACGTCGCCGCCGCGCTTGACCATCTCCATCGCGTCCGCGCAGGCGATGCGCGGTGTCGCCTGCCGCGTCTGCGCCGAGGCCGGCCCCGACGCGAGGGCGATCACAAGAGCCGTGGCGAAGCATCTCATCGCTGGGAATCGGGCGCCTCGTTGGCTCGCCCTGAAGGGAGCGGCGCGCGAGCATGGCAGTGAATTGGCGCACCCGCCATTGCACCGATGCAACGCCGGAAGTGTCGCGTCGAAGACCCACCTGCGATCCGTCGCCGCCGCAGCGCCGTATTCGCGCGTTTAGGGATTTCGCGCCGCGCAAGACTTGTTAAGATTTCGTCGCCCGCGGTGCGCAGTCTGCGAATCGCTGGATCTTCGAGGCGGCGTCCCGGCGGACCTTCGGCATCTCCATCGCTCCCGCGTCGCGACGGACGGGCGCACGGAAGATTTCGGCGTCGGATGCGTGCGGCCCACGAAGGGGAGGGCGGGATGACGATGGCGGCGGGGCTCGAGGCGTACCCGACGGAACAGAGCAGCGGAGCGGGCCGTCCCGTTTCGAAGCGCTGGGTCGCGCTGTTCGTCGCGCTCGCCGCCGGCTGGGGCACGCTGTTCGGGTATAGCGTGACGTTCCTCAGCGAAGATCTCCCGTTCAGGCCGGCCGCCGCCGCCCCGCCGGAGGTGCCCGCCTTCGGCTTCCCCCCCTTGCCGCAGACCATCGCCGTCGCGGCCGCGACGCCGGTGCCCGAGGTACAGGTGCCGCGCGTCGTCGAAGCGCCGGCTCCGGTCGTCGCGGCGGTCTCGGCACCGGCCGCTGCTTCGGTGCTCGCACCGCCGCCGCGGGTGGAGCGCGCCGAGTACGTCGGGACCTGGGGCCCGACCGAGGCCGCCTGCGGCAAGCGCTCGCGCCGACGCGGCTACATCCCCGCGACGATCACGCCCGAGCGCGCCAGTGCCGGGCGGACGATCTGCAGCTTCCACGACGGCCGACGCGTCGGGAACGCCTGGACCATGGCCGCGGACTGCGCCGAGCGCGGCCGGCGCTGGTCCTCCCAGGTCCGCCTCGTCGTCGACGGCGACCGCCTGACCTGGACGAGCGGCAAGGGCACCGCATCCTACGTCCGCTGCGGAAAGCGGGCGGGCTGACACGGCGCGTCGTCGATCGCTCCTGTCGTCCTTTTCGCAGAATCGCCGCCGCGGCTCTCGTCGACTTCCCGGTTGAAAGGCTTGAAGCGCGTCGCGGCAGAGCCTCCCGCTCAGGATGTCCGCGGGAGGCCGCGCGCGCGGCCAATGGTCGAGACAGATCTGCTGCAGGCTTCCCCGAAGCCGCCCGAGCCCCCTCGTCGTCCAAGCGTCCGCTCGCCGATCGTTTCACAGCGTCGGGAAGACGGCGCCGACCCGGGCCCAAGCGCAACGAAAAAAGGGGCCGCCTCGCGGCGACCCCCTTCCGACGTTGCAATGGTGGCTCAAACTTAGAAGTCCATCCCGCCGCCCATGCCGCCCATGCCGCCGCCGCCGCCCATGGGGGCGCCGCTGTCCTTCTTCGGAGAGTCGGCGATCATGGCTTCGGTGGTGACGAGCAGGCCGGCGACCGAGGCCGCGTCCTGCAGGGCGGTGCGCACGACCTTGGCCGGGTCGATGATGCCGGCCTGGATCATGTCGACGTACTCTTCCGTCTGGGCGTTGAAGCCGTAGGACTCGGAGCTGGTGTTGTCGGTGATCTTGCCGACGACGATGGAGCCCTCGACGCCAGAGTTCTGGGCGATCTGACGGATCGGGGCCTCGAGCGCCTTCAGCACGATCTTGATACCGGCCTGGACGTCGGGGTTGTCGCTCGAGAGGGCGGCGACCGCCTTCTTGGCGCGGAGCAGGGCGGTGCCGCCGCCGGGGACGATGCCCTCTTCCACCGCAGCGCGGGTGGCGTTGAGCGCGTCGTCGACGCGGTCCTTCTTCTCCTTGACCTCGACCTCGGTCGCGCCGCCGACGCGGATGACCGCGACGCCGCCGGCGAGCTTGGCCAGGCGCTCCTGGAGCTTCTCACGGTCGTAGTCCGAGGTGGTCTCCTCGATCTGCGCCTTGATCTGCCCGACGCGCGCCTCGATGTCGGCCTTCTCGCCCGAACCGTCGATGATCGTCGTGGTCTCCTTCTCGATGCGGATCCGCTTGGCGCGGCCGAGCATCGGCAGGGTGACGTTCTCGAGCTTGATGCCGAGATCCTCGGCGATCATCTGGCCCTGCGTGAGGATCGCGATGTCCTCGAGCATCGCCTTGCGGCGATCGCCGAAGCCCGGCGCCTTCACGGCCGCGACCTTCAGGCCGCCGCGCAGCTTGTTGACCACGAGGGTGGCGAGCGCCTCGCCCTCGATGTCCTCGGCGATGATGACCAGCGGCTTGCCGGTCTGCACCACGGCCTCGAGCACCGGCAGCATCGCCTGGAGCGACGACAGCTTCTTCTCGTGGATGAGGATGTAGGGGTCCTCGAGCTCGGCGACCATCTTCTCCGCGTTCGTGATGAAGTACGGGGACAGGTAGCCGCGGTCGAACTGCATGCCCTCCACGACGTCGAGCTCGGTCTCGGCGGTCTTGGCTTCCTCGACGGTGATGACACCCTCGTTGCCGACCTTCTGCATCGCGTGGGCGATCATCTCGCCGATTTCCTTGTCGCCGTTCGACGAGATCGTGCCGACCTGGGCGACCTCCTCGGACGAGGCGACCTTCTTGGAGCGCGCGATGATGTCCTTGACCGCGGCGGCCGTGGCGAGGTCGATGCCGCGCTTCAGGTCCATCGGGTTCATGCCGGCGGCGACGTACTTGGCGCCTTCGCGGACGATCGCCTGGGCGAGCACGGTCGCGGTGGTGGTGCCGTCACCGGCGATGTCGTTGGTCTTCGAGGCCACTTCGCGCACCATCTGGGCGCCCATGTTCTCGAACTTGTCGGAGAGCTCGATCTCCTTGGCGACGGTGACGCCGTCCTTGGTGATGCGCGGCGCGCCGAAGCTCTTCTCGATCACGACGTTGCGGCCCTTGGGGCCGAGCGTCACCTTGACGGCATCCGCGAGGATGTCGACGCCGCGGAGCATCTTGTCGCGCGCGTCGGAGGAGAAACGAACGTCTTTCGCTGCCATGTGCAGGATTCCTTTTCGTTGGTGGAGAAGCCCCAAGACCCGGGCGGGCCTCGAAGGGCGGTTACGTCAGGTGTCCGAAGACCTCAGGCGACGACGCCCATGATGTCGGATTCCTTCATGATCAGGAGATCCTGACCGTCGATCTTGACCTCGGTGCCCGACCACTTGCCGAACAGGACGCGGTCGCCGGCCTTGACGTCGAGCGCGTTGATGCGGCCGGCCTCGTCGCGGGCGCCCGGGCCGACGGCGACGATCTCGCCTTCCTGCGGCTTCTCCTTGGCGGTGTCGGGGATGATGATGCCGCCCTTGGTCTTCTCTTCGCCTTCGATGCGGCGGACGACGACCCGGTCGTGCAGCGGACGGAACTTCATGAGCTGCCCTCTTGTTTGAATTCGCAAATCGGCGTTGATGCCGCGGAGACCCGCGTCCAACCCTGGCCGTTAGCACTCGTGGAAGATGAGTGCCAAGGCTGCGGGCGAGATAGCGGCGGCCCCTTGGCGAGTCAAGTCTGTCGCACCCCGCGGCGGCCGTCGCGCGCCGGGTTTCTCCCCCCCTCATCGCAAGCGCCGACGGAATTCCCTTTCATGCTCAGCCTGCACGGCCCCGAGGGCGCGCTCGCGCCGAGCGACACCGGCGGCCGCGCCGCCGTCCCGACCCAGACCGTGTGGATCGACCTCAACGATCCGACCCCCGAGGAGGCCCGGGCGGTGGAGGAGGCCACCGGCATCCGCGTGCCCTCGCGCAAGGCGCTGTCCGAGGTCGAGAGCTCCAGCCGCCTGCGCCGGCTGAAGAACGGCCTGTCCCTCTCGACGCCGATGGTGACCTTCGAGAGCACCGACTCGCTGCTCAAGCCGCTCGGCTTCGTCCTGACGCCGGACCACCTCGTCACCGTGCGCTTCCACGAGCTCCGCGCCTTCACCGAGGTGCGCAAGCGGATCGACGAGGGGGAGGTCGCCAAGACCGGGATCGAGGTCTTCCTGCTGCTGATGGAGGAGCTGGTCGACAGCCTCGCCGATGCGCTCGAGGACATGGGCGCCGAGCTCGACGGCCTCTCGACGCGGATCTTTGACTTCGACGTGCGCGCCCGGCCGTCGAAATCCGACGAGAAGGCCCCCCCGCGCCGCCGCGACCTGGCGCTGAAGCGCATCCTGCGGGGCATCGCCCGCCGCGGGAAGGTGCTCGGCAAGATCCGGGCGAGCCTGCTCGGCCTCGAGCGCATCGTGCCCTTCGTCGCCGGAGCCTGCGAGCAGGTGCTGGCCCAGGAAGAGACCGATGCGCGCTTCGAGACGATCCGCCGGGACATCGAATCCCTCGACGAGTTCGAGACCCGGCTCTCGGAGAACGTCCAGTTCCTCCTCGACGCGGCCTTGGGCCTGATCAACATCGAGCAGAACAACGTCTTCCGCGTCCTCACCGTCGTCTCGGTGGTCGGCGTGCCGCCAACGCTGATCGCGTCGATGTACGGGATGAACTTCAAGCACATGCCCGAGCTGGATTGGGCCTACGGCTACCCCTACGCGCTCAGCCTGATCCTCGCGAGCGCGATCATCCCGATCGTGGTGTTCCGGATCAAGGGTTGGTTCTGAGGCGGCGCATCAGAGGACATCGCGCCGCTCGATCGCGGCGAGAATCGTCCCGCGGACGCCGTCGAGGTTTTCGTCGATCTCGGCGTTGGCGATGCGCACGACCTCGAACCCGCATCGTCCGAGCCATTCGGTCCGAACGGCATCGGACGCGATCGCGGCCTGCGATCCATGCGTCGCACCCACGACCTCGACGACGCGCTTCGCCTCGATGCAGGCGAAATCGACGACGTAGCGATCGATCGGCCATTGCCGCCGGAACTTGCGCCCGTTCAGCTGCCGATTGCGGAGGACGCGCCAGAGCCGTGCCTCCGCACCGGTCTGCGTCGCCCGCAAATTCGTCGCACGCTGCGTCGGGTTCGGCATGCCATGACCTGACCTCACACGCCGACGCGACCTCGCGGATGCGCGACGCACACCCTCTCCCGTTCGGGAGAGGGTTGGGGTAAGGGGACAGGTTCATCCGGAGAAGGCGCATCCCTCACCCTGTCCCTCTCCCGGACGGGAGAGGGGACCCGCGCTTCCCCCTATAGGAAGTGTAGATCGTCCTGCCCTTCTCCCCCTGGGAGAAGGGACCCGCGGTTCACCCCACGATCGCCGAGAAGTCTGCGACTTCTCGGGTTGCGGCGCGCAGCGCGTTGAGGAGGGCGAGGCGGTTCTCGCGAAGCGCCGCGTCGTCGGCGTTGACGGTGACGTGCTCGAAGAAGGCGTCCACCGGGGCGCGCAGGTGCGAGAGCGCCCGCATCGCGCCGGCAAAATCCTCCTTCGCGACCGCCGCCGAAGCCTCGACCCGCGCCGTCGCCAGTGCCTCGGCGAGCGCCCGCTCCTCGGGCTGGCCGGCGGCGGCGAACGCGGCATCGGGCTCGGCATCGTAGGCGCGGCCGTCCTTCTTTTCCTCGATGCGCAGGATGTTCGAGGCGCGCTTCACGCCGGCGAGCAGGTTCCTGCCGTCCGCGGTGTCGAGGAAGGCGCCGAGCGCCTCGACCCGGCGGACCACCATCAGCAGGTCGTCCTGGCCGGGCAGCGCGAAGACCGCATCGATCAGGTCGTGGCGGGCGCCCTTGTCGCGCAGGTAGACTTTGAGGCGGTCGGCGAAGAAGGCCAGCAGGTCGGCGACGCGCTGGGCCGACGGGCTTCGGTCGGCCTCGCCGTCGGTCTCGACGATTGCGGAGAAATGGAAGCCGGCCGAGCCGAAATCGTCCTCGCGGATGCTTGCGGGCTCGGCGGAGGCGGCCGGCGCGCCACGGGTTTCCGCGATGGCGAACTGTCGGTTGGCGACGCTCGAAAGCGGCAGCCGCAGGGACCGCTCCAGCGTGGTCCGGATCACCCCCAAAGCCGCCCGCCGCAGCGCGTACGGGTCCTTGCTCCCGGTGGGCTTCTCGTCGATCGCCCAGAAGCCCACCAGCGTGTCGAGCTTGTCGGCGAGCGCCACCGCCACCGAGACCGGATCGGTCGGCACGCGGTCGCTCGGCCCGACCGGCTTGTAGTGCTCCTCGATCGCGGCACAGACGCTCGGGTTCTCGCCCTGGAGCGCGGCGTAGCGGGCGCCCATCAAGCCCTGCAGCTCGGGAAACTCGCCGACCATCTCGGTGACGAGGTCCGCCTTGGCGAGCCGCGCGGCGCGCTCGGCGAGGTCGGCATCGGCGCCGACGAGGGAGGCAAGCTCACGCGCGAGCGCCGCGATGCGCTGCACCCGCTCGCCCTGCGTCCCGAGCTTTTCGTGAAACACGATGGTGTCAAGCTTCGGCAGGCGGTCCGCGAGGCGGATCGCCTTGTCGGTCTCCCAGAAGAACTTCGCGTCCGAGAGCCGGGCGCGGACCACGCGCTCGTTGCCCGCGGTGATCGCGGCGCCGCCGTCCGTGGCGACGAGGTTCGAGACCAGGATGAAGGCCGGCGCCAGCGCGCCGCCGGCGTCGCGCACGACGAAGCATTTCTGGTTGGCGCGGATGGTAGCGCGCACCGCCTCGCCCGGGATGTCGAGGAAGCTTTGGTCGAAGGTGCCCATCAGCACCACCGGCCATTCGACGAGGCCTGCGACCTCCTCCAGCAGGCCCTCGTCCTCCACGAGCTCGAGGCCGCGGGCGAAGGCGAGGTCGCGGGCGTCGTGCAGGATGATGTCCTTGCGGCGATCCGCATCGAGCACGACCTTGGCGCGCTCCAGGCTCCGGACGTAGTCGTCGAAGCGACGGACCTCGATCGCGCCGGGCGCCAGGAAGCGGTGGCCGTAGGTGGTGGTGCCCGACGTGATGCCGCCGACCTCGAACGGCACCAGGTCCGGCGTCTCGGTCTCCGGGCCGAAGGTCGCGACGATCGATTGCAGCGGGCGCACCCAGCGCAGGGCGCCCGCCTGCGCCGAGGCCGCCCCCCAGCGCATGGATTTCGGCCAGGGGAAGCTCTTGATGATCGCCGGCAGGACCTCGGCCAGCACGTCCAGCGTCTCGCGGCCGGGCTTTTCGATCACCGCGAGGTAGAACTCGCCCTTCTTCGGGTCGATGATCGTCCGCGCCTGGTCGAGGCTCGTCAGCCCGGCGCCGCGCAGGAAGCCCTGCACCGCGGCGTCCGGCGCGCCGACCTTCGGTCCGCGCCGCTCCTCGCGCAAAGCCTCGCCGCGCGCGGGCAAGCCGGCGATGTGGAGCGCCAGCCGGCGCGGGGTCGCGAAGGCCTTCGCGCCGTCGTAGAGGAAGCCGCGCTCGACCAGCGCGTCGGTGACGAGCTTCTTCAGGTCCTCGGCCGCGCGCCGCTGCATGCGGGCCGGGATTTCTTCGGAGCGGAGTTCGAGCAGCAAATCGGGCATGGCCGCGGGAATAGACGCCCGCTCCGCGTCCGTCGAGACGGAGCGTGCGGAGAGGCGCGGGATGCCGCCGCTGATCTGCGCGTCGCGCTCGGGCTAGGGCAGCTTCGCAGAAAGGATCGTCACGAGATCCCAGGTTTGCGCCGTCGTCGAGCGCACGTCGGCGATCAGCCAGCGCCCGTTCTCGCGCACGAGATCGTAGCGCAGGTCCTGCGGCGTGCCGTTGTGGAAGGTCGCCTGCACCTCCGCACGCGCGTCGTCGGATGCGAGCATGGTGAGCTTCAGGGTCTTCTCCCAGTTCGCCTCCGTGTCCTGCCCATTCACGTAGAAGGCGAAATCCAGTCGGCCGACCTCGTTTCCGGCCTCGCGCCGGTCCCGCTCGTAGAGCGAGCGCAGGCGCGCGGCATAGAAGCCGACCGCGTCGATATCGTCCTTGGCGTAGAACGCGCGCACGGTCTCGACCGGGTCGGTGGCGGACTGGGCGAAGGCCGGAGCAGCGCCGAGGGCGAGCAAGGCCAGGGCGGCGAACGCGAACCGGCTCATGCCGCCGCCGGCGCGCCGCCGGCCTCCGTGAGCAGCCAGGCCGCGCCGCAGGCCTTGGCCAGCTCACGCACCCGCAGGATGTAGCTCTGGCGCTCGGTCACCGAGATCACGCCGCGGGCGTCGAGCAGGTTGAAGACGTGGCTCGCCTTGATGCACTGGTCGTAGGCCGGCTGAACCATGCGGTGGCGCGCGCCCGCGCGCTCGGGCGCGCCGGCGTCGAGGTAGAGGCGGCAGGCCTTCTCGGAATCGGCGAACTGGCGGAACAGCATCGCCGTGTCGGCCGCCTCGAAGTTGTGCCGCGAATACTCCTGCTCGGCCTGCAGGAACACGTCGCCATAGGTGACCTTCTCCGCGCCCGCCCCGCCGTTGAAGTTCAGATCGTAGACGTTCTCCACGCCCTGCACGTACATCGCCAGGCGCTCCAGCCCGTAGGTCAGCTCGCCCGCGACCGGTGCGCATTCGAGGCCGGCGACCTGCTGGAAGTAGGTGAACTGGCTCACCTCCATGCCGTCGCACCAGCATTCCCAGCCGAGACCCCAGGCACCCAGCGTGGGGCTTTCCCAGTCGTCCTCGACGAAGCGGATGTCGTGCAGGGCGAGATCGACGCCGATCGCGGCGAGCGATTCGAGGTAGAGCTCCTGCAGGTTCTCGGGGTTCGGCTTCAGGATGACCTGGAACTGGTAGTAGTGCTGCAGCCGGTTCGGGTTCTCGCCGTAGCGCCCGTCCTTCGGCCGACGCGAGGGCTGGACGTAGGCGGCCTTCCACGGCTTCGGGCCGAGCGCGCGCAGCGTCGTCGCCGGGTGGAACGTGCCCGCCCCGACCTCCATGTCGTAGGGCTGCAGGATCACGCAGCCCTTGGCGGCCCAGAAGCGCTGCAGGGTCAGGATCAGGCCCTGGAACGACGTTTTCGGGCTGAGATCGGCATCGCTCGGCATGGGCGCTTCTTCGTCGTCGGGCAGGGGAGGCGGCAGCGTTTAAGCGCGGGCGACCGCATTGGGCAACCGCGACGCCGGCGCGGGTGCGGGCGCACACCGATTGCGGCGCAATTTCGGCAGACAAGCGGAACCGTATCGCGACGGCCAAGTTTATTGCCCAACATTGGGATATCGGCCGCCCGCCCCGGCCGAACGCGACGGAACAACAGTCATGCGCAGCCTCGCCAAGAAGAACGTCACCGTCTTCGCGGTCCTCGTCGCCGCCTCGCTCGTCGCGACACCGCTGGTGATGAGCGCCAGCAGCGCCCTGGCCACCGTGGACGACGTCTCGGCGGTGGCCGTGCCGGTCGCGGTGGTGCCGGTGGAGGTGGCGCCCGTCGCCGCGCCGGCCGTCAAGGCCGAGGGCTGCACCCGCAAGGTGCGGGTGGTCTACAGCGGGTACGGCACGCCGGACGCCGCCTGCCTCGCACGCTGAGCGCGCCGTCGTGTGGCGGCCTTGCGGCCTGCGCGCGACGTCGCCTCACAGGCCGTAACGCGCCCAGGCCGCACGCTCCTCGATCGCGGCGATGGCCTCGTCGGCCAAGCCGATCCCGCCCGGCGCCCCGCGGCGCAGCAGGCGGGCGACGAACGACCCCTTCGCCTCGGCGATCAGCCTCAGGTCGACGCCCTCCCCGAATCGGGCGCGCAGCGTCGAGCGGATGTCGCCGATCGCGTCAACGAGCCCGAGCTCGAGAGCCTGCCGTCCCGTCCAGATCGCCCCCGTGAACAGGTTCTCGCCGGACTTCAATGTCGGGCGACGCGTCGTGACGAGACCGGTGAACAGGCCCTGCACGTCGGCCTGGATGCGCAGCAGGCGCTCGACGTCGGCCGGGTCCTCCGGCCGGAACGGATCGAGCATCGCCTTGGCGTCGCCCTGGGTGTGGACACGGCGCTCGACGCCGATGCGTGCGAGCAGCTTGTCGAACCCGAAGCCGGCTGAGACAACGCCGATCGAGCCGACCACCGAGGTCGGGTCGGCGACGATGGCGTCGGCCGCGCAGGCGATCATGTAGCCGCCCGACGCCGCCACGTCCTCGACGAAGGCGTAGACCGGCAGGTTCTTCTCCACGGCGAGATCCCGGATGCGCCGGTGGATCAGGTGGGATTGCGCCGGCGCGCCGCCCGGCGAGTTGATCACGATCGCCACGGCGACCGCGCCCGGCATCGCGAAGGCACGCTCAAGGCTGCCCGCCACCGTGGCGATCGAAAGGCCCGGGCGCAGCGGCGAGACCGCGCCGATCGCGCCGTTCAGGCGCACCACGGCGACGCGCGGCCGCGTCTTGCGAAAGCGCGCCGGCAGGAGCGCACGCACGAAATCCGGAACGGCGAAGGACATGGAGATCCGATGGTGGGAGAAGGCCCGCGTCGTGGGAGGTGGTCATCGCCGGCCCCGCGGCAAGGCTTGCGGAGCAGGGCGCGTCGTTTCGCGGCCTGCCGATCGAACCGAATCGCGCCGGCCGCCGTTTCCGGCGCGGCGGAGCGTTCTCCGCCCGGGCGGGGCCCGACCCCTCGCCCGTCCCACAGGCAAGGAGAGGACGTCTCGATGCGATCCTGGAGATTTCTGATGGTCGTGCTCGCGCTGCTCGGCGGCGCGACGGGCCTGAGCCTCTCGGCGAAGGCCGCCCCGATGACGGTGCCGATCACCGCCGCGCAGAACGATGCCGCGCCGCTGGTGCAGAATGCCCGCTGGCACGGCCGCCGCCATTGGCACCGCCACCATCGCTGGCACCGGCATCACCGCTGGCACCGTCACCATCACTGGCGCCGGCATCATCACCACCACCATCACGGTCATCATCGCCGGCTGCGGTTCTACTGAGGTTTTGCGAGGGGGGCGTCCGGGACGCCCCCCTCTTTTCATGCGTCGCGGATGATTTGCGCCGCATGCACCTTCACGCCGGCCAGGGCCGGCCACGGTGCAGGGCGTCCGCCTCGGCGGTGAAGCCGCCGTCCGCCCCCTGCAGGACGAGCGGCGGATGCAATTCGAGCGCGCCACGGCTTCCCTTGGTCGCGCGGACGAGGATGCGGATCGCCGGACGCTCGGCGCGGGCGTGGACCGGACGGATCGCGACGCCGCCGAACCGGTTGCGCAGGGCTTCGAGGCAAAGCTGCAGGGCGTCGGCCCGGTGGATCAACCCGAGCCGACCGTCCGGTCGAAGCAGGTCGGTGCAGGTCCGGATCCAGCGCTCCAACCCGCCCACAGGGAAGTCGTGGGCGGCGGCCTTGCCCGCGTCCGGCGACGGGCGGTGACGTCCCGCCTCGAAGAACGGCGGGTTGGTGAGCACGATGTCGGCGCAACCGGTTGCGAGGCCGGCGCTGCGGCGATCGGCACCGGAGGCGAGCACGTCGGCCTCGACCACCGTCACCCGGTCGGCCATCGCGTTCAGCTCGGCGTTCCGGCGCGCCAGCGCGGCGATCTCGGGCGCGCGCTCGACCAGCACGATGCGGCTGCCGGGTGCGCGGATGCCGACGGCGAGCCCGACCGCTCCCGTCCCGGCCCCGACGTCGCAGACGACGTCGCCCGGCCTCGGCTCGATCCACCGCGCCAGCAGGACCGCGTCGGTTCCGGCTCGATGGCTGCCGCGCGGCGGCTGCAGCAGGCGCAGGGTTCCGCCGAGAAAGTCGTCCGGCACCTCGGCCATGATCAGGGCTTCGCATCGCGAAGCTCGTGCGCGAGCCCGGCGTCGCGCAGGAGCCGGCGCGCCTGCGCGGCATGATCGCCGGGCACCAGCAGGCGCCGGGCGAAGGCGCCGATCGAGCCCTCCATCAGGCTCATGTGGTTGTCGGCAACGAGCACCGGAATGTCGGCGCCTTCGAGTCGCGATTGCGCGAAGCCGATCAGGACGATGTCGTTGGTGCGGATCAGCTCGGTCATCACAACCCTGTTCGCGGTGGAGGGCGCTTTCGTCGCGTGCGCGCTGGCGTGCGCCGGCACCATATCCGGTTTCGCGGACGCATGTTGCGGTGCCCTCAAGCGCATGCGAAGGGGTGGCGCATCGCGCGCTGCAGTCGAAATCGGTCTGGAGGCATCGGACCTTGGGTGTCGTCGTTTCCATCGAAGAAGGCCGCCCCGACGCGGAAGCGAGCCTCGCCGACCTCGTGGCCCTGGTGTCGGGCGGCATGGAGCGGGTGAACGCCCAGATCCTGTCGCGCACCGGTTCCGACGTGGCGATGATCCCCGAGGTCGCCAACCACCTGATCGATTCCGGCGGCAAGCGCCTGCGCCCGATCCTCACCCTGGCGAGCGCCGACCTCTGCGGCTATTCCGGCCACGACGGGGACGTGAAGCTCGCCGCCAGCGTCGAGTTCATGCACACCGCGACCCTGCTGCACGACGACGTGGTGGACGGCAGCGACATGCGCCGCGGCCGGGTCGCGGCACGGATCAAGTGGGGCAACGAGGCGAGCGTGCTCGTCGGCGACTTCCTGCTTGGGCAAGCGTTCCGGATGATGGTCGAGGTCGGCTCCCTGCGCGCCCTCGACATCCTCTCGGCCGCCGCGACGGTGATCGCCGAGGGCGAGGTCATGCAGCTCACCGCCGCCAAGAACACCGGCACCTCGGAGGACGCGTACCTCGCGGTGATCCGTGCCAAGACCGCGGAGCTGTTCGCCGCCGCCTGCGAGGTCGGTCCGGTCCTCGCCGGGCGCCCGGTCGCCGAGCAGGAGGCCTGCCGCGCCTACGGCATGAACCTCGGCATCGCCTTTCAGCTCATCGACGACGTGCTCGACTACGGCGGCACCAGCGCAGCGCTCGGCAAGAACGTCGGCGACGATTTTCGCGAAGGCAAGATCACCCTGCCGATCGTGCTCGCCGTCCGCCGCGGCACCGAGGAGGAGCGCGCCTTCTGGCGCCGGACTCTGGAGCAGGGTGCGCTGGAAGACGGCGATTTCGAGACCGCGCACGCGATCCTGCGGCGGCACCACGCCCTCGAGGAGACGGTCGCCCGCGCGCGCGACTACGGTACGCTGGCACGGGATGCGCTCGATCCCTTCCCCGAAAGCCCGATGAAGTCGGCGCTGCTGCAGGTCGTGGATTTCTGCGTTTCGCGCGTCCACTGATCCGCACGCGGCGGCCCTCGAACCACTTCACAGATCCTCTCGACGCTTCCGCCCGTCCGTCAGCGCAGGTAGGTCGCGACCGTCCACCACGTCGGCTGCGTCGAACCGATGGCGCGCGCGGCCCGCGACGCCGAATGACGATCGGCGAAGACCGCGAACACCGTCGCGCCCGAACCCGACATCCGCGCGAGCCGGCAGCCCGCCTGGGTGCGGAGCGCCGCGAGCGCGGTGCCGATCGCCGGCGCCACGGTGAGCGCCGGGGCTTCGAGGTCGTTGCGCGCCGGCCCGATCGCCGCGACCAGAGCCTCGACCCCGGATCCCGGGCCGATCTCGGGATGGGGCACGCCGTTCAAGGCATCGCCGACCCGGAGGCCGAGCGCCTTGAACACCGGTGCCGTCGGCACCGGCACGCCGGGGTTGATCAGCACCGCCGGGAACGGCTGCATCCCGAGCGCCGGGCCGATCTCTTCGCCGGCGCCGCGCATCATGCGGGCCCGCGGATCAAGGCAGACCGGCACGTCGGCCCCGGTGGCCCGCGCGGCGGCGACCACCGCCGGATGGTCGAGGGGCAGGCCGTTCAGCTCCGCGAGCAGGCGCAGCGCCGCGGCCGCATCCGACGACCCTCCGCCGATCCCCGCCGCCACCGGCAGGCGCTTGACGAGATCGAACGCGCCGAGCTTGAGATCCGGCATCGCCTCCGCGAGGTGCCGGGCCGCCCGCACGACGAGGTTGTCGCCGGTCGGGCCGGCCGGTCCCGCGGTGGGGCCGCTCACAGAGAGCGACAGCTCCGGGCCGGGATCGAGCGTCAGCGCATCGCCGACGCCGGCGAACGCCACGAGGCTTTCCAGCACGTGATAGCCGTCGCCGGGGCGACGCCCGAGCACGTGCAGGGTCAGGTTGATCTTCGCCGGGGCGCGGGTGGTGAGCAGGGGCACGGGCTCTCGTCGGGGCGATGACTTGGAGCGGCAGGCCATACGAGGCGGGCGCCAGCGCGGCAACCCGCAGGCGTACGCCCGGCATTGTCGGCCCGCCAAGGCCGGCCTAGGATCGCACGGTGTCCCGATCCAACTACGCCGATCCGCTGCCGGACGACCTCGCCACGTTGATCGCGGCGATCCGCACCCGCATGCGACCGCGGGCGATCTGGCTGTTCGGGAGCAGGGCCCGCGGCGATCATCGTGCCGACAGCGATTGGGACCTCGTCGTCGCGGTGCCGGACGATGTTTCCGACGATGCGCTCGATCCCATCATCGGGTGGTCGATCGGCCGCGAAGCCGGCATCTCCGCCACGATCCTGGCCGCCCGCGAAAGCGAGCTGGCCGAAAGCTGGGGCGTCCCGAATACGCTGAGCTATGCCCTCGCCCGCGAAGGCCAGAGACTCGATGTCCAAGGGGCGTAGGATCGCGACCTGCCTCGAGCTTGCCCGCGATTGTGCGAAGGATGCTCGCATCCTGCTGAAGGCCGAGTCGCGGAACGCTGCCTACTTGGCGTCGCAGGCCGCCGAACACCTGATCACAGCCGTCGCCACGGCCGAGGGCATCCACATCGAGCGGAAGGACGCCCACCAGCTCGATACCATCGTTCGAGAAGATCCCGGAGGAAAACCCGGATCGCCGGGCGCTCGCAGCGATCACGTTCCTGGAAGCCTACGCGACCAGCTATCGCTACGGGACACCGACAGGGCGTGTTCCGGCGACCCCGTCATCCGACCGCGTCGAGGACGCACTGGCAGCGATCGATGGGCTGATCGTATCCCTCGAAAAGCATTTCGCGGTCGAAGCCGAAGTCGGCGGGACCGCGTCGAACCCGGTCCCGCGTCGATAAGCCTGCTTCAGCCGCCGCTCTTCTTGTCGGCCGAGCCCGGCGCCTCGCTCGGGGCCGGGGCGCCCTTCGGCAGTTCCGGGTTCTCGGCGTTGTGCGGCGCGGCCACCGGAGCCGGCGGGTTCTCCGCCGTGGCGGTCGGCTTGTCGGTATCGGGCAGGCCGTTCTTCAGCTTCTCGTTGATCTGCACGAGGTCGTCGGGCTCGGGGTTCAGGTCCTTGGCGTGCTGCCACTGGAACTTGCCTTCGAGGCGCCGGCCGGAGCGCCAGTAGGCGTCGCCGAGGTGGTCGTTGATGGTCGGGTCGCCCGGCTTCAGCTCCACGGCCTTCTCGAGCTCGCGCACCGCGTCGTCCCAGCGCCCGAGGCGGAAATAGGCCCAGCCGAGGCTGTCGACGATCATGCCGTCGCGCGGGCTGGCGTCGGCCGCCTGCTTGAGCAGCTTGAAGGCGTCGTCGATGTTGATCTTCTGGTCGACCCAGGAATAGCCGAGATAGTTCAGCACCTGCGCCTTCGCCGCCGGCTGGCTCGCCGGCACGAGCTCCAGGGCCTTCTTCAGGTCGGCCTCGGCCTTCGGCCATTGCTTGGCGCGCTCGTAGGCGGTGCCGCGGAAATAGTAGGTCGTCCAGAAGTTCGCCTGCGGCCGGTCGCCGATGAGCGCGATCGCGCGGCTGTAGGTCTCGGCCGCCTCCTCGTACTTCTTGCGCGAGCGCTGCACGTTGCCGAGCGCGGTGATGACGTCGATGTCGTCGGGATGCGCCTTCATCGCGGCGTCGAGGTACTGCAGCGCCTCATCGCCCTTGCCGGCCTGCTCGAGGTTGAGGCCGATCTGGATGTCGGCGTTGAGCTTCAGCGGCGAGGTCGCCGGGATCTGGGCGTAGGCCTCGTTCGCCTTCTCCGGCTGCTTCATCCGGTCGAGGGTGTCGGCGAGCGTCAGGCGCGCCAGCGCATGCTCGGGGGCGAGGTAGAGGGCGAGCCGGAGGTAGACCACCGCCGGCAGCTCGTCGCCCTGCGTCGATCCGGCCGAGCCGAGCCCGTACAGGACCTCGCCGGCGCCTTCCTGCGCTGTGGTGACGAGGCGGGCGAGCGGCTTGCCGGCCTTCAGCTTGTCGAGGGCGTCGCGCACGATCGGGTGGCGCGGCATCAGCGCGTCGAAGTCGGTATAGGCCTGGATCGCGAGGTCGGTACGGCCGGCATTGGCCTCGAACCGCGCGTAGGCGTCGACGATGCGCAGGGTGTTCTTGTCGGCGTCGTAGGCCGCCTTGAGGCGGCGCTCGGCCTCGGCCTGGTCGCCGGTGACGCTGGCGATCAGGCCGGCATGATAATCGCGGAAGGTGTTGTAATAGCGCTCGCCCTTGAGCTTGCTCACGGTCTCGAGCGCGCGCTTGCCGTCGCCGGCACCCGCATAGGCCCAAGCGGTGAGGAGTGTCGCGGTGAGGTCGGCGGCAGCCCCGCGTCCGCTGCGCGAAAAGTTCTGGCGGGCGGCGGCCCACTGGCCGGCCTTGATCTGGCGCACGCCGAGCGACAGCTGCGCCAGCCCGTTGGTCGAGTCGCGGTTGACGAGGCGTTCGGCCGCGCGGAACGCGTCGGGCAGGGCGCCGTCGGCGAGCAGCGAGACGAAGGCCCGCTCCAGCAGATCGGTGTTGCGCGGGTCGGCCTTCACCGCCTCGCGGTAGAAGC
This sequence comes from Methylobacterium sp. E-025, assembly GCF_022829705.1. Lineage (NCBI taxonomy): Bacteria > Pseudomonadati > Pseudomonadota > Alphaproteobacteria > Hyphomicrobiales > Methylobacteriaceae > Methylobacterium > Methylobacterium sp. E-025. Next base: position 25,903 of record NZ_JAKSYR010000120.1, read on the forward strand.
TCGCCGCCGCCGCGGTGTCGCGGGAGGCCCCGGCGATGTAGGCCGAGAGGAAGTTGCCCTCGAGCGACTCCGCCGGCTCGTACTCCGACATCGGGCTGGATTCGCGCGGCTGCATCGCGAACGCTTGCCCGCCGAGCGACACGCTCGCGGCGAGCGTCAGGGCGAGCACCGTGCGGGTGCGGCGGGGACGGACATCGGTCATGGGCACCGTTCACGGCTCCTGCGGGCGCCTGCCCATCGCGGCCAGGCGGCGCCGAATTCGGCGGGGACACTGGACTCTTCCCGCCATGCCCGCAAGGCGAAAGGATGGCGCGGGCCCGACCGCCGGACGCCGCTGGACCCGCCGCGATTCGATCGTTCCAGGCCCCGACGGACGACCCTTTCGGCTCGCGCGTCCGGTTCCCGCGAAGCGGGTTCGCGGGATGGATCCGCTCCCCGCGACGTGGATCGCGCGGAGCGGACGAGGCGGATCGATCCGATCACATGTTGGGGTAGTTCGGCCCGCCAGGCCCCTCCGGCGTCACCCAGTTGATGTTCTGGTTGGGGTCCTTGATATCGCAGGTCTTGCAGTGGACGCAGTTCTGCGCGTTGATCTGGTAGCGCACGCCGTCGCCGGCGGCCGCATCCTCGACCCACTCGTAGACGCCCGCCGGGCAGTAGCGCGCGGAGGGCCCGCCGAACACGTCGTGCTCGGAGGTCTTCTGCAGGCCCATGTCCTTGACCTGAAGGTGGGCCGGCTGGTCCTCCTCGTGGTTGGTGTTCGAGAGGTAGACCGAGGACAGCCGGTCGAAGGTGAGCTTGCCGTCGGGCTTCGGGTAGACGATCGGCGTCACCTCGGAGATCGGCTTGGTGCAGGCGTAGTCGGGCTTGCCGTGCTTCAGCGTGCCGAAGATCGAGGCGTTCAGCAGGGTGTTGGACCACATGTCGAGGCCGCCCAAGCCCACGCCCGCGAGCGTGCCGTAGCGCGACCACAGCGGCTTGACGTTGCGGACCGCCTTGAGGTCGGTGCCGATCGCGCTGTCGCGCCAGCCGGCATCGTAGGCGGTGAGCTCGTCGCCCTGGCGCCCGGCCTTCAGCGCGGCGGCGATGGCGTCGGCCGCCTGCATCCCGGAGAGCACCGCGTTGTGCGAGCCCTTGATGCGCGGCACGTTCACGAAGCCGGCGGAATCGCCGACGAGGCAACCGCCGGGGAAGACGAGCTTCGGCACCGATTGCCATCCGCCTTCCATGATCGCGCGGGCGCCGTAGCCGATGCGCTTGGCGCCCTCGAACACCTCGCGGATCATCGGGTGGGTCTTGAAGCGCTGGAACTCCTCGAACGGCGACAGGGTCGGGTTCTCGTAGTTCAGGTGCGTGACGAAGCCGACCGAAAGCAGGTGGTCGTCGAAGTGGTAGAGCCACGAGCCGCCGCCGGCCTTGTTCGGCAGCGGCCAGCCCATCGAGTGCCGCACCAGGCCCGGCTCGAACTTGCCGGGCGCGAGCTGCCACAGCTCCTTCACGCCGAGCCCGTACTTCTGGTGGTCGCTGTGCCGGTTGAGCTGGAACCGGTCGATCACCGTCTTGGTCAGCGAGCCGCGCGCCCCCTCGCCGAAGATCACATACTTGCCGCGCAGCTCCATGCCGCGGGTGTAGTCGTCGCGCGGCTCGCCCGACTTGGCGATGCCGAGGTCGCCGGTGGCGACGCCGACGACGACGCCCCGGTCGTCATAGAGCACCTCGGAGGCCGGGAAGCCGGGATAGATCTCGACGCCGAGCGCCTCGGCCTTCGCGCCGAGGTACTTGGTCACGTTCGAGAGCGAGCCGACGAAGTTGCCGTGGTTCGACATGAACTTGGGGAAGAACAGGTTCGGCAGGGTGACGCCGCTGTTCTTGGTCAGGAACAGGAACTCGTCGCGCTCCACCGCGGTCTTCAGCGGCCGCTCGGGATCGTCGCGCCAGTCCGGCACGAGGACGTCGAGGCCCGACGGGTCGATCACGGCGCCCGACAGGATGTGGGCGCCGACCTCGGAGCCCTTCTCCACGACGACCACGTTGACCTCGTTGCCGCTTTCGAGCGCGTGCTGCTTCAGGCGGATGGCGGCGGCGAGCCCGGCCGGCCCCGCGCCGACGACGACCACGTCGAAATCCATGCCCTCGCGTTCGGGATGCGCCATGCCTGTCGTCTCCTGCCGTGTCTCGTTCGTGCGCGCGGACCGTGCGTCTCCGCCGTCCGACCGTTCGATGCGCCGTTGCCGTCGTTCTGAACCCGTTCCAATGTAGGTTGGCAAGCCGCTGCTGGCAGGGGATCGGGCGCGGGAGCGGCCAAGTTGCGCAGCGTCCCAGCCTGACGCCGACCGGAATGCCGCGTTGTCCACAGGCGTGCGAAGCCCCACATGATGCTCATGACCTTGTCGGCGGACGCACAGCGCGACCTGATCGCGTACCTCGATTTCCATGTGGAGAGCGGCGTCGACCTCGCCCTCGACGAGGCGCCGCACGATCGCTTCCGGGAAGCCGACACCCCGGCGCCGACCCTGCGCCGCAGCGCGCCCGTGCGCGAGGCGCAGGTGGACGCGCCGCGCCTGGAACAGCCGGAAGCGCCGCGCCGCGAGCTGCCGCCGCGGGGCGATCCGCCGCCGGCGCCCGAGAAGGCTCCGCCGCGTACCTACGGGCAGTCGGCATCGGCGAAGCCCGAGGATGCGGCGATCGATGCGCGGGCACGGGCGAAGGATGTCGGGACGCTCGAGGAGCTCGAGGCGTTGATGGCGACCTTCGACGCCTGCCCGCTGAAGTTCACCGCGAAGAACCTCGTCTTCGCCGACGGCAATCCGGCCGCGAAGCTGATGTTCATCGGCGAGGCGCCCGGCGCCGACGAGGACCGCATCGGCAAGCCGTTCATGGGCCGCTCGGGCCAGCTGCTCGACCGGATGATGGCGGCGATCGGCCTCGACCGGACCAAGGCCTACGTCGCCAACGTGGTGCCGTGGCGTCCGCCGGGCAACCGCGAGCCGACGATCCAGGAACTGGCCGTGTGCCGGCCGTTCCTGGAGCGCCAGATCGAGCTGGCCGACCCCGACATCATCGTCTGCCTCGGCAGCCCGGCGACGAAGGCGATCACCGGCACCAAGGACGGCATCCTGAAGGCGCGCGGGCGGTTCTATCCCTACGCGATGCCTCACCGCACCGTGCGGGCCCTCGCCACCCTGCACCCGGCCTACCTGCTGCGGCAGCCGATGCAGAAGCGGCTCGCCTGGCGCGATTTCCGGCTTTTGCGCACCGCGCTCGACGGAAAAGCTTGACCGTTCCGGCGGAACCGTCCTTCGGCCTGTGTCATTACCCTGCGACTCGCGATAACGGCGTCGTGAGAACGAGTGGCGGTCGAGACCATGCGCTGGGACGATTTTCGGAGTTCGGACAACGTCGAGGATCGTCGCGGCGAGGGCGGCGGTGGCGGGATGGGCTTCCCGGGCGGCGGCGCCGGCGGCCTCGGCATCGGCGCGATCGTCGTCATCCTGATCATCAGCTGGGTCACGGGCATCAACCCGGCGATCCTGATGGGGGGCGCCGAGCAGATCACCCGTGGCGGCGGCAGCCAGCGCGAGGAACCGGCCGATCCGCAGACCCAGACGCGCCGCAAGACCGCGCCGACCGACGACAGCGGCCGCTTCGCCTCCAAGATCCTCGGCAACACCGAGGACGTATGGAGCCAGATCCTGCCGAACCAGACCGGCAAGCAGTACACCCCGACGACGATGGTGCTCTACACCGGCGGCACCCGCAGCGGCTGCGGCTCGGCCCAGGCCGCGATGGGCCCGTTCTACTGCCCGCTCGACAAGAAGGTCTATCTCGACACGGGCTTCTTCAAGGAGATGGAGCAGAAGTTCGGCGTGAAGGGCGACTTCGCCTACGCCTACGTCATCGCTCACGAGGTCGGCCACCACGTGCAGGACGTCCTCGGCATTCTCGGCAAGGTTCAGGCCCGGCAGCAGCAGGCGTCCTCGAAGCGAGACGCCAACGCGCTCTCCGTGCGGATCGAGCTGATGGCCGACTGCCTTGCCGGCGTCTGGGCGAAGAACTCCAACGACAAGTACAACACGCTCGAGCAGGGCGACATCGACGAGGCGATGAACGCGGCGAGCGCGATCGGCGACGACAAGCTGCAGAAGCAGAGCCAAGGCTACGCCGTGCCGGATTCGTTCACCCACGGCTCGTCCGAGCAGCGCCAGCGCTGGTTCATGAACGGCTACAAGAGCGGCCAGACGAAGTCCTGCGACACGTTCCGGACCGCGAACAACTGATCCTGGCTAGCTTGCTCCCTCCTCTGCGGGGGGAGCGATGCGGCTCACGGCGATTTCGAGCGCTCGGGCTGGCACGCACGAGCGCTCGCCGCGCGTCGAACGATGCCGTGACGGCGATGCGGGAGAGAATGGTGGACGGTGCAGGGATCGAACCTGCGACCTTTCCCGTGTGAAGGGAACGCACTACCGCTGTGCTAACCGTCCGTACCGCGCGGCGACACGCCGTCGCCGCGACCGGGGCGACCGGCGCTGGCGCCTTCGATCCCGGGACGAGGGCCTTCTAGGGCGGGGTAGGCGGCGGCGTCAAGCTGCAGAACCGGCGCGACCGCCCACCAATGTCGACGGCCGCGCCGGCTCCGATCGGAAAACCGCCCCGGGCCCTATTGGCCGCCGGCGTTGCCGCCGCCGCCGCGGCCCATCTGGGGAACGCCGCGCTCGGGCTGGTCGGCGTTGCCGCCCGCCGCGGAATCCGTCGTGACCGTCGCCGCGCCGGTGCCGGTCGGCGCGACCACGGCGCCGGCCCCGGAGCCGCTGTTGGTGGCGCCTCCCGGAACCGCCACGGTGCCCGGCGGCGTGCCCGGCGTGCCCGGCGCGACCTGCTGAGGCGGGTTCGGCTGGCGGATCGGTGCCGGTGCGTTGCTCTGGGCGAAGGCCGGCGTCGCCGCGGCGACGACGGTGGCGAGGAGAATCGATCGCATCGGAGGGTGATCTCCCTGGATAGTGGACGCCGCGCTGCGCGCAGCCGGTCGAACGACACAGGTCTTCAACCGCGAAACCCGGCGCGCGTTTCCGTCGGTCCTCGCGGGGCGTGCGGCTCCCTCCGTCCGACGGGCTGTGGCCGAGCAGGTCGATTGGGGGTTATGAGCCCAGCATGGCTGCTCTCGTCCGCTTCGCGCCGTCTCCGACCGGCTTCCTCCACATCGGCAATGCGCGCCCGGCGCTGCTGAACGCGCTGTTCGCCCGCGCGCGCGGCGGCCGCTTCCTGCTCCGGCTGGACGACACCGACCGCGAACGCTCGACCGAGGCCTTCGCCGAGGCGATCGAGACCGACCTCGCCTGGCTCGGCATCGTGCCGGATCTACGCGCCCGCCAATCCGACCGGACCGCGATCTACGACGCGGCCGCCGACAGGTTGAAGGCGCTCGGCCGGCTCTATCCCTGCTACGAGACGTCGGAGGAGCTGGAGCGGCGGCGCAAGCGCCAGCTCGGCCGCGGCTTGCCGCCGATCTACGACCGCGCCGCGCTCGCCCTCACCGCCAACGAGCGGGCGGCGATGGAGGCCGAGGGCCGCATCCCGCATTGGCGCTTCAAGCTCGAACCGCGCGTCGTCGCCTGGGACGACCTCGTCCGCGGCGAGGCCCATGTCGACTGCGCCTCGCTCTCGGACCCGGTGCTGGTGCGGGCCGACGGCAGCTACCTCTACACGCTGCCCTCGGTGGTCGACGACGCCGACCTCGGCGTCACCCACGTGATCCGCGGCGAAGACCACGTCACCAACACCGGCGTTCAGGTGCAGATCTTCGAGGCGCTGGCGGCGACGCTGCCGATCTTCGGCCACCACAACCTGCTGACCACGGCGGACGGGGAGGGGCTTTCCAAGCGCCTCGGCCACCTCTCGCTGCGGTCCTTGCGCGAGGCGGGCTACGAGCCGGCCGCCGTCCGCTCGCTCGCCGTGCTGACCGGATCGGCGGAGGCGGTCCGCGCCGTCGCGACGCTGGACGAGCTCGCCGGCCTCGTCGACCTCGCCCACATCTCGCGGGCGCCGGCCAAGTTCGACCCGCACGAGCTCGACGGGCTCAACGCCCGCATCCTGCACGCGATGCCCTTCGCCGACGCCGCCGAGCGCCTGGACGCGCTCGGCATCCCGGCCGCGGCCGCCGAGCCGCTGTGGCTCGCGGTGCGGGCCAACCTGCACAGGATCGACGAGGTCCGGGACTGGTGGGGGGTGGTGGCCGGGCCGGTGACACCGGTGATCGCAGACGCCGCCGTGACGGCGGCGGCCCTCGACACCCTCCCGCCCGAACCCTACGGACCCGAAACCTGGAAGGCCTGGACGACGACGATCCGCGAGCGGACCGGCGCCAAGGGCAAGGCGCTGTTCATGCCGCTGCGCCTGGCGCTCACGGGGCTGGAGCACGGGCCGGACCTCGCGGGCCTGCTGCCGCTGATCGGCTGGGACCGCACCGGGCGACGGCTCGCCGGAGAGACCGCCTGAGACGCCGCCTCCCGGGCGGATCCTGGAAAAAACGTCGGCCGGCTCTACTCGGCGAGATCGAGGAGATGGCGGCCCTCGCGATCGTCGATCTCGATGATCCACAGGTCGGAATCGAACCGGATCTCCTTGGTCAGGCGCTCCTCCGCATCGAGCGGGATGCCCTCCCAGACCATCGCCACGAAGCGACGCCCGCCGGTATCCTCGTCCTCGAACAGCGCTTGCGGCGCCGGTCCGTAGAGGTCGGCGCGGCCGTCGAGGCGATCGACCTTGACGAAGATCGCGCCGGCCTCCGCCGCGCCCCGGCGGCGCTGCACCGCGGAGATCCCCTCGACGGCCAGTCGCCGCAGATGGGCCGAAACCCAGAAATCGGAGCGCAGGCGCGGCATGGACCCTCCCGGTGCGGATGCGCGCCGGGCATGCGCCGCGCCGGACCGCGATGCAATCAGGCCGGGGGCAGGGCCGCGCGGGCGGCGAGCTCGCGCAGCGTGCGGCCGGCGGCCTCGCCCTTCACCGGCAGCTTGCGGTCGCGCTCGAACTTCTCGATCGCCGCGCGGGTGGTCGCTCCCATCAGCCCGTCGGCCTTGAGCGGGCCGTAGCCGAGCTTCGACAAGGCCTTCTGCGCCTGCATCACCGCCGGCTGCGGCTTGGGCGGCGCGACGGCACTCTTGGGCGTCACCGAAGCGGTCGTCTCGTCGGATCGGATCAGGTCGGCGATCGGATCGCGGGCGGCGGGCCTAGCGGCCTCTGCTGCCTTGAGAGGCGTGCGCGCCGTCTCGGCCGGCCGGTCGGCATCGGCGACCTTCTCAGGTACCGACCTCGCGGCGGGGTCCTTTCTCGCGGCATCCTTGCTCGCCGCATCCTTGCTCATCGCATCTTGGCGGATCGCGATCTTCGGCAGGATCGGGGCCGGGTGGCGCCCGTTCTGGTAGCCGAGGGCGTTCATCGAGACGACCACCACCGCGCCGAACGCGACCACGCCGCCGAACAGCGCGCCGGGATTGCGCCGGCACATCCGGAACGTCCCGCTGGCGACGGCGCCGAGCATCATCCGCCATTCCGACACGTCGGCGGCGGGCCGGCGCTGCGCCGGGCGGCGGGGGGCCTTGGCCGGGCGGGCGCTGCGGGCGTCTCCGGCGACGGTGATCTCGCGATGGTCGCGCATCTCGGACATTCTGTCTCCCCGTTGCGTTTCGATCAGCCGACGCGGCGCAGGCGCGCGGGATCGTCGATCTCCCGCACCACCGTCGGCCCGGTGTCGAACAGGCCGAGCGGCAGCCGCACCACGGCGCCGTTGGCCGAAGCCCTGCCGGCCGGGCGAACCCGGGCGGTGAGCGGCGCGGTGCCGACCGGGCTCTCGGCCGACCGGCAGGCCCTCGGCAGGCTGACGGTGACCGTGGTCCCGGCATCCGGCGCGCTCTCGATCGCGATCGTGCCGCCGTGCAGGCCGACGAGGCCCTGCACCACCGAGAGGCCGAGGCCGGTGCCCTCGTGGGTGCGCTTGTAGCCGCCGGAGCCGGCCTGGAAGAACGGCGTTCCGAGTCGCGGCAGGTCGGCCTCGCGGATGCCGATGCCGGTATCCGACACGATCAGGTCGAGGCCGGCCGCGGTCCGGCGCAGCGCCACCTCGACGCGGCCGCCGGCCGGCGTGAACTTCACCGCGTTCGAGATCAGGTTGATCAGCACCTGACGGCAGGCGCGCGAATCGGCGGTGATCTCGATCGGGCCGGGCTCGGCGACCTGCGCGAGCACGACGCCGACCGCATCGGCCTTGAGCTTCATCAGGTCGCAGCAGCTGCGCGTCAGCGCCGCCGCGTCGACCAGCTCGGGCGCGTAGTCGAAGTTGCCGCTCTGGATCCGGCTCATGTCGAGCAGCGTGTTGACGACGCTGAGCAGGTGCTGGCCCGAGGCGCCGATGATGCCGGCATATTCCCGCGCCCGCTCCGGTGCGAGCACGACCGCGCCTTCGCCGGCCAGGACCTCGGAGAAGCCGATGATGGCGTTCAGGGGCGTGCGCAGCTCGTGGGTGACGTTGGCCAGGAACCGGCTCTTGACCTCGTCGGCGCGCTCCGCCTCGGCGCGGGCGCGCTCAAGTTCCTCGGCGTGGCGGCGATGCTCGGTCACGTCGCGGGTCACCGCGACGACGCCGACCGGGCCCGACGGCGACTGCGCGATCCGGTGGGCGCGCATCTCGACATGGATCAGCCGCGCGCCGTCCTGGCGTCGGGCGGTCGGGTCGACGTTGAGGCGCAGCTGCACCGTCGCCGGCTTGCCGAGAGCCGCGACATCGCTGATCGCCTGGAGGAAGGCGGGGCGGTCGGCCACGTGCACCCGCTCGAGCAGGCCGTGGCCGCGCAGGCGCATCGCATCGGTGCCGACGAGCGTCTCGGCCGAGGCCGACGCCTCGATCACCCGGCCGTTGACGTCGTGCCAGGTCACGAGGTCGTCGATGGCCGCGAGCAGCATCCGGTCGCGGGCCTCGTTGTCCCGCATGCGCTTGCGCCACTGGCCCTCGTTGCGCATCTGCTCCAGCACCTGCGCGGCGACGTGGCCGATCGCGGTGATGGCGAAGACCGGCATCGCGACGGAGGCCGACAGCGCCATGGTCGGGCTCGTGATGATCCACGATCCGGTGAACGCCACGCAGAGGACGCCGACCATCGCGAGCAGCGACGCCGCGACGGTGGCGCGCTTCGAGCCGGAGACCACCGCCTCGAGCGGGATCGCCACGAGCCAGATCGCGGCGGCCGACTGCACGCCGCCGGTGAGGCTGGCGAGGCACACGACGAGGCCGGTGAGGCCGGCCGACGAGACGGCGTGCGCGATCCACAGCGAGCCGGTGCGCGAGAGCAGGACGGCGGCGAGCACGGGCAGGAACAGGCTGGCGATCGCCAGGACCTCGATGCCCGACGGCACGCCGCGCCACAGTAGGTAGGGCGGCAGGCCGGCCATCATCACCGCGCCGGTGGCGAGGCGCGACACGAGGAAGCGCTCGTGGCGGAAGCGCACGCTGGCATCCTCGATCGCCGATTCATGCACGAAGCTCGCGAGGCGGGCGTCGAGCAGCGCGGGCAGCCGGTGTTGAATACGCAAGACAGATACGCGCAACGCACAAGACCCAAGACCAGGACGGCCAACAACGCGGCATGCCTGGCAATACTCGGCCTTCGCGCCCCCCGGTTCGGTGACGAACGACTAGATCCCGACCCTCGCAGACCCGGCTTAAACGAGTGTTGCGCGTCGGCCCGCGATGGCCGGGATGCTTTCCACAACGTAACCGTGACTACGCGCAGGGTGTCCCCGTCGGGGCTCGTTCACCATCGAATGCCTTTTAGGCGATCGGTTGACGTTGGATTCAGGAAAACGGCCCCACCCCCGGGCGTCTTCGACCCGCACGCTTCCCGGATCACCGTCCATGTCGTTCCTGCTGCGAGCCGCCCTGGTGATCGGCGCGTTGTCGTACCTCGCGGCCACCCGCGACCAGCCGGGGACACGCGCGAGCGTTCCGTCCGCACCCGAGATGGCCGGTCCGCGCGACGCGGCGTTCCCGGCGCCCGCGACGGGATCGACGTTGCTCGCCACGGTCGGGTCCGCCACGGCCGCCTGGAGCGCGATGCCGGCGGAGTCCCGGCAGCGCCTGGCGCAGGAGGCCATGACCGAGCTCGGCCGGCACGTCGGTCCGCAGGCCGCCTCGCGCGACACCCTCGCGGATGCCGATCGCAAGGCTCCGTGGCGGGGATCGGAGGGGCGCTGAGGCCGTTCGTGCTGGACGATACGACGACGCGGAGTGCGTGAGCCCGAGCCGGCGGCCGGCGCCGGCCGATCTCAGGACGACTTCCGAGCCCGCATCGGCAGGGGCGTCCAGTTCGCCGGCCGCTCGGCCGCGGCCTGCCGGATCTTGCCCGTGTCCGGCGCATGGTGCGGCTGGTGGGCGTCGGACGCGCCGCTGCGCTCGCGCAGCGGCCGGTCGAGGATCGCCGAGAGCAGGTCGCGGGCGGCGGGACGATCGGTGGTCCGAAACAGGCGGACGAGCTCGAACACCCGCTCGGCCGAGCGCGAGACCGCCTCGTCGAGGGTCAGGAAGACGTAGACCGCCTCCTCCTCGTGGAGGTCGGCGGCGCGCAGGCACAGCGTGAGCAGGTCGTAGCGCGAGCCGGCGTCGGGCGCGCTGCGCAGGAAATTCGCCGGCAGCCCGAGCCCGTCCGACAGGGCGGCGAGGAAGCCCGGGACGTCGTGGGCGGCGGAGAGGCCGAGCAGCATGCCGCCAAGATCGCGCGGCGGGGGCGGGCAGGGGCGAAGCGCGGCCGTGGCGGCGATCGCCTCGCGGATCGCGTCGCGCCGGATCGGGTCGGCGTGCAGGTAGAGCGGAGCGAGCTCGCCGGCGGCGAGATCCGGGCGGGCGAGCAGGAGGCCAGCGAGGTCCGGATCGGTCCGGCCGCGGCCGACGAGGTGCCGGACGTCGCCGCCGCGGAGCGTGATCCCGAGATTGCCGGCAAGCGCCCTGTCAATCGCCGGATCGCCGCGCTGCGCCAGCTCGGCGATCACCGCGCGGGGGAGGCCGGGTCGGCCGGCCATCGCCGAGCCGAGATCGGCACCGTCGAGGAGCGCGGCATCGATCAGGGCGGGCGAAAGCGTCACCGCCGACCCCAGCACGATGTCGCGGACGCGTCCGCCGCGGGCGGCCAGCGTGGCGAGGACGGATTGCGGCGTGTCGGCGAAGGGCGCGAGCTTCTCCGCAACGATCGCCGCCGTCTCCTCATCGACGATCGGGATCAGACCGCCGGCGAGCGAGGCGAAGGATTCGAGCTCCGACTTGTCGCGGTTGGCCGCCTGCACGAACAGATCGGTCTGGACCCGCAGGATGACGGGCTTCAGGTCGAGATGCGCGATGCGCGACAGTTCGATCAGCCCGGACAGGTCGGGCGCGACCTCGACGGATGGGGGCATGGCACTTCGGATACGCAGGAACCGGATCGACCATCACGCTAGGGTCGTTTGCGTGAATCGACCTTTAAGCCGCTCGCCGAAGCGACGTGTCGTCCTGCGCCAAGATCGGATCGGCACGAGGCCGATCCGCCTCAGACCTTCGTGCCGCTCACCGTCACCCGGCCCTCGATCGGGTAGGCCGGATCGTTGTAGCCGGGCGTCGAGGGATGGCCGGTCACGACGAGGCCGTCGACCAGGGCCTCGTCCTCGGGCGTGAAGCGATAGTCGAGCCCGCCGAGGTAGTCGGTCCATTGTTCCATGGTCCGCGGGCCGGCGATCACCGCGGTCACGGCGCGGTTGTTCATCACCCAGGCAAAGGCGAACTGCCCGGCGGTGATGCCGCGCGCCTCGGCATGGTCCTTCAGGGTGCGGGCGATGCGCAGCGATTCCGGGCGCCATTCCGTCTGCATCATCCGCGCGTCCTGGCGGCCGGCGCGGGTGTCGGCCGGCGGCGGCGCGTCGGGATCGTACTTGCCGGTCAGCACGCCGCGGGCGAGCGGCGAGTACGGCACCACGCCGAGGCCGAAATGCGCGCAGGCCGGCAGGTGCTCGGTCTCGGGCATGCGGTTGAGCGCGTTGTAGTACGGCTGGCTCACCACCGGCCGGTCGATGCCGTAGGCGTCGCACAGGCGGCAGATCTCGGCGATCCGCCAGGAACGGTGGTTCGAGACCCCGAAGTGCCGGATCTTGCCCTGGCGAACCAGGGTCTCCATCGCCCGCACGGTCTCGTCGAGCGGCGTCGCGTGGTCCTCCTTGTGGAGGTAGTAGATGTCGATGAAGTCGGTCCCGAGCCGGCGCAGGCTCTCCTCGGCGGCGCGAAGGACGTGGACGCGCGACAGGCCGCGATCGTTCGGCCCGTCGCCCATCGGGTTGGCGACCTTGGTGGCCAGCACCCAGGCATGCCGATCCGTCGCGATCGCGCGGCCGGTGATCGCTTCCGAGGCGCCGGAATTGTAGACGTCGGCGGTGTCGATGAAGTTGACGCCCGCATCCCGGGCGCTCGCGACGATGCGCGCGGAATCGGCCTCGTCGGTGGCACCGCCGAACATCATCGTGCCGAGGCAGATCGGCGAGACCTTGAGGCCCGAGCGGCCGAGCGTGCGGTAATCCATCGGAAGCGGTCCTGCGTCGTGGGGTTGCGGGGGTATCTTGGCCGGGATCGCGGAGGGTCAACCGTCGTCGCAGGTTCGGAACCGGGAATGGCCCGTGCCCGTAACCGGAGGCACATCGCGGCGAATGGGTCGCGTGCGCTCCCCGCGCCGTGCCGGCCGACCGGGCCGCTGACCGTCATCGACACCGCATGCGAAGAGCCGAGATGTCCCACGCCCTGCCGCTGCCCTGGCTCGACCGCGCCGGACGCCTCTCGCTCCTGAAGCTCGTCGCGTTCCTGCTCGCCGTCGCCCCGGCCGTCTACCTCGCCGGCGCCTACGCGACGAACGCGCTCGGGCCGAAGCCGATCACGGCGCTGATCCACGAGACCGGCGAGTGGACGATCCGCTTCCTGCTGGCCTCCCTCGCGGTCACGCCGCTGCGGCGGGTGGCGAACTGGCCGAAGCTGATCAACGTCCGGCGCCTGCTCGGCGTGATCACGGCGGCCTACGCGCTGGCGCATCTCGCGCTGTACGTGGTCGACCAGAACTTCGACCTCGCCAAGGTCGTCTCCGAGATCGCGCTGCGGTTCTACCTCACGATCGGCTTCGTCGCGCTCGTCGGCCTCATCGCCCTCGGGGCGACCTCGACCGACGCCGCGATCCGGCGGATGGGCGCGAGCTGGTCGCGCCTGCACAAGGCGGCCTACGCGATCGGCATCCTCGGGCTGCTGCACTACTTTCTGCAATCGAAGATCGACGTCTCCGATCCGGTGTTCTGGACCGGGCTGTTCGTGCTGCTGATGGGCTGGCGCCTGATGCAACGGTTCAGGCTGCCGATGCGGCCGTGGTCGCTCGCGCTGCTCGCCGTTGCCGCCGCCCTCGCGACCGCGGGCATCGAGGCGGCCTGGTACGGGATCAAGAGCGGCATCCCGGCCGACCTCGTGCTCGGCGCCAACCTCGACTTTTCCGACGTGATCCGCCCGGCCTGGTGGGTCCTCGCGGTCGGCCTGACGCTGCCCGTCGTCGCCCTCGTGCGCGTGCCGCCGGGTGCGAAGGCGCCAGCGCCGCGTGCGGGCCGTCCGCAGCGCGTCCAGCCGGCCGCATAGGCGCCTTGCTCCCGCCGGCACGCTGACGCACAACCCGGCGCGGCCCCGCGGTGGGCCGAACGGAGCTCGACCTGTCCATGCGCGGTTTCCTGAGCCGATCCTCGCTCGTTTTCGCGCTGGTCTGCCCCGGCGCGGCGCTCGCCGCCTGCCCGCTGCCGGAGCCGCCGCCCGCCTCGGCCAAGCCGGAGAAGCCGGCCCTGCCGGCGAAACCCGCCTGCCTCGATGCCAAGGGTGGGTGCCCCGGCTGGGAGGCCTACAGCTACAACGACGCGATCAAGGCCTACAACCTGCAGCTTCAGGCGTTCCGGCCGATCGCGGAAGGCTACGTGCAGAAGCTCAACGCCTACGTGAAGGCGAGCGCCGATTACGCGCAGTGCGAAGTGAAGTCGATGCAGTAGCGGCCGCCTTCGCGGCCCGATCGGAACATGTTACGCTCGCCGCATGAGCGTGAAGCCGAAACCGCGCATGACCGTCGACGAGTTCATGGCCTGGGGCGAGGGACGACCGGGGCGGCATGAGTTGCTCGACGGCGAGGTCTTCGCGATGTCGCCGGAACGGGTCCGGCATGCCGAGACGAAATTCGCCGCCCAACTCGCGTTGCGGGCTGCCATTCGGCGGGAAGGCTTGCCCTGCCAAGTGCTCCCGGACGGAATGACGATTCGGATCGAACGCACCACGGCTTTCGAGCCTGACGCCCTTGTCCGTTGCGGACCTCGTCTCGATCCGGACACGGTGGAAGTGACGGATCCGGTCATCGTGGTCGATGTCCTCTCGCCGAGCACGCGTTCGATCGATACGGGCGCGAAATTCGCAGGCTACTTCGGCATCCCGAGCGTGATGCATTACCTCCTCATCGACACGGTCAAACGCCTCGCCGTCCACCATCATCGTCGCGCCGACGACGTCATCGAGACGCGTATCGTCTCGGACGGCGTGCTGACCTTCGATCCTCCCGGCATCACCGTCCCGCTCGCCGAACTCTACGACGACGCCTGAGCCGCCTCGCTTGACCCTGCCGGGCGCCGGTGCGAGAGCGCGAGCGAATTTCCGAAGGGACGCCCGCATGACCGCTCGCCTCGACCTCCTGGTGCTCGGCAACGCCATCGTCGACGTCATCGCCCGCACGGACGAGGGTTTCCTCGCCGACCAGGGCGTGCCGAAGGGCGCGATGGCGCTGATCGACGAGCCGCGCGCCGAGGCGCTGTTCTCCGCGATGGGGCCGGCGACGATCGTGTCGGGTGGGTCGGGCGCCAACACGGCGGTCGGCGCGGCGCTGCTCGGCGCCAAGACCGGCTTCGTCGGCAAGGTCCGCGACGACGAGCTCGGCGGCCTGTTCAGCCACGACCTGAAGGCGACCGGCGTCGCGTTCGACGTGCCGGTGGCGACCGACGGGCCGGCCACCGCCCGCTGCTTCGTCCTCGTGACGCCCGACGGCGAGCGCACGATGAACACCTATCTCGGCGCCTGCCAGGGCCTGTCGCCGGCCGACCTCGACGAGGCGACGGTCGCGAGCGCCCGCGTCGTCTACCTCGAGGGCTACCTCTGGGATCCGCCGGCCGCCAAGGATGCGTTCCGCAAGGCGGTGACGATCGCCCACGGCGCCGGCAACGCGGTGGCGCTGACCCTGTCGGACGCGTTCTGCGTCGGCCGCTACCGCGACGAGTTCCTCGGGCTGATCCGCGACGGCAGCGTCGACATCCTGTTCGCCAACATCGGCGAGTTGCAGAGCCTGTACCAGACCGACGACGCGGACGCGGCGCTGAAGGCGCTCCGCGACGAGCGCGACGCCCGCGGGCGGCACCTGCTCGGCCTCGTCACGCGCTCGTCCGAGGGCGCGATGGTGGTGAAGGGCGGCGAGATCCGCTCGGTCGAGGCCTCGCCGGTGCGCGAGGTGGTCGACACCACCGGCGCGGGCGACCTCTTCGCCGCCGGCTTCCTGGCCGGTCACGCCCGCGGCCTCGACTACGTCACCTCGGCCCGCCTCGGCGCGCTCGCGGCGGCGGAGGTGATCCAGCACATCGGCGCCCGGCCGCAGGGCGACCTCGTCGCGCTCGCCAAGGCGCAGGGGCTGATCTGAAGGATCAGGGCCGGAGCAGCACCTTGCCCACCGCCTCGCGCCGGCTCAGGATGCCGAGGGCCGCGGCGTAGTCCTCGAGGGGGTAGACGCCGTGCACCCGCGCGGTCAGCCGCCCCTCGGCGACCCATGCGAGCATCTGGCGCTGGTTCTCGCGGTGCACCTCCGGCTTGCGCTCGGTGAAGACACCCCAGTGGACGCCCATCACGTCGAGCTCCTTCAGCAGCATGATGTTGAGGGGCAGGCGGGGAATCTTGCCCGCGGCAAAGCCGACGACGAGGAAGCGGCCGCGCCAGGTCAGCGCGCGGAAGGCCGGTTCCGAGAAGGCGTCGCCGACCGCGTCGTAGACCACGTCGACGCCCTTGCCCCCGGTCGCGTCCTTCAGGGCGTCGCGCAGGGTGGCCGGATCGTAGACGAGGCCCACCTCCGCCCCGTGCTGCCGGGCGATGGCAAGCTTGTCCTCCGAGGAGGCGCAGGCGATCACCCGCGCCCCGAGCAGCGCCCCAAGCTCGACCGCCGCGAGACCGACCCCGCCCGACGCCCCGAGCACCGCGAGCCATTCGCCGGGCCGGATCTTCGCGCGGTTGCGCAGGGCATGGAGGGACGTGCCGTAGGTGATCGAGAGGCCGGCAGCCTGCTCGTCGCTCACCCCGGCCGGAACCGGCGTCAGCATGCGTGCGGGCACCGCGAGCCGTTCGCGGCAGGTGCCGTGCTTGGCATGCACGATCACCCGATCGCCGACCCGCACGCCGTCCGCGCCCGGTCCCAGGGCCTCGACCACGCCGCAGGCCTCGCCCCCGGGCGAGAACGGCAGCTCGGGCTTCACTTGGTAGCGCCCGGCGATGATCAGCGTGTCGAAGAAGTTGAGCGCGGCGACAGTGACCCGCACCAGGGCCTCGCCCGGGCCGGGGACGGGATCGGGCAGCGTCGCGATCGACAGGTCGTCCGGGCCGCCGAGCCGGGTGCACAGGAGAGCCTTCATCGCGCGCCTTCCGTTCGTTTCACCAGTTGCCCAAGGCCAGCCGATCGCCTCAGCGCCGCTCGTAGGTTCCCGCCAGCGATCCCTTGGCCAGGACGTGGCCGCGCATCGCATCGACCAGGGCGCCGCGGCCCGGCGAGGCCGGCAGGTCGAGGAGGCGGTCGAGGGCGTAGACCTGGAACAGGTAGCGGTGCGGGCCGTGGCCGGTGGGCGGGTCGGGCGGAAGCCAGCCGTCCTTGAGGAAGCTGTTCTTGCCGAGATCGACGCGCGCGTTCGCGGAGGCCGCCCCCTCGGCCAGATCCGAAACGTCCGGCGCGAGGTTCCAGACGATGAGGTGCACCAGCGGCTGCGGCGTCGGGCTGCCGGCATCCTCGGCGAGGATCGCGACGCTCGCCGTGCCCGCGGAAAGGCCGCTCCAGGCGAGCGGCGGCGACGTCCCGTCGCCATCCGCGGTGAAGCGGACCGGCATGCCGGCGCCGTCGGCGAAGGCCGGGCTCGTCAGCGCGATCGTCTCCGGGGCATCGGCGAAATCGGCGTGGAAGACGGTCTTCTCGAGGCCGGCCTTGAGGCCGGACAAGGCCTGACCGACCGCTGCGGGGATCTTCTCGAGCATCGGGTCTCCTTCGTTTCTGACGCCGGTCGAACAGCGCCCGGCATCCTAGGCCGGGCGCTCGGCCGCCAGCATGTAGTTCACCGCCGTATCGCGGCCCAGCCGCCAGCCATCGGTGAGCGGATTGTAGACGACGCCCGTGGTGTCGGTGACCGACAGGCCGCCGCCGCCGAGCGCCGCCGACAGCTCGGACGGCGTCACGAACTTCTCCCAGTCGTGGGTGCCCTTGGGGAGCCAGCCGAGGATGTACTCGGCGCCGACGATGGCGAGCGCGAAGGAGCGCATCGTCCGGTTGAGCGTCGCGGCGAAGAGCAGGCCGCCGGGCTTCACCGCCGACGCCGCCGTGCGGACGAAGGCCGGCATGTCGGTCACGTGCTCGATCACCTCCATGATCAGCACCACGTCGAAGGTCTCGCCCGCGGCGACCACAGACTCGATGGTCTCGGCGCGATAGTCGACGGGCACGCCCTCGGCCTCCGCGTGGCGTCGCGCGGCGGCGATGTTCTGCGCCGCCGGGTCGAGGCCGGTGACGTCGGCGCCCAGGCGCGCGAGCGGCTCCGACAGCACGCCGCCGCCGCAGCCGACATCGACGATCGAGAGGCCCTGCAGCGCGAACGGCGTCTCGACCGACCGCCCGTGATGACGGCAGACCGCGTCGCGGATGTAGGCGAGGCGGACGGGGTTGAAGCGGTGCAGCACCCGCATCGGACCGCGCGGATCCCACCACGTCGCGGCGAGCGCATCGAACCGGGCGACCTCGCCGGGGTCGACGAAGCCGAGGCCCGCGCTGCTGCTCGCACCCGCCTCGATCCCGGCGGCGGTCTCGTCGATGGTCATCCGATCTCTTTCCATTCGGGGACGGCGCGCGCTCGGTGGTCGCAGTCCCGCGCCGACCGCGCACGGGCGACCGGCGGAGCGGGTGCGGCCGACCCTGCATTCCGGGTAAGTGGAGCTTGGCGGCGTGTTGACAGCCCCCGACCCCGCTTGTACCCGCCGGACGCCGGTCCGGTACAGCCGGCGGCGCGGCCGTTCGCGAATCGTTGGAGGCCGCCGAACACGCCCGGACATCTGAGCCCGGATCGGTCGTTCGACGAAGTTTGAGAAACGCGGACGCTGCATGCCCCGTCTGGTGATGAAATTCGGCGGCACCTCGGTCGCCAACGTCGAGCGCATCCGCAACGTGGCCGCCCACGTCGCCCGCGAGGTCGCGGCCGGCTACGAGGTCGCGGTCGTGGTCTCGGCGATGTCGGGCAAGACCAACGAGCTCGTCGGCTGGGTCAAGGACGCCGACCCCGAATACGAGGCCGCCGAGTACGATTCCGTGGTCGCCTCGGGCGAGCAGGTGACCTCGGGCCTCCTGGCGATCGCGCTGCGCAAGGCCGGGATCCCGGCCCGCTCCTGGCAGGGCTGGCAGGTGCCGATCCTGACCTCCGACGCGCACGGATCCGCCCGCATCGAGGAGATCGACGGCGCCCGGCTCGACGCAGGGTTCAAGCGCGGCGAGGTCGCGGTGATCGCCGGCTTCCAGGGCATCCATGCCGAGACCGGCCGGATCACGACGTTGGGCCGCGGCGGGTCGGATACCAGCGCGGTGGCCGTCGCCGCCGCCATCGGCGCCGAGCGCTGCGACATCTACACCGACGTGGACGGGGTCTACACAACCGACCCGCGCGTCGTGCCGAAGGCGCGGCGCATGGAGCGCGTCACCTTCGAGGAGATGCTGGAGATGGCCTCGCTCGGCGCCAAGGTGCTGCAGGTCCGCTCCGTCGAGCTCGCCATGGTGCACCGGGTGCCGACCACGGTCCGCTCCTCCTTCGATCCGCCGGACGCCGCGCGCCCCGGCACCCTCATCTGCGACGAGGACACAGACGTGGAACAGCAGATCATCACCGGGATCGCCTTCGCGCGGGACGAGGCGCAGATCACGCTTCGCCGCGTCAAGGACAGCCCCGGCGTCGCCGCCGCGATTTTCGGGCCGCTGGCCGACGCCAACATCAACGTCGACATGATCATCCAGACGGTGTCGGGCGACCAGTCGACCACCGACATGACCTTCACGGTGCCGGCCGCCGACTACGACCGGGCGCGCACGGTGCTCGACCGGGCGCACGACACGATCGGGTTCGCGCAGATCGAGGGCGCCACCGACGTGGTGAAGGTTTCGGCGATCGGCGTCGGGATGCGCAGCCATGCCGGCGTGGCGGCCAAGGCGTTCCGAGCGCTGGCCGACAAGGGCATCAACATCCGGGCGATCACCACCTCCGAGATCAAGTTCTCCGTCCTGATCGACGCGGCCTATACCGAGCTTGCCGTCCGCACGCTCCACTCGCTATACGGCCTGGATCAGGCCTGAGGCTTGCAGGCCCGTCCGACGGGTGCGACCTGAGATTGCCCGGCGCCGACACCCGGCGTCGCGCTGACAGGGGATTGACCAGACGATGCCCGCTGCGCCCGGAGGCCCGCGCCTGCTGCTGCGCCGCCTCCGCGAAGCCATGGCGGAGCCGGTCAGCCCCCAGGCGCGCCTGGACCGCATCGTCGTGGTCATCGCCGCCAACGTCATCGCCGAGGTGTGCTCGGTCTACGTCCTGCGCGACGACAACACGCTCGAGCTGTTCGCTACCGAGGGCCTGAACCGCGAGGCGGTCCACCTGACCCGGATGCGCGCCGACGAGGGCCTCGTCGGCCTGATCGCGCAGACGGCCGAGCCGCTGTCGCTTTCCGACGCGCAGACCCACCCGGCCTTCTCCTACCGCCCGGAGACGGGCGAGGAGGCGTATCACGCCTTCCTCGGCGTGCCGCTGCTCCGGGCCGGCAACACGCTCGGCGTGCTCACCGTCCAGAACAAGACCTACCGCGTCTATTCCGACGAGGAGATCGAGGCGCTCCAGACCACCGCGATGGTGCTCTCGGAGATGATCGCGTCTGGCGAGCTGCAGGGGCTGGCTCCCGACGCCGGCACCGCGGCGCGCCGCGCCGTCAACGCTCGCGGCGTCGTGCTCGCCGACGGCATCGGCCTCGGCCACGTGGTGCTGCACGAGCCGCGCATCGTCGTGAAGACGCTGATCGCCGAGAACGTCGAGGCCGAGATCGCCCGGCTCGAGGCCGCGATCGAGGCGGTGCGCTCGGCGATCGACGACCTGGTCGAGCGCGGCGACAAGATCGGCACCGGCGAATCGCGCGAGGTGCTGGAAACGGTGCGCATGTTCGCCCACGACAAGGGCTGGCTGCGCCGGATGCGCGAGGCGGTGGTCTCGGGCTTGACCGCGGAGGCGGCGGTCGAGCGCGTCCAGTCGGACAACCGCGCCCGGATGATGCGCCAGAGCGACCCGTACCTGCGCGATCGCCTGCACGACCTCGACGACCTCGCCAACCGCCTGTTGCGCCGCTTGACCGGGCAGGAGGGCGCGGGCGCGGACGCCTACCTGCCCGACAACGCGATCCTGGTCGCCCGCTCGATGGGCCCGGCGGCGCTGCTCGACTACGATCCGTCGCGCCTGCGCGGCGTCGTGCTGGAGGAGGGCGGCCCGACGAGCCACATCGCGATCGTCGCGCGGGCGCTCGGCATCCCTGCCGTCGGCGAGGTCGAGAACGCGACGGCGCTGTGCGATTCGGGCGACGCGATCATCGTCGACGGCGTCTCCGGCGAGGTCCAGGTCCGCCCGGGGCCGGAGATCGAGGCGGCCTATGCCGAGATGGTGCGCCTGCGCGCCAAGCGGCAGGAGCAGTACCGGGCGCTGCGCGACGTCCCCGCGACCACCCGTGACGGCATCCGCATCGGCCTGCACCTCAATGCCGGCCTGCTCGTCGACCTCGGCCACCTCAACGAGACGGGCGCGGAGGGCATCGGCCTGTTCCGCACCGAGCTGCAGTTCATGGTGGCGCAGCGGATGCCCTCGGCGGCCGAGCAGCAGGCGCTGTACGAGGCGGTGTTCGCCGCCACCGGCGATCGGCCGGTGACGATCCGGACGCTCGACATCGGCGGCGACAAGATCCTGCCGTACATGCCCAAGCTCGAGGAGGAGAACCCGGCGCTGGGCTGGCGCGCGATCCGGATCGGCCTCGACCGACCGGCGCTGCTTCGTGTGCAGCTGCGCGCGCTGCTGAGGGCGGCGGCCGGGCGCCCGCTCAAGATCATGTTCCCGATGGTCGCCACGGTCGACGAGTTCGTCCGGGCCAAGGCGATCGTCGATCGCGAGAAGGCGCATCTGCGCCGCCACGGCCATCCGCTGCCGAGCGATTGCCGCCTCGGCGCGATGGTCGAGGTGCCCTCGCTCTTGTTCCAGATCGACGAGATCGCGCAGGTGGCCGACTTCCTGTCGGTCGGCTCGAACGACCTGATGCAGTTCCTGTTTGCGGTCGACCGCGAGAACCGCCGCGTCGCGGACCGGTTCGATCCGCTCTGCGCCGCGGCGATCCGCGCCTTCCGGTTGATCGCCGAGCGCGCGAACGCGGCCGGATGCCCGGTGACGGTGTGCGGCGAGATCGGCGGACGGCCGCTCGAGGCGATGGCGCTGATCGGCATGGGCTTCCGCGACCTCTCGATGTCGCCCGCCTCGATCGGCCCGATCAAGGCGATGGTGCTGAGCCTCAATGCGCGGGCGATCGCCGACGTGATCGACGCCGAGATGGCCCGCGCCCATGACGGCGCCTCGATCCGCCCGGCGCTCGCCGCCTTCGCCAAGGCCCACGGCATCCCGGTCTGACCCCGCCCAGCGTGAAGACCAGGCTCGTTTCCGTCAGCGTCCCAGAGTAGACCCCGGTCGATGATCCCCTTTCCCCCCGACCGCCTCGACGCCATCCTCGTGCGCCACGACATCGTCACCGGCACCCTCGCCGCCGGCGATGCGAGCTCGGAGAGCATCGTCCAGCTCTCCCGCGAGCTGTCGGATCTCGATCCCGTGATCGCCGGCATCCACGCCTATCGCGCCGCCGCCGCCAACCTGGCCGAGGTCGAGGCGCTGATCGACGAGCCCGGCGGCGACCCGGAGATGCGCGCGCTCGCCGCCGCCGAGAAGCCCGACGCCGAGGACGCGCTGATCAAGGCGCACCGCGACCTGCAGCTGATGCTGCTGCCCAAGGACGCGGCCGACGAGAAGAGCGCGATCCTCGAAATCCGCGCCGGCACCGGTGGCGACGAAGCCGCGCTATTCGCCGGCGACCTGTTCCGGATGTACGCCAAGTACGCCGACACCAAGGGCTGGAAGGTCGAGGTCATCTCCGAGAGCGAGGGCACCGTCGGCGGCTATCGCGAGGTCGTGGCGGAGGTGAAGGGCCGCGGCGTGTTCGCCCGCCTGAAGTTCGAGAGCGGCGCCCACCGGGTCCAGCGCGTGCCCGACACCGAGGCGCAGGGGCGGATCCACACCTCCGCCGCCACCGTCGCGGTCCTGCCCGAGGCCGAGGAGGTCGACATCGTCGTCAACGACGCCGACCTGAAGATCGACACCATGCGCTCGCAGGGGGCCGGCGGCCAGCACGTCAACAAGACCGAATCGGCGATCCGCATCACCCACCTGCCGTCGGGGATCGTGATCTTCGTCCAGGAGGAGCGCTCCCAGCACAAGAATCGCGCCCGCGCGATGTCGCTGCTGCGGGCCAAGCTCTACGATGCGGAGCGCTCGGCCAAGGATGCGGTCCGCGCCGCCGACCGCAAGTCGCAGGTCGGCACCGGCGACCGCTCGGAGCGCATCCGAACCTACAACTTCCCGCAGGGCCGGGTGACCGACCACCGCATCAACCTCACCCTGTACAAGCTGGAGGAGATGCTCGCCGGCACCGCCCTCGACGAGCTGGTCGACGCGCTCGTGACGGAGCATCAGGCCGAGCTGCTCGCTGCCGAAGGCATGGCGTGAGCGGACGGGCCGACGCGCGCATCGTCCGCCCGGATCATACGCGCAGCCTTGCCCTGCGGCGCCTTGCCGAATGCTTCGCCGCGGAGGGCATACCCGAGGGCGATGCCCGCTTCCTGATGCTCGGCGTGCTCGATCTCCGCGCCGTCGACTTCGCGCTGCACGGCGGCCGAGCCCTCGGGTCGGAGGGCGCGGACAGGTTGGAGGCCGCCGCGCGCCGGCGCGTTGCCGGAGAACCGGTGGCCCGCATTCTCAGAACGTGGGAGTTCTGGGGCCTGCCGTTCCGGCTGTCCCCGGAAACGCTGGTGCCGCGGCCCGACACCGAAACGTTGGTCGACGCCACGCTGGAAACGGTTTCGGACCCGGCGGCCCCCCTCCGCATCCTCGACCTCGGCACCGGCAGCGGCTGCATCCTGGTCGCGCTGCTGAGCGCGCTGCCGAACGCGACCGGCATCGGCCTCGATCGCTCCTGGAATGCCCTGCGCACGGCGCGCGCGAACGCGCTCGACAACGGCGTCGCCGATCGCACCCTGTTCGTCGCCGGCGATTGGTGCGATGCGCTCGTGGGCCGGTTCGACCGGGTGGTCTCGAACCCGCCCTACATCGCCAGCGCCGTGATCGCCGGCCTCGATCGCGAGGTGCGCGAGCACGATCCGATGGCCGCGCTCGACGGCGGCGGCGACGGGCTTGCGGCCTATCGACGGATCGTCGATGCGACGGCAGGCGGGTTGCTCGCGCCGGGCGGCTCGCTCCACCTCGAGATCGGCTACGATCAGGCGGACGCCGTGACGGAGCTGGGCCGGAAGGCGGGCCTTCGACAGAGCGGCATCACGCGCGATCTCGCCGGGCATACGCGGGTCGCGTCGTTCGTCGGTCGGCCCGACAAGGCGCCCGCATAGGGGATTTATGGCACCGATCACGCAAAATTCGCCGGAATCCCCATCAACTTCGCGCTGGATCCCCCGTCTCGACTTGCGGTTCGCGGACGATCCGTTAAGACGGAAAGCCGTAGGTTCGGTATAGCGCATCCTTTGCGGGGTGGCGGCCGATCGCTCCACCGTCGATCAGACGTAGGCTCGGGTTCGAGCAGCGGCGCGGCGGTTTTCGAACCTGACAATCGACGGGCGTCTTGGACGCAAGCGTAGGCCCCGAGGGATCGGGACAGACGGCTGGTAGGCGAGCGGGTCGTGGATCAATTCCGATGATCCGTCCGCGGGCGCCGGCGAGGACCCGCACTGCGGCGCCTCGGGAGCCCGGCCCCCAGCCTTCCCCCCGACCAGACGCGCCTTTCGCAGTAACGAGGGTCATCTGAGACCGATGAGACCAAACCAGAACCGACGGGTGCGCGGCCGGAACCGGCCGAAGGGCCCGAACCCGCTGACCCGGTCCTACGAATCCAACGGACCCGACGTCAAAGTCCGCGGCACCGCCCAGCACATCGCCGACAAGTACGCTCAGCTCGCGCGGGACGCGCAGGCGGCGGGCGACCCGGTGGCGGCGGAGAACTACTTCCAGCACGGCGAGCACTATTTCCGGATCATCTCCGGCGCGCAGGAGCAGGGCCGCCCGCAGGCCGGCGCCGGCTACGCCTCGCGGTCGTACGACGACGACATGGAGGACGGCGACGACGAGCAGGGCGGCGAGGCCAACGGCCAGGGCTATGCCGGCTACGCGCCCGAATACGGCGATCCGGGCCAACAGCCGCAGCCCTACGACAACCGCGGCGAGGGCGGCCAGCAGGACGGGCGCCAAGATCGCGGCCAGGATCGCAACCAGCAGGACAGGTTCGGCCAGAACCAGAACCGCGGCGACCGCCAGGAGCGCCGCGACCGGTTCCAGAACAACCGCAACGACCGGCCGCGCTTCGACAACGGCGCCCGCTTCGACAACCAGCGTCCCGACGGCAACCGCCAGGACGGCGGCCGGCAGGATCAGGGCCGCCAGGAGCACGGCCAGCGCGCCGATTACGATCGCCAGGACGCGCCCCGGCAGACCTTCAACCGCCAGGACAGCGGGCGGCAGGAGAACGGGCGGCAGGAGTATCCGCGCCAGGACAATCGGCAGGAGAACCGCGCCGAGTTCAACCGCCGCGATCAGCCGCGGGACGAGTTTCCGCGCCAGGACCTTTCGCGCCAGGATCCGTCTCGTCAGGAGCAGCCGCGCGCCGAAGCGCCCCGCGAGAACCGTTACGAGAACGGACGCACGGAGCAGCCGCGCCGCGAGCCGCGCCAGGAGGCCCGGACCGAGATGCCGGCCCGCGCCGAGGCGCCGGTGCGTGCGGAAGCGCCGGCCCGGGCCGAGGCTCCGGCCCGGCGCGAGCGTCGCCGCGAGGAGCCGCGGCCCGTCGCCGAGGATGCGGCCGGCCTCCCGGCCTTCCTGATGACGCCGCCCCGCCTGCCGCCGGCCGCCGAAGCGCCCGTGGCGGAGGCGCAGGCGCCGAGCCCGCCCACGGCCGAAAGCGAGGACGCGCCGGCTCCGAAGGTCCGTCGCCGGCGGCGCCCGCGCTTCGAGGGGACCGAGGGCGAAGGTTCGCCGGAGACCAAGGCACCGGACGGCGCCTCCTCAGTCGAGTAGACGCCATCATCCCCGCGAGACAGGCCGCCCCGGATCTCCGGGGCGGCCTTTTTCGTATCCGAAGGTCGGTCCCCGAAGGGCCGATCCGGCCTTTACCCGGTCGGGATACGCTCAGACGCAGAGAACGGGCCGGAGAGACGTGAGATCCAGGCCTCCCGGCAGTGCCAGCGGGCGTCGAGCGATAGGCTCTCGCGGCAGGTCACCGAGCCGGCATGGGTGCCACGGCACCGGCGTTTCGAGCCAAACCACCCGTGCGCGCAGCAGGCGGAGCGCCGCGAATCAGTCCCCGTCCGCCTCGGCGAGGGCGAGGGCCGGCGTCGGCCCGCGATAGCCGGTCGCCAGCACGTAGAGCTCGCTCGAATCGGCCCGGCTCGCATTCGGCTTGACGTGCCGCACGAGGGAGAAGTCGCGCTTGAGGTCGGTGAGCAACGCGGTCTCTGTGCCGCCCTGCAGCACCTTGGCGAGGTAGGCGCCGCCGGGCGCCAGAACCTCCCGGGCGAACTCGGCCGCGGTCTCGGCGAGCCCGATGATGCGCAGGTGATCGGTCTTCTTGTGGCCGGTGGCGTTGGCGGCCATGTCGGACAGCACGAGGTCGGCCGGGCCGCCGAGCAGGCCGGTGAGGCGCTTCGGCGCCTCGGGGTCGAGGAAGTCGAGGGTGATGAACTCGACGCCCGGCATCGGCTCGATCTCGAGCAGGTCGATTCCGACGATGCGGCCGGTCTCGCCGACGATCTTCGCCGCGACCTGCGACCAGCCGCCGGGGGCGGCGCCGAGATCGACGATGCGCTGGCCGGGCTTCAGCAGCTTGAAGCGCTCGTCGATCTCCATCAGCTTGAAGGCCGCCCGCGAGCGGTATCCTTCGCGCTTGGCCCGCTGGACGTAGGGATCGTTGAGCTGGCGCTCGAGCCAGCTCTTCTGCGAATGGGTGCGCCCGCGCCCGGTCTTCACGCGCTGCTTGAGATCGCCGCGGACTCCGCCCGTCGCGCCCGCTCCGCCACGCCTGTCGGTCACCGGTAGCCCCCGCGGCGCCACACGCCGTCTTCCCGCATCATGTTCATCAACAATCCTTCGCGCAGGCCGCGATCGGCGATGCGCAGGCGCTCGGCCGGGAAGGCACGGCGGATCGCCTCCAGGATCGCGCAGCCGGCGAGGACCAGGTCGGCGCGGTCGCGGCCGATGCACGGGTTCTCCGCCCGCTGGTCGAGCCGCGTGTCGAGCAGGTCGTCGATCGCACCGGCGACCTCGGCGTCGCTCATCCACAGCCCGTCGACCCGGCGGCGCTCGTAGCGCACGAGGCGCAGGTGCATCGCCGCGATGGTGGTGACGGTACCGGAGGTTCCGAGCAGGTGGAAGCCGGGCGCCGTCGCCGCGGCCGCCGCGCGGATCGCGAAGGGGCCCAGCATCTCGGCCACCTCCTCGACCATGCCCTCGAACATCATCCGCGTCACCTCGGAGCCGCCGTGGCGCTCGGCCAGGGTGACGACGCCGACCGGCAGCGAATCCCAGGCGCGGATGCGCAGGGTCGGATCGGTCGAGGGGTTGGCGGCCGAGCCGTCGAGCCAGGCGATCTCGGTCGAGCCGCCGCCGATGTCGAAGATCACCACCGATTCGGCTTGCGGGTCGGCGAGCGCGGCGCAGCCGGTGACGGCGAGATAGGCCTCGGTCTGCCGGTCGACGATCTCGAGATCGAGCCCGACCTCGGCCCGCACGCGCGCGACGAACTCGGCACCGTTCACGGCGAGCCGGCAGGCCTCCGTGGCGATGATCTTGGCCCGCCCGACGCCGCGGGCGCGCATCTTGCCCTTGCAGATCCGCAGCGCGTCGATCGTCCGTTCGATCGCCGCCTCGCTGAGCCGGTCGGAGGTGCCGAGCCCCTCGCCGAGCCGGACGATGCGCGAGAACGCGTCGATCACCCGGAAGCCGTGCGAGGACGGCTCGGCGATGAGCAGGCGGCAGTTGTTGGTGCCGAGATCCAGGGCCGCGTAGGCGTTGCGGCGCACGTCGCGATGCGAGACCGCGGGGGCGGAACCGGGTGCCCCTGCCGGTGGCGCGCCCTGGGGGCGGGCCGGCGCGGTCGCGCCACTCTCGTCCCTCATCGGCGTCGCCGCGCTTTCCCATCTCTGGCCCCGGCGAACCGCCCGGCCATCATTCACGCTCGACCCTACTCGCTCGGCGGCGAACTGCAACGTCCCGTTCACGAATGCCGGGACTGCATCCACGGCCGTCGGCGCGACCGCAGTAGGCGAAGAGGATCGAAAACCATTCGCCCGACGCCGAGACCCGGCCGCCGAGACATCGGATGCGATGCGCGATCACGCGGTCGCGTCAGGCCATCGCCTTGGCGAGGCTGGCGGCGCGGGAGGTTGGCCGCAGCAGGCTCTTCACCTGGGAGTAGGGTCGCGGCCGGTTGATCACCTCGTCGAGGCGCGACCACAACGTCTTGGGCGAAAACGGTTTCGCGATGATCTCGTTGACGCCGAGGGTGATCGCGCGGTCGACGACGTTCCGACGCGGCTGGGCGAGCATCAGGATGATGGGAATCGTTGGGCAGGGCGAGGTCGAGGGCGTGCGCGCCAGCCGGATGAACTCCTCGCCCGAGAGGATCGCCAGGTCCCAGTCGATGATCGTCAGGTCGGGCTTGCTCTCGGCGAGCACGCCGAGCGCCTCGGCCCCGTCCGGCGCCTCCAGCACCCGCTTAATGCCGACGCGCATCAGCATGTCGCGCACGATTCGACGGATGTAGAGGCTCTCATCGACCACGAGGGCGGAGAAGTCCGGGAAGGTCGGGGTCGCGATCATCGAGGGGGCGGCACGCGGGCCCCGGCGGATGCGGGAGCCTGTCCCCCTGCATACGCGCCCGGCCTTTGCGCTTCCCTAACACGGCGCGCTCTGCAAGCCTGGGTTTCACGACGACGAGAAAGTGATGGAACTCCGAGCAGATCGACAACAAGGTCCTTGCGGTCAACGGCCAATTGCGTCAGGACTGAGGCGTTATTCTTGGTTACCGCGACCGGGGGTAATGGGAGTGCGGGGCGTGAGCTGTCTGGGATGGCGCGCACGCGGTATTCGAGACGTGGTCGGCGGACGGTTTTTGGCGAGCTTTCGATGGGACGTGGTCGTGATTTCCGGGGGCCGCAGAAGCGCGGCTTCGATGAGGGTGGCGCAGAGCCGAGATGGCCTGATCAGGCTCCCCCGAGTGGCGGCGGATACGGTGGCGGCGGCTTCGGCGGCGGCGGTGGCGGGTTCGGTGGCGGCGGCGGTGGTTTCGATCGCGGCGCTCCCCGAGCTGCGGCGGCCCCTACGGGTCCGGAGCGCGATGCCACGGTCAAGTGGTTCAACAAGGAGAAGGGCTTCGGCTTCGTTGAGCTCGGCGACGGCTCGGGCGACGCCTTCCTCCACATCCGCGCCGTCGAGGCAGCCGGCCATGACGACCTGCTGCCGGGCACCCGGCTCACCGTTCAGACCGCGCAGGGCCAGAAGGGTCCGCAGGTCACCAACGTGACCAGCGTCGACACCTCGACGGCCGAGGCGGCTCCGCCCCGGCGCGAGATGCGCGATGCGCGTCCCCCGCGCGCCGGCGGCTTCGGCGGCGCCGGCGGCTACGGTGCCGGCGGTGGTTACGGCGGCGCCGGTGGCGGCTTCGGTGGCGGCGGCGGCGGCCGCGTCGCCTCGGGCCCCTCGACCGAGATGCAGGGCACCGTGAAGTGGTACGACCCAGCCAAGGGCTTCGGCTTCGTGTCGGTGAACGACGGCGGCAAGGACGTGTTCGTCCATCGCTCCGCCCTGTCGCGGGCCGGCCTCGAGTCGCTTGCCGAGGGTCAGACCGTGACGCTCGGTGTGGTCGACGGCCAGAAGGGCCGCGAGGCTCAGAGCATCAACGTCGACGATTGATCGGCGGCGTTTTTGGCGAACGCGGCGGCCTCGCTTCTGCCGCGTTCCCGATGCGATTGGAAACGGCGGTCCCTCACGGGGCCGCCGTTTTGCGTTCCGGGACGGTAATCGGAGACATCTCATGCGTCGTGCCGTACCGTTCGGCATCCTGCTCGCCCTCGCCACGGCGCAGCAGGCGAGGGCCGAGGATTTCACCGGCGCCTATGCCGGCGTGAACCTCGGCTACGGCTTCGAGCGCGGGCGGGATGCGAAGAAGCCCGGCCCCGTCCCGGAGAAGGACGCGGCGGTTCCGAGCGCGAACGATCTGCCACCGAGCGCGTCGATGGCAGCGAAGTCCCTCCGATCGTCGCGTCCGGCCGCCCGCTGAGCCGGGGGACCATCCGCGCTGAGATCGCGGACGGCACCGGGCGCTACTGGCCGGCCATCGCCTTGGTGATGAAATCGCGCCGAACGAAGGTGGCGTAGTCCGGCTGGGCCGCGAGGTTGCCGAGGGCGATCTGCGTATCGAGGGCGATCTTGAGGGCATCGGACGTGATGTCGACGCTCTCCGGATAGACCTTGTCGCCCATCATGCGCTTGACCGCAGCCTCGACCACGGTCGGATCGAGGTTGGGGAACTCCTTCCTCGCCACCGCGACCGCCTTGGCCGGATCGGACTGCATCAGCCGGATCGCCGCCTGCATGCCGTCGACGAAGGCCTGCGCCACCGCCGGATCGACATCCTTGCGCGCGCTCACCGCCGAGAAGGCGTAGGGGCCGTACTTCTCGGGGAAGCCGAGGACGACCTTCATCCCCTTGGCGGCAACCTGATCGAGGCCGGGCTCGTACAGCACGGCGACCTTGGCCTGGCCGGCGAGGAACGGGCCCGGCTCGGTGCCGAGCTGCACCTGCGTCAGCGTCACGTCGTCCTTCGACAGGCCGTTCTCCTTCAAGAGCTTGAGGAACAGCGAGGTGCTCGTCGTCGGCATCAACCCGGTGACGATGGTCTGCCCCTTGAGGTCCTTCACGTCCTTGAAGACGAAGTCCGGCGTCGTCGCGATCCACACGGCGGCACCGTTGACGACGTTAGCGATGACGCCGACGGGCGCGCCCTTCGAGGCCGCCACCGCGGTCCATTCCGGGCCGTGGATCGAGAACTGCGCGCTCTTCGAGATCACCGCCGAGAGCGCGACGCTCGGCGCGCCGGCCGTCTCCTTGGTCACGTCGATGCCGGCCTTCTCGAACAGGCCCTCGTCCAGGGCGACG
This sequence comes from Methylobacterium sp. E-025, assembly GCF_022829705.1. Taxonomy (NCBI): domain Bacteria; kingdom Pseudomonadati; phylum Pseudomonadota; class Alphaproteobacteria; order Hyphomicrobiales; family Methylobacteriaceae; genus Methylobacterium; species Methylobacterium sp. E-025. The sequence goes on from NZ_JAKSYR010000120.1 coordinate 56,794, forward strand.
TAGAGCGGCAGGTAGAGCATCGACTGGAAGGCCTGGCTCACGGTCGCCTTCAGCGCCGCCGCCGAGGCGGGCAGGGCCCCCATCAGCCAGGCCGCGGCGACGGTCGCGATGAGGGGACGACGCTGGATCATCGGAAGGCTCTCGTTCTGCTGGCGGGAAGGGCGGGGCGGACGGCCGCGGCGAGCCGCGCTCCGCCGGCTTGGAACTCAGACCTGGACGCTGCCGGCGGTGTCGACCTGCCGCCACGGCAGGATGCGGCGCTCGGCGAAATCGATGACGTGGTAGAGCAGGAAGCCGACGAACATCAGCACGAACAGCCCGACCCAGACGGCGTTGAGGTCGTAGAGCGACGAGGCGTTGTAGATCAGGTGGCCGAGCCCGGCCTGGGACGAGATGAACTCGCCGACGACCGCGCCGACCAGCGCGAAGCCGATGTTGATCCGGAACATCCCGATGATCGCCGGTAGCGTCGACGGCACGATCACCGAGCGGAAGATCCGGTTCTTCGAGGCGCCCATCGAGGCCAGCAGCGCCTGCAGGTCGGGATCGGCGTCCCGGGCGGCCTGGTACGCCGCGATCAGCGCGACCAGCGCCGTCAGCGAGACCGCGAGCGCGACCTTCGAGACGAACCCGGTGCCGAACCACAGGATCACGATCGGGGCGAGCGCGATCTTCGGCACCGAGTTGATCGCGACGATGAACGGCTCGACGATCCGCGCCACCAGCACCGAGTACCAGAGCCCGAGCCCCGCGACCGAGCCGATCGCGGTGCCGATCACGAAGCCCAGGATGGCCTCCACCACCGTAAGCCAGGTGTCGTGGGCGAGGCTGCCGTCGAGCACGCTCTTGACGAACACCCGCCAGATGCCCGAGGGCGCGCCGACCAGGAACTCGGTGAGCCAGCCGGCATCGACCGCGACCTCCCAAGCCGCGAAGAACACGGCCACCGCGAGGAGCTGGATCAGCCCGCGCCCGAGCGTGGTGTCGATCGCCCGTGCCAGGGCACCGGGCCGGCGGCGTCGGGCCGGCGGCGTCGGTCGGCTCGCCGCCGCCGGCGGCGCCTGTTCGTGGGATAGGATCTGGATCGCCATCAGGCCGCCCTCGCGCTGGTCTGGATGTCGAGCTCGCCGCAGAGCGTGTTGAAATACTCGGAGAAGCGCGGATCGCTGCGGGCGCCGATCGGCGACCGATCGCTGAGCGCGATGTCGTGCACCGCCTTCACCCGGGTCGGGCGATTGCCCAGCACCACGACGCGCTTCGAGAGCGCCACCGCCTCGTCGATGTCGTGGGTCACGAGCACGACGGTCTTGTGGAAGGTCTCGACCGCGTCGAGCAGCACGCCTTCGAGGTAGAGCCGGGTCTGGTAGTCGAGCGCCGAGAACGGCTCGTCGAGGAGCAGGATGTCCGGATCCATGATCAGCGTCCGGATGAGCGCCGCGCGCTGCCGCATGCCGCCCGACAGGGTCTTGGGGTAGGCGTTCTCGAAGCCGGACAGGCCGAAGCGGGCGAGGTAGTCCCGTGCCGTCTCGGTGGCGGCCCTGGCGTCGACGCCCTTCATCTCCAGGCCGAGCATCACGTTCTGCAGGACCGTGCGCCAGGGGAACAGCAGGTCCTTCTGCATCATGTAGCCGACGCGGCCGGACAGGCCGGGCACGATCTCGCCGCGAAAGCGCATCGTCCCCTCGTCGGGCTCGAGCAGGCCGGCGATCACGTTGAAGACTGTGGTCTTGCCGCAGCCGGAGGGGCCGATGATGCTGACGAAGTCGCGCTCGTAGATGTCGAAGCTCAGCCCGTCGAGCACCGGGACGGCACCACCCTTCGCCGGGAACGCCTTGCGGATGCCCCGCAGGGCGAGCTGCACGTCCCGGCCGTTCGCAACCGCATCCATCACCGGCTCCACGCTGACGGCGGGATCCAGCAAGGCCCGGGCCAAACTGCATGCAGAATGCAGGCGTGAGGCCGAAACGGCGAGACACGCGTGATCGCTGGAGCCGGACCAAACGAAGAAGGGCAGGACGCGCGACCGCGTCCTGCCCTCACATCATCCAAGTTCGGAATTCTTTGGTGGGCGCACTAGGGTTCGAACCTAGGACCCGCTGATTAAGAGTCAGCTGCTCTACCAACTGAGCTATGCGCCCGATCGCATTGCGCGATCCGCCGCGGTCCACCAAGTCCCGCTGCGATGCGGGCTGATACCAACCGGGCCGGGGGCTGTCCACCCCGTGTTCGCGGTTTTTGCCCGCGAGCCGGAATTTTCCCCCGGGCCGGTCGGTTTTCGGCCTACTCCGCCGCCGCGTGCTGCGCGTGGAGGCGCACGGCCGAGGCCGAGAGCTTGTTCAGCGCCGAGAGGTAGGCCTTGGCCGAGGCGACGAGGGTGTCGGGGTCGGCGCCGCGTGCGGTGATCGAGCGCTCGCCGGCCTTCAGCCGCACCGAGACCTCCGCCTGGGCATCCGTGCCGGCGGTGACCGCGTGGACCTGGTAGAGCTCGAGCTGCGCCTCGTGCGGCACCAGCGCCTGGATCGCGTTGAAGACCGCGTCGACCGGCCCGTTGCCGTCGGCCTCCTCGGTGAGCGTCTTGCCGTCGACGGCGACCTTCATGGTCGCGCGCTGCGGCCCGCGCGTGCCGGCGATGACCGAGAGCGAGACCAAGCGGATGCGGTCGTGCGCGGTGGCGAGATTCTCGTCGACCAGCGCCTCGATGTCCTCGTCGTAGACGTTCTTCTTGCGGTCGGCCAAGGCCTTGAACCGCTCGAAAACGTCCTGCAGCTGGTTGTCGGACAACCGCAATCCGAGCTCGTCGAGCTTCGAGCGGAAGGCGGCGCGGCCGGAATGCTTGCCCATCACCAGGTTGGTCTTGGTGAGGCCGACCGAGGCCGGGGTCATGATCTCGTAGGTCTCGGCGTGCTTGAGCATGCCGTCCTGGTGGATGCCGCTCTCGTGCGCGAAGGCGTTGCGGCCGACGATCGCCTTGTTGAACTGCACCGGGAAGTTCGTGGCGTGGCTGACGAGCTTCGAGGCCCGGGTCAGCATCGTCGATTCGATGCCGGTCTCGTAGGGCAGCACGTCGGAGCGGGTGCGGATCGCCATCACCACCTCCTCCAGCGCCGCGTTGCCCGCGCGCTCGCCGATGCCGTTGATCGTGCACTCGACCTGCCGCGCGCCGCCCTCGATGCCGGCCAGCGTGTTGGCGATCGCGAGGCCGAGATCGTTGTGGCAATGGACCGAGAAGATCGCCTTGTCGGCGTTCGGCACGCGCGCGCGCACCGCCTCGAACATCGCGCGGTACTCGCCCGGCGTCGCGTAGCCGACGGTGTCGGGCAGGTTGATCGTCGTCGCGCCGGCCCTGATCGCCGCCTCGACGCAGCGGCACAGGTAGTCGATCGGCGTGCGGGTCGCGTCCATCGCCGACCACTCGACGTCGGCGACGAGGTCGCGGGCCTGCGCCACCGTCTTGAGGATGATCTCGACGACCTCGTCCTCGGTCTTGCGCATCTGGTGCGCGAGATGGATCGGCGAGGTCGAGACGAAGGTGTGGATGCGCCCCTGGCGGGCGTGCCGCACCGCTTCGCCGGCCCGGGCGATGTCGGCGGGTATGGCGCGGGCGAGCCCGGCGATGGTGGCGCGCTTGGCGCGGCGGGCGATCTCCGAGACGGCCTCGAAGTCGCCGTTCGAGGCGATCGGGAAGCCGGCCTCGATGACGTCGACGCCCATCGCGTCGAGCAGCTCGGCGACGGCGAGCTTCTCGTCGAGGGTCATGGTCGCGCCCGGGCATTGCTCGCCGTCGCGCAACGTCGTGTCGAAGATCACGACGCGGTCTTTTTTCGTCTCGGAAACGCTGGTCATCGGTTGTCCACCCTGTCGCGGCGCGCCCCCGCCGAGCGGATCGGGCGGCCTTCGAAGCCTATGAGGTCGGCCATGCGATCCCCTGAAGGCCCAGGCGAACGCCCGGACGGCCATCAGGGGCGGGTAAGCAGAAGCGAGCGGAGGGCGCGCGTCAGCGACGCCGCGGTCGCGGCCTCGACGATGACGGGTGCTGAGCCGGCGCTGGCCAAGGCTCGTCTCTCCTCGGCGCCGATCTCGGGACCGCACGGAGATGTGCGGGGCCGGCGACGCAGGCAGCGTGGATATCCCTGGTTGGGCCCGAAGACAAGCGCGACCGTCGACCGGCTGAGCGGCGAAACCGGCCGCTGCAACGAAGAAGGCACCCGCGGAGCGATCCGCGGGTGCCTGTAGAGGGAAGAGCCGGGGCGGGCGAGGATCAGACGGCGATGCGCTCCTCGGCGTCCATCGGCTCGCGCAGTACGTAGCCGCGGCCCCAGACGGTCTCGATGTAGTTCTTGCCCTGGCTGGCGTTGGCGAGCTTCTTCCGCAGCTTGCAGATGAACACGTCGATGATCTTCAGCTCGGGCTCGTCCATGCCGCCGTAGAGATGGTTGAGGAACATCTCCTTGGTCAGCGTCGTGCCCTTCCGCAGCGAAAGGAGCTCCAGCATCTGGTACTCCTTGCCGGTGAGGTGGACGCGGGAGCCGGCGACCTCGACGGTCTTCTGGTCAAGGTTCACGATCAGGTCGGCGGTGGTGATCACCGACTGGGCGTGGCCCTTCGAGCGGCGGACGATCGCGTGGATGCGGGCCACGAGCTCGTCCTTGTGGAACGGCTTGGTGAGGTAGTCGTCGGCGCCGAAGCCGAGGCCCTTCACCTTGTCCTCAATGCCGGCCATGCCCGACAGGATCAGGATCGGCGTCTTGACCTTGGCGACGCGAAGGTTGCGAAGCACTTCGTAGCCCGACATGTCGGGCAGGTTCAGATCGAGCAGGATTATGTCGTAATCGTAGAGCTTGCCGAGATCGATTCCTTCCTCACCGAGATCGGTGGTGTAGGTGTTGAAGTTCTCGGACTTGAGCATCAACTCGATGCTCTGCGCCGTGGCGCCGTCGTCCTCGATCAGAAGTACCCGCATCGTCGATCCCCAGCCCGGCCGGCCGTATCAGCGTTCGGACACGTCGCCGCCATTCGTCCGCCACCGGCCTGTGGACGGACGCCCCATCGTCATTGACGTGAAACGCTATTCGTTAATCGTTAACAAAACCTGATTCTGTGTGGCAAGCGATCGTTTGACCCCGCCTCGACCTTTTTGCGTCCGGTGTTTGCGGTCTGTTCTCACCGCACAAACCGTCCGCGGCCGACGCCGCGCCCCCCGCCCCAGCCAAGTCCTTCACCCGTAACGGGCCGCACCCGTTTGTGACCGTTCCGCCACATCCGGCACGCATGTCCTGAGCGGATCGAGGGACCCGGACCGGCACTGCGATCGGCCCCGCTACAAGCCCGATGACCGCAGTGTTAAGGAGGGAGGTAAACGAACCGTTAGGGCTTCAGGAATGACGCAGGACCAGGGCGGGACCGCGGCACGGACGCTCTCGGGAATCCGCGCCGGGCTGGAGCGCGTCGAGCCGCTGGAGACCTACGGACGGGTCGTGGCGATTCGCGGCCTGCTCGTCGAGGTCGCAGGCCCCGTCGCCGCGATGCGGCTCGGCGGGCGGCTCGACGTCGAGGGCGCCGGCAGCGCCGGGCTGATCCCGTGCGAGATCATCGGCTTCCAGGGCGACCGGGCGCTCGCCATGCCGTTCGGCTCGCTCGAGGGCGTCCGCCGCGGCTGCCCCGCCTTCGTCCGCGACGAGGCCGCGGGCGCGATCCGGCCCTCGCCGGCCTGGCTCGGGCGCGTCGTCGATGCGCTGGGCCGCCCGGTGGACGGCCTCGGCCCGCTCGCCAGCGGGCCGGAGATCTACCCGCTGCGGGCCGACCCGCCGCCCGCCCATGCCCGACGCCGCGTCGGGACGCCGCTCGATCTCGGGGTGCGCTGCCTCAACACCTTCCTGACGATGTGCGCCGGGCAGCGCATGGGCATCTTCGCCGGCTCCGGCGTCGGCAAGTCCGTGCTGCTGTCGATGCTCGCCCGCTACACCGCCGCCGACGTCGCGGTGATTGGTCTCGTGGGCGAGCGCGGCCGCGAGGTTCAGGAATTCCTGCAGGACGACCTCGGCGCCGCCGGCCTCGCCCGGTCCGTGGTCGTGGTCGCGACCTCGGACGAGCCGGCCCTGATGCGCCGGAACGCCGCCTACGTGACCCTCTCCGTCGCCGAGCATTTCCGCGATCAGGGCGCCAAGGTGCTGTGCATGATCGATTCGATCACGCGCTTCGCCATGGCCCAGCGCGACATCGGCCTTGCCGCCGGTGAGCCGCCGACCGCCAAGGGCTACACCCCGACGGTGTTCTCGGAGCTGCCGCGCCTGCTCGAGCGCGCCGGCCCCGGCGTGGGGGAGGGGACGATCTCGGCGCTGTTCACGGTTCTAGTGGAGGGCGACGACCACAACGAGCCGGTGGCGGATGCGGTGCGCGGCATCCTCGACGGGCACATCGTGATGGAGCGCTCCATCGCCGAGCGCGGGCGCTATCCGGCGGTGAACGTGCTGCGCTCGGTCTCGCGCACCATGCCGCGGTCGTGCGACCCGGCCTTCCTCCCGGTGGTGCGGCGGGCGCGCAAGCTGCTCGCGACCTACGCCGACATGGAGGAGCTGATCCGCCTCGGCGCCTACCGCGCCGGCGCCTCGGCCGAGGTCGACGAGGCGGTGGCGCTCATGCCGCGATTGGAGGCTTTTCTGGGGCAGGGTAAGGAAGAAGCAACCTCCATCGGCGATGGTTACGCACGGCTCGCGGAGATCGTGGGCGGTTCCTGAGACGTGCGGTGCGGCGGCCCTTCGCCGCCTCCGCTCCTCGGGTCATATGCCTGGATCTCCTGCGTTGTGTGGAGTGAGCGTATCCCATGAAATCGCGTGACACGCTGATCCGGCTGCGCCGCTTTCAGGTCGACGAGAAGCGCCGCCGCGTCACCCAGATCGAGATGATGATGGCCGACTTCCAGCGCATGGCGATGGAGCTCGACCGCGAGGTCGTCCACGAGGAGGCCCGCGCCGGCATCACCGACATCGGGCATTTCGCCTACCCGACCTACGCCCGCGCCGCCGCCACGCGCCGGGACAACATGCGCCAATCGGCGATCGCCCTGGAAGGCCAGCTCGCCGAGGCCAAGGCCGAGCTCGGCGAGGCGTTCGAGGACCTGAAGAAGGTCGAGATCCTCGACGATCGCGAGCGCTCGGCCGAGCGCGCCGCGGAAGCCGTCCGCGAGCAGGCGGCGATGGACGGGATCGGCCTCGCCCGCGCCCGCGCCTGAGGCGAGCCGCGCCCCAGCGCCTCAGGCGCGGGCGCGGGCGCGGGCGCGCGAGAGGCAAGGCGGCACGAAACCGTCATGATCCGATGACATCAGACCGCGCAGGCGCGCTCCCGCGGGCGTGCTTGCGATGCGTCGCGTCCTGACGCATCAGGGGCGTTCCCCCCGAGGTGTCGGTGTCCATGAAGAAGATCAGCGATTTCATCTGGCCGATCGTCGGCCTCGCCGCGGTGATCGTCTCCGGATACCTGCTGTTTCGTGAATTGCGCGGCATCTCGCTGTCGGAGATCAAGGGCAGCCTCGCCGCCATCCCGCCGCACCGCTTCCTGCTCGCCGCCCTGTCGACGCTGGTCGCGTACGCCGCTCTGGCCTGGTACGACCGGATCGCGCTGCTGCATCTCGGCGTGACGCACATCTCGACGTTCTTCGTCTCGGTCTGCTCCTTCACCACCTACGCGCTGTCGCACAACATCGGCGCCTCGGTGTTCTCCGGGGCGGTGGTGCGCTACCGCGCCTACACCGCCAAGGGCCTGTCGGCCGCGCAGGTCGCGGTGCTCGTGGCCCTGTGCTCCTTCACCTTCGGCCTCGGGACGATCCTGCTCGGCGGCTTCGTGCTCGTCGCGCTCCCCGATACCCTGACGCGCCTCCAGGGCTACCTGCCGGCGATCCTCACCAACCCGAGCACCGCCCGCACCCTCGGCGCTGTCCTGCTCGGCGCGGTCGCGCTCTACATCGCCGGCTCGCTGCTCCGGCTGAAGCCGCTGACGATCCGGTCGTTCAAGCTCGAGTACCCGCGCCCGCCGATCATGATCCGGCAGATCATCGCGGCCCCGCTGGAGCTGCTGGGGGCCGCCGGCATCATCTATTTCGCGCTGCCCGAGGCGCACAATCCCGGCTTCCTCGTGGTCCTTGCGGTCTTCCTCGCCTCGTTCTCGGCGGCGCTGGTCTCGAACGCGCCGGGCGGCCTCGGCGTGTTCGAGCTGGTCTTCGTGGTGGCGATGCCCGACATCGCTCGGCCCTCGATCATCGCCGCGCTCCTCGTCTTCCGGATGTTCTATTTCTGGCTTCCGTTCCTGATCTCGGTGATCGTGGTGCTGCTCTACGAGCGCAACCGCCTGGCCGGCGCCCTGCGCGGGACCGGGACGTCGGCAGCCCCCACGCCGGACCCGCCGCTCGTCGCGCCCGGCCTCGATCCGGCGAAGATCGAGCGGGACCTGAAGCAGAAGACGGTGTGAGAGACAGGGCTTATGCCGCAACCGCTCGGCCACGAGCGCTTGCGGCAGGCCCTTGAGGCCCTCGGAGCGGATCTGGCCGCGCGGCCTTTTCGTCGAACTGGCCGTGCACCGTGGCGGCGCTCTGATCCTTCGCGTCGCATGGCGGCGATCGACGCGGGACGTCGACGTGGTGGTGCGGGAAGGCTTCGACGAGGCGACGCTCGCGCCATCCGTCGCCCGGGTCGCCGGGCTGATGGGACTCGATCCCGACTGGCTCAACAATGCCGTCGGCATGTTCACGCCCCTCGACGAGCCCGAGAGCTTGTTCGATGTGTCGGGCACCTATCCCAGCGAGGACCCCCCGGGGCTGAGGACGCTCGTGCCCGTCCGCATGATCTCCTCGCCATGAAGCTCCGCGCCCTGAGCAGCCTCGATCGTGGAACGCGCGACATGGACGATGCACGCACGCTCGCCGCCCATCTCGGGATCCTCGACCTGGAAAGCCTGCACGCCCTCGACGCGTCGATCTACGACGAAGCCCCGGCGATCGATGCGCAACTCCGCTTTTCGGGCGTCCTGGACGCGTCGTCGTGAGACCCGCCACGCTGCACGCGCTCGCCATCCGCATCCGCGAGGATGGCGAATGGGATCATCACAGCCGCGAGTTCCTCGACGCATTCTACGCGCTCGACGGCGAGATCGAGCGCCAGGCGGCGATGATCGCCGGCGATCCCGGACTCGTCGGCGACCGCCGCGCCGACGCCTATCTCGGTGCGATCGCCGAGCATCTTGCACGCCGTTGGGCATTGCCGATCCCCGGATGGGTGCGGGACGACGCGCGTTACCTCACCACGGCGTGGTTCCTGCCGGACGAGCCGAACCTGCGCGACTACCTGCTCTGCGCGAGCCCGGTCGCCTTCCGGGTTCGCCTGATCTTCACGGGTCCGGATCCGCTGCAACGCGCGCGATTTCCCTATCGCCGCGGCGTTCGAAGCCTGCCGCTCGATTATCCGCCGCCGGACCTCACACCGAGCCGACGTTGCGAAGCCGCGCCCGCGCGTGAATCTCCGCCTGGCTCATCACCGGCGTCTCGCGGCGGAAGCGCTCGATGATCGAGCGGACGAACGGCCGGGCCTGGACCGAGGTGACGAGCACCGGCATCTCGCCCATGCGGGCGGCGGTCTCGAACCGGTCGCGCACCGTCTGCACGAATTCGGTGAGTTTCGAGGGCTGCATCGCCAGGTAGCGCTCGTCGCGCTCGCCGACGATCGAATCGAGGAAGGCCTGCTCCCAAGCCGGCGACAGGGTGATGATCGGCAGCATGCCGTCGGCGCCCTGATACTGCGCACAGATCTGGCGGCCGAGTCGCGCGCGGACGTGCTCGACGATGTCGCGCGGGTTCTTGATCGATCCGGCAACCTCGGCGATGCCCTCGACGATGGCGCCGAGGTCGCGGATCGAGACCCGCTCGGCCAGCAGGAACTGCAGCACCCGCTGGATGCCGGTGGTGTTGATCTGCGAGGGCACGACCTCCTTGACCAGGTCGGCGTGCTCCTTGGACAGCTCGCGCAGCAGCTTCGAGACCTCGACGTGGTTGAGAAGTTCCGAGACGTGCGCCTTGATGATCTCGGTGAGGTGCGTCGAGACGACGGTGGCCGCATCGACTACCGTGTAGCCCTTGAGCTGGGCCTGATCGCGCAGGGACGCGTCGATCCAGGTCGCCGGCAGGCCGAAGGTCGGCTCCAGCATGTGCTGGCCGGGAAGCTGCACCTGCCCGCCCATCGGGTCCATCGCCATGAACTGGCCGGGGAAGATCTGGCCGGTTCCGGCCTCGATCTCCTTCACGCGCACGACGTACGCGTTGGCATCGAGCTGGACGTTGTCGAGGATCCGAACGGAGGGCATGACGAAGCCGAGATCGGCCGCCAGCTGCCGGCGCAGCGCCTTGATCTGGTCGGTCAGCCGGTCCTGTCCCTCGCCGTTGACGAGGGCGAGGAGGGCGTAGCCCATCTCGAGCTTGAGCTCGTCGAGCTTCAGGAGGTCGGTGACCGTCTCCTCCTTCTCCTTGGCCGCGGCCGCCACCGCCGCCGCGTCCATCGGCACGCCGGCGGCATCGAGCGGGGGTGCCTCGCGGGCGGTCTTCGCGAACCGCCAGGCGGCGTAGCCGGAGGCGCCGGCGAGGGCGAGGAACGGAAGCATCGGCATGCCGGGCATCAGCGCGATCAGCACCATCACGCCCGAGGACATGCCGAGCGCCTTCGGGTAGTTGGCGAGCTGCTTGCCGAGCGCCTTGTCGGCCGAGCCCTTCACGCCGGCCTTCGAGACGAGGATGCCGGCCGCGGTCGAGACGATCAGCGCCGGAACCTGCGAGGCGAGGCCGTCGCCGATGGTGAGCAGGGTGTAGCTCTTGGCCGCCGCGCCGATCGCCATGTCCTGCTGCGCGACGCCGATGATGATGCCGCCGACCACGTTGATGAAGGTGATGAGCAGGGCCGCGATCGCGTCGCCGCGGACGAACTTGGAGGCGCCGTCCATGGCGCCGAAGAACGACGATTCCTCCTCGAGCGCCGAGCGCCGCGCCTTGGCGACCTTCTCGTCGATCAGGCCGGCCGAGAGGTCGGCGTCGATCGCCATTTGCTTGCCGGGCATCGCGTCGAGGGTGAACCGCGCCGCGACCTCGGCGATGCGGCCCGAGCCCTTGGTGATCACGACGAAGTTCACGATGATCAGGATCGCGAACACGATGATCCCGATGACGAAGTTGCCGCCCATCACGAAGTTGCCGAAGGCTTCGATCACGTGGCCGGCCGCCGCCGTGCCCTCGTGACCGTGCCCGAGGATCAGCCGGGTCGAGGCGAGGTTGAGCGCCAGCCGCAGCATGGTCGCCATCAGCAGCAGCGTCGGGAAGACGGTGAACTCGAGCGGGTTGTCGATGAACAGCCCGGTCATCATGATCAGCACCGACATGATGATCGACACGGCGAGCAGCAGGTCGAGCAGCACCGACGGCAGCGGGAAGATCAGCACCGCGAGGATGCCCATCACCGCGGTGGCGAAGAACAGGTCGGTGCGCTTGGTGAGCGCATCGAGGCTGGCGCGGTTCGGCATCGAGAAGCCGGCGAGCGCCGACAGGCCTCCGCTCCGCTCCGACGCGATCGCCGTCTCGCTCATGTCCACCGCTCCCGCCCGCGACGGGCGGACCCGGCAAGATCTGCCGGGCGGATGGTTAGCGGCGCCTTAACGGACGCGATCGATGCCTAAGGCCAAGCTGGAACCCGGCTCGGATCCCGGGGCTTGAACGGGCTCGGGATCGGGCCCGCCGTCCAGGCGGGTTGCGCGATCCCAGGTTCGACACCGGAGGAATGCCCATGGCGATGCGAGCCATCACCGCCCTGTTCGACGATTACGACGCGGCAGCCCGCGCGGTCGACAAGCTCGAGGCCGAGGGCATTCCGCACGGCGACATCAGCATCGTCGCGAACAACGCCGAGGATCGGCACGCCGGGCGCTTGGCCCCCGTCGGGGATCCGACGCGCTCGTCCGACCCGAACGACGCCAACGTCGGAGGCGCCGGCACCGGCGCGACGCTCGGCACCGTGCTCGGCGGCGGCGCCGGCCTCCTGGCGGGGCTCGGGATGCTGGCGATTCCCGGCATCGGCCCGGTGGTGGCGGCGGGCTGGCTCATCGCGACCGCAGCCGGCGCCGGCGTCGGCGCGGCGGCGGGCGGGCTACTCGGCGCGCTGACCGGCGCCGGCCTCAGCGAGCACGAGGCGGAGACCTATGCGGAGGGCGTGCGCCGAGGCGGGACCCTCGTCACCGCGCGCGTCGACGAGGGCCATGCCGACCGCGTCCTCGCCATCCTCGATCGGCACGGCTCGATCGATCTCGACGAGAGGGCGCAGGGCTGGCGGGCACAGGGCTGGACCGGCGGGATGACCGGCTCGGACGGGGCGAGGGGTGAGATCGGGTCGACCGCGACCGGCGCCGCGGGCTCGACCACGACGGGGCTCGACACCGAGAGCGGCCACACCCTGCTGCCGGCGGAGGAGCACAAGGCCGCGGGCACGCCGCCTGCGCCGACCCAGACCTTCGGATCGGACCGCCGCTGACCCCCCGAACCTGGTCGCCTTGCGGCGATCAGGTTATCTGCTTGCGGGCAAACAGGGCGGCGGCGAAGAACACCGCCGCGCCCGCCGCGACCAGGCTGCTCATCAGCAGGCGCCGCGGCTGCGTCGAGGATTCCGCCAGCACCGGCTCGACGATCGGGCTGAAGAACTCGATCTGCCGCGCCGCGATCATCCGCGCGCGCTCGTTGGCCGCGATGACCTTGGCGTAGTATTTCTCGGTGTCCTTGCGCTCGTTGTCCAAGGCTTCGAAGCGCGTCAGCGCGTCGGAAAGCAGGCGCTTCTGCTCCGGATCCTGGCTCGCTGACTGACGCTCGATCCGGCTGATGTTGTCGTCGAGGTCCTTGATCTGCGCCTTCATGTCTTGGATCCGGCGCGATTCCGGTGCGAGGTCGCGCAGCGACATCGTCAGCTGAACCGACAGGTTGATGCGCGCGGCACGAAGCTCGCCGATCACCTTCAGATTGGTCTCGTTGGCCTTCTGCGCGTCGAGGACGCCGTCCCGGTTGCGCAGGTCGCGCACCGCGAGGCGGATCTTGGCGAGGCGTTCCTCGGCGAGGCGCATCTCGCGGTTGCTCTCGGCGACCGCGTCGGTGCGCGCGCGCATGCTGAGCTCGTTCACCATCCGCTCGGCTTCCGCCATCACCGCCTTGGTGATCGCCAGCGACTCGGCCGGGTCGAATGCCGACACCGTCAGCGACATGATGCCGGAGCTGCCCTCGAGCTCGACGTTCACGCGCTCGCGCCAGTATTTCAGGAACTTCTCGATCGGCTTCTCGGCGTCGAAGCGGGAGAAGAAGTCGATCTGATCCCGGCTGAACCATTCCCGGATCGGCAGCTTCGCCTGGATGACTTCCAGCATCGGCCGGCTGAGGACGTACTGGTGCGTGATCAGCACGTCCTGGGCCAGCATCTCCTTGGGAACGCCGGCGTTGGTGCCGACCGCGTCGGGGGTAGCCTTCTCGGCGCCGCCGAGCGCCGGGCGCAGCGCGAAGCGCGCCTCGGTGACGAAGCGGTCGGAGGCGATGAGGCCGTAGTAGATCCCGCCGAGCGCGGTCGGCAGGACGAAGCAGAGCACGAACAGGATCGGCAGCCACGGATCGCTCTTTACGTGGCTCTGGTAGGAGCGGATGCCCTTCTTGCGGTCGGCGAAGCGGGACAGCCGCGCGATCTGGCTCAGCGACTCCGCCACCGCCTTGGACCGGTCGGCGGTCGTCAGCGGCTGGCCCTGGGGATTGCGGATCTCGACGTTCATGGACCTGCTGTTTCCGTTGTCCCGGCGGAGGCGGCGACCACCCTCGGCTTCGTGCGCGGCGAAACGATGTCCGCTGCGCCGCGCATCCTCACGCGTTCAGGCGGCGATAGACCTCGATCGCGTCGTTGACGTCCTCGTAGATGATCGCGCGGCCGTTGATCAGCACGATGCCCTGCGTGCACCACTCGCGGATGGTCTCCATCGAGTGGGACACCATGATGACGTCGGCCGACTTGCGCCGCTCGGCGAACACCTCCGAGCAGCGCCGCTGGAAGCGCGCGTCGCCGACCGCCGTGACCTCGTCGATCAGGTAGCAGTCGAACGGGATCGCCATGCTCATCCCGAAGGCGAGGCGGGAGCCCATGCCCGAGGAGTAGGTCCGGATCGGCACGTCGAGGTAGCTGCCGAGTTCGGAGAAGTCCTCGACGTAGTCGAGCACCCGCTTCGGGTCCTCGCCGTACACCCGGGCGACGAAGATCACGTTGTCGCGCCCCGTCATCATCGGGTGGAAGCCGCCGCCGAAGCCGAGCGGCCAGGAGACCCGGAGGTTCCGCTTGATCTTGCCGCTCGTCGGCTCCTCGGTGCCGCCGATCATGCGCATTGTCGTCGACTTGCCGGCGCCGTTGATCCCGAGGATGCCGTAGCTGATGCCGGGCTTCAGCGTCAGCGACACCCGCTCCAGGATCGTGCGGCGGTGGCCGTCGGTCTTGTAGATCTTGGTGACGTTCTCGAAGCGGATCACCGCGGGCCGGTCTCCTCGGCGCGACCGGGTCGGCAGGCCGCCCCGCGGCTGTGCGCACCGAAAACGGCGAATCTGAGGATGGCCGGCCACGCGCCTAATCGACGGCCGGGGCGTGCAACTCGGCGTTGGTGAAGCGCTGCTGCTCCTCCATCACCAACGCGCCGAGCTCGCGCTTGATCGCGTTGAAGTCCTGGCTCGCCGGATCGCGCGGGCGCGGCATCGGCACGACGACGTCGCGTTTGATCCGGCCCGGGCGGTAGGTCATCACCAGGATGCGGTCGGCGAGGTAAATCGCCTCCTCGATCGAGTGCGTCACGAACACGATCGTCTTGCGGTATTCCGACCAGATTCGGAGAAGCTCGTCCTGCAGCGTTCGGCGGGTCAGGGCGTCGAGCGCGCCGAAGGGCTCGTCCATCAGCATCACCGGCGGGTCGAGGGCCAGGACGCGGGCGATCGCGACGCGCTGGCGCATGCCGCCGGACAGGTCCTTCGGATAGCGCTTGCGGAAGTCGGAAAGGCCGAGCGTCGCGACGATGCGGTCAACGGTGACGGTCGCCTCGGGCTTGGGCACCCCCTTGATGTCGAGGCCGAAGCGCACGTTGTCCTCGACGTTCATCCACGGGAACAGCGCGTATTCCTGGAAGACCATGCCGCGATCCGGCCCCGGCTGGGTCACCGGGCGGCCGCCCAGCGTGATCCGCCCGTCGGTCAGCGGGGTGAAGCCGGCGATGGCGTTCAGCAGGGTGGACTTGCCGCAGCCCGACGGACCGAGCAGGCACAGGAACTGGCCTTCGGGCACCGTGGCGGTGATGTCCTGCAGCGCCGCGACCGCGGCGGTTCCGGAGCCGAACACCTTCACGGCGTTCGCGACGACGATCTCTGCGGACATGAACGGCCTATCGCTCGAGGCCGCGATGCCAGCGCAGCAGGTGGTCGTTGAGGCGGCTCATCGCGCCGTCGATGATCAGGCCGAAGATGCCGATCGTCAGCATGCCGCCGATGATCTTGTCCGACCACATGTACTCGCGCGCCTCGAGGATGCGGTAGCCGAGGCCGTCGGAGACCGCGATCATCTCGGCGACGATCACGACGATGAAGGCCGTGCCGATCCCGATCCGCATGCCGGCCAGCACGTAGGGGCTCGCCGCCGGCAGGATCACGCGGCGGAACATCGTCCAGGAATTCGCCCCGAGGTTCCGGGCTGCGCGGATGTAGATCGAGTCGACCTGCCGGACGCCGGCGATGGTGTTGACCAGCACCGGGAAGAAGGTGCCGAGCGCGATCAGGAACAGGGCCGGCGGGTTGCCGAGCCCGAACCAGACGATGGCGAGCGGGATGTAGGCGATCGGCGGGATCGGGCGCAGCACCTGCAGCAGCGGGTTGAACAGCGCGTAGAGCCGGTCGCTGGTGCCGAGCATCAGCCCGGTCGGCACCGCGAGCCCGGCCCCGATGACGAAGCCCGACAGCACCCGCGTCAGGCTCGACACCGCGTCGTGGGGCATCTCGCCGGAGAAGAGCCAGGCGACGTAGCTCTCCTGGCCCGGCTCGTAGGGGAGGGCGGGCAGGAGGCCGGCATACCACTTCACCGCGACCGCGCTCGGCGGCGGCAGGACGATCGGCGAAAACACCCCGACCCGGCTCAGGATCTCCCAGAGGACGAGCAGCCCGACCGGGACGATCGCGCCGCGAAGCGAGGACAGCCGCATCACTTGATCTTCAGCTCGGCCTTGGCCCTGTCGAGAAGATCGGTCTTCACCCACTCGGCGTCGCTCTTGGGCGGGGTCACCATCTTACCCAGGCCATACTTCATCATGTAGTCGGTGGTCGTCTGCATGTGGCCGGCCGGGACGTCGTAGGTGTAGCTCGCGTTGGCCATGCCGTCGCGAAAGTCCTGGCTCGAAAGCTGGCCCTTGAAGACCGATTCCCGCACGTACTTCTCGGCGAGCGCCGGGTCGTCGATGAACGCCTTGGTCGCGGCCACGAACAGCTTGAGGACGCGTCCCGCGATCTCGGGCTTCTCGTTGTACATCTTTTCGGTCATGACGAGCGGACGCACCGGAATGCCGATCGGCGTGTCGTAGGGCTTGACCACCTCGACGCCCCATCCGGCGCTGATCGCCTGGGTAGATTGCGGCTCCGACTGGCAGATCACGTCGACGTACTTCTGCGCCAGCGCCTGGTTCAGGTCGGCGTAGTTGTTGAAGTAGATCAGCTGCACGTCCTTGCCGGCGCGCTCGCCCCAGGTCATGCCGTGCTTGTCGAGCTCGGCGAGCAGCATCAGGTCCTGCGTCCCGCCGCGGACGGTGGCGACCTTGAGGCCCTTCACGTCCTTCAGCGTCTTCACCGCGTCGAGGTCCGGCCGCTTCAGGATCCGCACGCCGCCGTTGGCGAAGCCCGCCACGACGTAGAGCTTCACGCCGTTGCCGCGCGCCGCCACCGCGCCGTCGGCGCCCGAGGCCGATATGTCGATCTGGTCGACTGCCATCGCCGGATAGATGTCGGCGCCCTTGGCGAACTGCTTCTCGTCGATCTTCAGGCCGAACTTCGGGGCGATCTCCTTCATGTACGAGATCGCGCCGTAATGGGCGAACTTCAGGTTCCCGAGGCGGACGACGTCGTCGGCCTGCGCCGTTCCGGCGGCCAGGAACAGGATTGCGGCGGCGGCGGCCGAAGCGCGCTTGAACATCGATGTCCTCCGGTCGCAGGTCGTCCCGCCTGCGTTTGGCCCGACGCTGTACGCCGGGCGTCGCATTGACTAGGCGCGGGCTCGACTGAAAGTAAAGCGCAGGGAGGCGACGCGGTGACAGCTGTTGAAACGGATGAAACCGGCCCGATAGCCGTGGTCGGCTGCGGCACGCTCGGCGCGAGCTGGGCGGCGCTCTTCCTGGCGCACGGCTTCGATGTAGCGGCCTACGACACCGCCCCCGGCTTCGCCGATCGGATGCTTGCGTCCGTCGCCCGATACCGCGATCAGCTGGCCGAGCTCGGCCCGACCGGCACGGGTCGCCTCGAGATCTGCGAGACGCTCGACCAAGCCGTGTCCGGCGCCGTCTTCGTCCAAGAGAACGCGCCGGAGAACAAAGCGGTCAAGCGCGCGATCCTAGCCGAGCTCGACGCGCGGGCGGCCCCCGGCGTGATCGTCGCGTCGAGCACCTCGGCGATGCTGCGCAGCCGGATCGTCGCCGATTGCGGCACGCCCGAGCGCGTGATCGTCGCCCACCCGTTCCACCCGCCGCACCTGGTTCCGCTGGTCGAGATCGTCGCCGGCGACGCCGCGGTCGCCGAGCGCGCGGCGGCGTTCTACGCCGGGCTCGGACGGCGCCCGGTGATCCTGCGGCGCGAGATGCCGGGCCACGTCGCCAACCGCCTCGCCTCGGCCCTGTACCGCGAGGCGGTGAACCTCGTCGCCGAGGGGGTCGCCAGCGTCGCCGACATCGACGCCGCGCTCTGCAACGGGCCGGGCCTGCGCTGGGCGGCGATGGGGCCGCACATGACCTACCATCTCGGCGGCGGGTCGGGCGGCATCCGGCACTATCTCGATCATCTCGGCCCGAGCCAGGTCCGCCGCTGGGAGAGCCTCGGCCATCCCGACCTGAGCGAGGCGGTGAAGGACGCGATCGTCGAGGGCGTCGCGGCGGAGGCGGCCGGACGCTCGCTCGCCGACCTCGAAGCCCGCCGCGACCGGGCGCTGATCGACATCCTGAAGGCCCGGACCGAGGTGGCCGGGCCGTAGCCGGCGCAAGGGTTCGCTGCGGCCATGCGCCGGGCGCAGCGCGACGGCCGCAACGGGCGTGCTATGCGCGGCACCTCCTCGAACACGAACCGGTCGGCCATCCCGTGAACGCCGTGATGATCATCGTCCCGATCTTCGGGATCATCCTGATCGGCTGGGGCGCCGCGCTCGCCGGCCTGCTCTCCGACAAGGTGAGCGAGGGCCTGTCGGAATACGTCTTCGCCATCGCCGTGCCGTCGCTGATCATCGCGACGCTGACCCGGCCCGGCCTCGAAGGCGAGATCGCCTGGGGCTACTGGATCGCCTATTTCGGCGGCGCCGGCGTGTCGTGGCTCGCCGGCTCGCTGATCGCGCGTCGGCGGGACGGCATCGGGCGGCAGGGCGCGATCCTGCACGGCTTCGCTGCGAGCCAGTCCAACACGATTTTCGTCGGCGTGCCGACCATCCTGCAGGCCTACGGCGAGGAGGGCGCGTTCCCGCTCTTCCTGCTGCTCGCCGTCCACCTGCCGCTGATGATGGGCTGCGCCACCTTCCTGATTGAGGCGGAGGCCGGTCGCTCCCTGTGGCAGCGCCTGCGCGGCCTCGCTCTCGTGCTGATCCGCAACCCGATCTTCGTGGCGCTGCTCATCGGGATGGCGCTGAAGCAGGGCGGCGTCGTCCCGTCCAGCATCCCAAAGTCGCTGATCGACATGTTCGCGGCGACCGCCTCGACCTGCGCGCTGATCGCGCTCGGCGCCGGGCTGCGGCGCTACCGGGTGCTGTTCGACCTGCCGGGTGCCGTGGTGATCGCGCTGCTCAAGCTCGTCGTGCATCCGCTGATCGTGTGGCTGCTGGCGACCAAGGTGTTCGCGATGCCGCCGGCCTATGCCGGCGTCGCGACCCTGTTCGCGGCGATGCCGGTCGGCATCAACGCCTACCTGCTCGCCATGCGCTACCGCACCGAGACCGGGCTGATCGCGGCCTCCCTGCTGGTCTCGACGCTGCTCGCGCCCTTCACCACCATCGCCTGGCTGACCCTGCTCGGCCGGGCGTGACAGCGGCGCGCGGCTGACCCTTCGCCGCGCCGGGCGCGGTGGAAGTCGGCGCGCATCCGTCTATCTTCGCGAGCAACGGACCGGCGGACCACCGAACCGGCGAAGACAGTCTCGGAGAGGGACCGACCATGAACGCACCGATGCGCGCGCCTGCCGGAAGCGCCGGCCCCACGGCCAAGGCGTCGGCCGGCTTCGTCTGGGACGACCCGTTCCTGCTCAACGACCAGCTCACCGAAGACGAGCGCGCGATCCGCGACGTTGCGCACGACTTCGCGCAGGAGCGTTTGCTGCCCGGCATCGTCGAGGCCTACGCCGAGGAGAAGACCGACCCGGACCTGTTTCGCGAGATGGGCGCGCTGGGCCTGCTCGGCGTGACGATCCCGGAGGAGTACGGCTGCGCCGGCGCCGGCTACGTCGCCTACGGCTTGGTGGCCCGCGCCGTCGAGCGGGTCGATTCCGGCTACCGCTCGATGATGAGCGTGCAGTCGTCCCTGGTGATGTACCCGATCCACGCCTACGGCTCCGAGGCGCAGCGCCGTAAGTTCCTGCCGAAGCTCGCATCCGGCGAGTTCATCGGCTGCTTCGGCCTGACCGAGCCCGATGCCGGCTCGGATCCCGGCGGGATGAAGACGCGAGCCGAGAAGATCGACGGCGGCTACCGCCTGTCGGGCGCCAAGATGTGGATCTCGAACGCGCCCTTCGCCGACGTGTTCGTGGTCTGGGCGAAGTCCGACGCGCATGACGGCGCGATCCGCGGCTTCATCCTGGAGAAGGGCATGAAGGGGCTCTCCGCCCCGACGCTGAAGGGAAAGCTGTCGCTTCGCGCCTCGACCACGGGCGAGATCGTGATGGAGGGCGTTGAGGTCGGCGAGGACGCGCTGCTGCCGAACGTCTCCGGGCTGAAGGGGCCGTTCGGCTGCCTTAACCGCGCCCGCTACGGCATCTCGTGGGGGGCGATGGGTGCCGCCGAGGATTGCTGGCACCGGGCGCGGTCCTACACCCTGGAGCGCAAGCAGTTCGGCCGTCCGCTGGCGCAGACGCAGCTGATCCAGAAGAAGCTCGCCGACATGCAGACCGAGATCACCCTCGGGCTGCAGGCGTCCTTGCGCGTCGGCCGCCTGATGGACGAGGGCAAGATGGCGCCGGAGATGATCTCGCTGATCAAGCGCAACAATTGCGGCAAGGCGCTCGACATCGCGCGGACCGCCCGCGACATGCACGGCGGCAACGGCATCATGGGCGAGTACCACGTGATGCGGCACGCCCAGAACCTCGAGACGGTCAATACCTACGAGGGCACGCACGACGTCCACGCCCTGATCCTCGGGCGTGCGCAGACCGGGCTGCAGGCCTTCTTCTGACCGGAGGACCGCGACGATTGGATGTTTCGCCGCGGGCACACGATACACCGGTACGTTTCTCTCTCTCGCGCGTTGTTTATCCGACAACATCATTTCGATGAACGAGTGAGAATCTTATGAAACGGATTGTTCTGACATCCGCGCTGATGGTCGGCGCCCTCGCGATGCTTCCGGCGACGGTCGACGCCCGTGGCTTCGGCGGTCGCGGCGGCGGCATCGGCGGCGGTCACGGCTTCGGCGGGGGCGGATTCGGCGGCGGCCGTGGCTTCGGTGGAGGCCGCGGCTTCGGTGGCGGCGGCTTCGCGGGTCGCGGCATCGGCGGCGGTGGCTTCGCCAATCGCGGGATCGGCGGCGGCTTCGCCAACCGAGGCGCGTTCGGCGGCAATGCCGGCTTCGCCAATCGCGGCGCATTCGGCGGAAACCGCAGCTTCGCCAACAACGCGGGCTTCGCCAACCGCGGGATCGGCCGGGGCTACGGCGCCGGTTATGGGCGTGGGTACCGCGGCGGGTACGGTCGCGGCCTCGGATACGGCGCTGCCGGGCTCGGCCTCGGGCTGGCGACCGGCGCGCTGATCGGCGGCGGCCTCGGTTATGGCTACGGCGGATACGGCTACGACGACAACTACTACGGCGGCGGCTATGCGCCGGCCGGCTACGGCTACGGCTACGGCTACAATCCGGGATACACCGAGGTTCAGACCGAGGTGGCGCCGGGGCCGCAGGAATCGGTGAGCTACTGCATCCAGCGCTTCCGCTCCTACGATGTGCGGTCGCAGACCTACCTCGGCAACGACGGCCAGCGGCATTCCTGCCCGTAACGGCATCGTGCCGAACTGAAGGAGAGCCCCGCGGCCGAGAGGGTCGCGGGGCTTTTTGCTGCCGGCCGGATACCGTGCCGGGCCGAAGGGAAACTCACATCATGATGACCGACGAAATCGAAGACCTGCACCGCGCCCGAACCGTGCTCGCACGCCAGCGCAACGCGATGACCAAGCGGCTCGCCGGGATCGATCTCGCGCCGGTCTCGATGGCCGAGGACCTGACCCGCATCCTCGTCGCGATCGAGGCTGTCGACCGGGCGCTGACCGCCGAGGGCCGCCCTTACATGGCGCCCGAGATACAGGCCGAGGGCTGACGGCCCAACGCCGACCCGAAAGGCTCGGGCCGGCGTTCCATGATCGATCGCCCGTCGGATCGGCGCCCGCCAAGCGCCGGTCGTCCCTCGCCCGCGACCGGTCTCAGGCCGAGGCGACCTCGATCCGCACCGGGACCGACTTCGCCGCGGGCACCTTGCTGCGCTCGGCATGGTGCCAGAGCGGGATCAGCGGATTGCATTCGGGGTAGTAGCCGCCGACGCAACCCTTCGGGATGTCGTAGGCGAGCACCCGAAACCCATCCACCCGCCGAACAACCTGGTCGTTGGCCGCACCGACGAGATCGACGTTCTGCGCATCGCGCAGGCCGAGACGGGCGATGTCGTCGCGGTTCATGAACAGCACCATGCGCGTGCCTTTGACGCCGCGGAAGCGATCGTCGTAGCCGTAGATCGTGGTGTTGAACTGATCGTTCGACCGCATCGTGATGAGACGCATCACGTCCGGATCAGCCTGCTCGGTGTCGGGATCGGCCGACAGCCCGCGGGGGGTGACGAAGTTCGCCTTGCCGCTCTCGGTCTTCCAATCGCGGTCGGCCGCGGGGATCGGACGGCGGAAGCCGCCGGGCGTCCACATCCGCGCGTTGAAGTCCTTGAACTGATCCGGATAGGTCGCCTCGATCGCGTCGCGCACGCTGGCGTAGTCGCTGCCCCAGCGATCCCAGTCGATTCGCGGATTGGGCGCCAGCGTCGCCTTGGCGATCCCGGCGACGATCCGCGGCTCGGAAAGCAGTTCCGGTCCCGCCGGCTCGGCATAGCCCTTCGAGCCGTGGATGCACGCGGTCGAATCCTCCATCGAGACCGCCTGCCGTCCTCCGGCCTGCTGGTCGATCTCGATCCGGCCGAGGCAGGGCAGGATGTAGGCGACCTCGCCGTGGATCAGGTGGTTGCGGTTGAGCTTGGTCGAGATCTGCACCGTCAGGCGCAGCGTCTTCCAGGCCGCCTCCATCAGCGTGGTCTCAGGGACGGCGCGGATGAAGTTCCCGCCGAGCGCCACGAACGCCTTCACCGACCCGTCGAGGATGCCCTCGCAGGCCTCGACGGTGTTGAGGCCCTTCTCCATCGGCGGCTCGAAATCGTAGAGCTGCCGCAGCTTGTCGTTCGGCACCAGCTCCGGCTTCTCGGTGATGCCGACCGTGCGCTGCCCCTGGACGTTGGAGTGCCCCCGGACCGGGCAGATGCCGGCGCCGCGCTTCCCGATGTTGCCGCGCATCAGGAGCAGATTGACCAGGGCCTGCACCGTCTCGACGCCCATGCGGTGCTGCGTCAGCCCCATTCCGTAGACGCCGATCGTCGCCTTCGCCTTGGCGTAGGTCGCGGCCGTCTGCTCCAAGGCCTTCCGCGTCAGGCCGGAATGCCGCTCGAGCTCGTCCCAGGTCTTTTCGCGCACGGAGGCCGCGAACGCCTCGAAGCCCTGGGTGTGCTCGGCGATGAAGGCGGTGTCGAGAACCCGCTCCGCCCCGCTCGCGATCGCCGCGTCATCGAGCGCCAGCAGCGCCTTGCAGATGCCGTAGATCGCCCCGAGGTCGCCGCCGGCCTTCACCTGGAGGTACTGCGACGAGATCCGCGTCTCGGATCGCGTCAGCATCTCGAGCGGCGCCTGCGGGTTGGTGAAGCGCTCCAGCCCGCGCTCGCGGAACGGGTTGAAGGTGATGATCGGGACGCCGCGCCGGCTGGCGTCCTGCAGCGGGTGCAGCATCCGCGGCGCGTTCGAGCCGGGGTTCTGGCCGAAGAACAGGATGCAGTCGGTATGCTCGAACGCCTCCAGCAACACGGTGCCGACCGGCGAGCCGATGCTCTCGGGCAGGGCCACGGAGGTCGATTCGTGGCACATGTTCGACGAGTCGGGCAGGTTGTTGTTGCCGTAGAGCCGCGCCAGCAGGCCGTACATGTACGAGGTCTCGAGCGAGGCGCGGCCCGAGGCGTAGAACACCGCCTGCTTCGGCTCGAGCGCCTTCAGCTCGGCGCCGATCTCCGCGAAGGCGTCGTCCCACGAGACCGGCCGGTACCGGTCGGTCGCCGCGTCCCAGCGCAGCGGCACGGTGAGGCGGCCGAGCTCCTCGAGATCGTAGTCGCGCCAGCCGGCGAGCTCGGTCACGGTATGGGCGGCGAAGAAGTCGGCGCCGACGCGCTTGCGCGTCACCTCCCACGCGGTGGCCTTGGCGCCGTTCTCGCAATACTCGAACACCGCCGGCTTGCCGGGCTTGGCCCAGGCGCAGCTGACGCACATGAACCCGCCGGGCTTGTTTTGGTGGCGCAGCATCAACCCGCCGGTGACGGGGATCTGCTCGCGCAGCAGGATCTCGGTCAGCGACTTCGCCGACCCCCAGCCGCCGGCCGGCCCCTCGTAGGGATCGAGCTGCACCGAATCCGTCATTCCCGAGACTCCAACTTCGCGTTCGCGGATCGGGCCGAAGGCGCGATCATCGGGGAAGAACCGTCCGTCGGTGCGAAAGGGTCCGGTCGGGCGCATGCGGCAAACATCGCGCGCGCGCAGGGTCGGCGGCGGACGGTCGGCCGTGCTACGGCTCGCCCCGGCCATCATCGAAAGCACGCCCCCGATTGTCCGACCGGAACGAGACCCCGCTGCCGCGCGCCGCAGACGCCCCGCGCGACGCCCGAACCGAAGCGGTCCTCGACCGGATCGCCGCCGCGGGGAGCACCCGCTTCGGGACCGGCGAGCACGGGCTCGATCTCGTGCGCATCGACGCCGCGGGCGCAACGCTCGCGCAGCGCATCGACCCGGAGGCGCCCGCGCCGGCGTGGTGGGACCCCGAATGCGGCGGCCTGAACCTCGCCGACGCGGTCCTCGACCGGGCCCGGATGGAAGGGGCGAACCTCTCGGCCGCGAACCTGCGGCGGGCGAACCTCTCCGGCGCGGTCGGCCGCTCCGCCACCTTCGCCGGCGCGAACCTGGAAGAGGCCGACCTCGGCGAGGCCGACCTCAGCGGCACCGATTTCCGGGGCATCGTCGCCGGCCAGGCGAGCTTCCGCGAGGCGATGCTGGAGGATGCACGCTTCGACGACGCGGCGTTGCGCTTCGCGAAGTTCCCGCAGGCGCTGCTCGACGGCGCGAACTTCTCCGGCGCCGACCTGTGGGGCGCGGACTTCACCGGGGCGGATGCCGACGACACCAGCTTCAAGGGGGCGCGGCTCGACGAGGCCGACCTCTCCGACGTGAACCTGACGCACGCGGACTTCGAGGGCGCGAGCCTGACCAAGGCGCGCCTCGTCGGCTCGCGGCTTCGCGGCGCCAACCTCTCGAACGTCAAGCTCGACGGCGCCGACCTCTCCGGCGCGGACCTCTCGGAGACCAGCCTGGTCCGGCTCAACTTCGTCACGTGCAAGCTGCACCATGCCCGCTTCGCCGGCGCCTGGCTCAACGGCACGCGGATGCGGATCGAGCAGCTCGGCGGCATGGTCGGCGAGGAGGCCGCGGGCGACTACGCCGGCGCGCAGGCGAGCTACCTCGCGCTGGAGCAGAACCTGAAGAGCATCGGGAGCCACGACGAGGCGAGCTGGGCGTACAAGCGCGGCCGAAGGATGGGACGGTTCGAGGCCGGGGAGAAGACCCGCGCGGCCTGGACCGCACGGGACGGGCGGGCGTTCCTGCGCCACGGCTACCGCTGGACCTCGGACCGCTTCGTCGAGTGGCTGTGCGACTACGGCGAGAGCCTGTCGCGGATCGCCCGCGCCTTCGCCATCCTGATCGTCGTCTTCGCGGTCCTGTTCGGCTTCGCCGGCGGCCTGATCCCGGACGGGTCGACCGAGCCGACCCGGAACGCCGTCGACTGGCTGAGCTACAGCGCGCTCAACATGATGACGGCGAACCCGCCGGAGATCGGCGTCAAGCCGATCGGCCGCTTCACCAACCTGCTCGTCGGCATCGAAGGCGCCGCCGGCATCATCCTGATGGGGCTCTACGGCTTCGTGCTCGGCAACCGGCTGCGCCGCTGATTTTGCCGGGCGCGCCCTATGTCACGGGGCAGGGCCGCGCCGGCCGAGGATCACGCACCTTCATGCCCGACTGGATTCGCGACACCGTGTGGTGGCAGGTCTACCCGCTCGGCTTCGTCGGGGCGGAAGGCACGCGCCGACGCGGCGCCGAGGTCGCGCATCGCCTGGACCACATCGTCGCCTGGCTCGACTACGCCGCCGATCTCGGCGCGACCGGCCTCGCGCTCGGCCCGATCTTCGCGTCCGAGACCCACGGCTACGACACGATCGACTACCTGCGCATCGACCCGCGGCTCGGCGACGAGGCCGACTTCGACCGGCTGATCGCGGCGGCCCATGCCCGCGGGCTGAAGGTCCTGCTCGACGGCGTGTTCAACCATGTCGGGCAGGATTTTCCGGCGTTCCGCACTGTCCTCGACGAGGGCCCGTCCGCCGCCCGGGCCGGCTGGTTCCACCTGTCCTGGCCGGAGGGCACCAACCCCGGCGACGTGCCGGACCACCGCTGCTTCGAGGGCCACAGCGCCCTGGTCACCCTGAACCACGACCACCCAGAGGTCGCCGACCACGTCGTCGCGGTGATGAACCACTGGCTGGCCCGCGGCGCCGACGGCTGGCGCCTCGACGCGGCCTACGCCGTCCCGCGCGCCTTCTGGACGCGCGTCCTGCCGCGGGTCCGCGCGGCGCATCCGGACGCCTACCTCGTCGGCGAGGTGATCCACGGCGATTACGCCGGCATCATCGCCGAGACCGGCCTCTATTCGGTGACGCAGTACGAGCTGTGGAAGGCGATCTGGAGCGGCTTCAACGACCGCAACCTGTTCGAGCTGGCACACGCCCTGAAGCGGCACGACGACTTTCTCGACGCCTTCGTGCCGATGACCTTCGTCGGCAACCACGACGTCACCCGGATCGCGAGCCGGATCGCCGACATCCGGCACCTGCCCCATGCCCTGGCCGTACTGCTCACCGTCGGCGGCACGCCCTCGATCTATGCCGGCGACGAGCAGGCCTTCCGCGGCATCAAGGAGGACCGGGCCGGCGGCGACGACGCCGTCCGCCCGGCCTTCCCCCCGAGCCCCGACGACCTCACGCCGGAAGGCTGGCCGACCTACCGGCTGCATCAGGACCTCATCGCCCTGCGCCGGCGGCATCCGTGGCTGCACACGGCGCGGACGCGCGCGCTGCATCTGACCAACACCGCCCTGACGCTGGAAGCGCACGGCGACGGGCAACGGCTCCTCCTCGCCCTCAACCTGTCGGACGAGCCGTCGGAGCAGCCGGCGCCGGGCGCGCTCGGCCTCGAAGCCGGGCAGGGCGAGGTGATCGGCGAGGGCGAGTCTCAGGCCCGCATCCGCCTTTCGCCGCACGGATGGGCGATCCTCGCGGCAAAGGCGTGATCGCCGGGCGCGCCGCCCTAGGTGGAGATCGTGAAGCGGACGAGGCCGACCATGCAGACGCGAGCGCGCACGACCGGGATCCGCAAGCCGTCGCCCGGACACCTCGTCCTCGCGGTCTCGCTCGGCATCGTCGCGCATGCCGGGGCCGCCTCGGCGCTGGAAGTGACCCGCTCCCGCATCGTCGCCGCGCCGCCCGCCGCGATCTGGTCGTTGATCGGCGGCTTCTGCGACATCGCGCGGTGGCACCCGCAGGTGACGCGCTGCACGCTGTCATCGGAAGACGGCGCCCCGGTGCGCGCCCTCGTCGCGGCGGGCGGCCTCGGCACGCTCATCGAGATCGAGACCGCGCGGGACGAGGCGGCGCTGAGCTATTCCTACAGGCTCGTCTCCGGGCCGTTGCCGGCGAAGGGCTACACGTCGACGCTCTCGGTCACGCCGATCGGCAAGGGCGCGACGGTCACCTGGACCGCGCGCTTCGAGGCGGAGGGGATGACCGAGGCCGAGGCGGTCGCCGACATCGCCGGCGTCTACGAGGCGGGCCTCGCCGGCATCGCCAAGGAAGCCGCTCCCTAGGCGAGCCGTGCGGTCAGTCCTTCGACAGGCTGTCGATGAGGTGGTTCAGGTCGATGCGCATCGCCTGCACCTCGGGCTCGGTCAGGTCGAGCTGGCACATGACGCTCTGGCGCACCTCCGCCGCGTCGGCGCGCAGGGCACGCCCCTTCTCGGTCAGGGCGATCTCGACCTCGCGCTCGTCGGAGCGGCGTCGGTTGCGCTGGAGCAAGCCGGCCGCCTCGAGCCGCTTGAGCACCGGCGTCAGCGTGCCGGAATCGAGGCGCAGGCGCCGCCCGATCTCGGAGACGGTGACCCCGTCGGTCTCCCACAGGACCATCAGCACAAGATATTGCGGGTAGGTCAGCCCGATCCGCTCCAGCAGCGGGCGGTAGGACTTCGTCATCCGGTGCGCGGCCGCATAGAGGGCGTAGCAGAGCTGGTTGTCGAGGAGCAGGGGATCCCTGGTCCGCTCGGCTTCCGCCTCGGGCGCCTCCCGCGTCGCCTCCGTCATGCACGCCATCTCAGTCGCCCACATCGTCACGCGCGAGTCTCCGTCGCGCTCGCGCGTCGCCCCGGCCTTCCCGCATAGCACGATATGTCCGATCGGTGAGGGGGCGAACGTGAAATTCCGTCGCAAACCTCATTGCATAGAGCCACTTATTGCATGGAGCCACTTGCCGTCTTAGGCGGCGAGCGCGTCGAGGCTCGCGAGCAGGCCGGGCTCGTCCTCAAGCGTGCGCAGGTCGAGGTGCAGGGCGCCGTCGGCGATCCGGCCGATCACCGGGACCGGCAGATCGCGCAGGAGGGCGGCCATGCGCTTCGGCCAGGCACCGCCGCGGCGCCCGCCCTCGCCCGCGGGCGGGGTCAGGACCAGACAGGCGCTCGGCAAGGTCTCCACCGGCAGGGCGCCCGAGCCGATCTGGCTGCTGCAGGCCGCGACCGCGACCTCCGCCCGGCCGGCGAGGCGACGTGCCACCTCCCGCGCGAGCCGGCGCGCCTGGGCGTCGATCGCCTCGGCCGGGCGCGTCAGGAGGCGCAGCGTCGGCAGGCGCTCGGCCAAGCGCTCGGGATGCAGGTAGAGCCGCAGCGTCGCCTCGAGCGCGGCGTAGGTCATCTTGTCGACCCGCAACGCGCGCTTCAGCGGGCTCTTGCGAACCTTACGCAGCAGGTCGGCGCGCCCGGCGACGATCCCGCACTGGACCCCGCCGAGGAGCTTGTCGCCGCTGAAGGTGACGAGGTCGGCATGGGCGAGGGCGGCCCGCACGGTCGGCTCCGGCGGCAGGCCATGCGCGGCCAGATCGATCAGGCTGCCACTGCCGAGGTCGAGCGCCAGCGGCACGCCGCGCTCGCGGCAGAGCGCGCCGAGCGCCTCCTCGCGGGGCTGCGCCGTGAACCCGCGGATCTCGTAGTTGCTGGGATGGACCCGCATCACCAGGCCGGTGCGCGGGCCGAGCGCCTCGTCGAAGTCGCGCAGGTGGGTCCGGTTCGTGGTGCCGACCTCGCGCAGGCGACACCCGGCCCGCGCCATCACGTCGGGCACGCGGAACGAGCCGCCGATCTCCACGAGCTCGCCGCGGGAGACCACCACCTCCTTGCGCATCGCGAGCGCGTTCAGGACGAGGAAGACGGCCGCCGCGTTGTTGTTGACGACGATCGCCGCCTCCGCCCCGGTCAGCCGACAGATCAGCGCCTCGACATGGTCGTCGCGCTCGCCGCGCTCGCCCGTGGCGAGGTCGAACTCGAGGTTGCTCGCGCCCGTCATCACCGCCGATACCGCGGCGGCCGCCTCGGGCGGCAGCAGGGCGCGGCCGAGATTGGTGTGCAGAACGGTGCCGGTGAGGTTGAAGACCGGCCGCAAGGACGGGCTCGCCTGCCGGGCCAGAGCATGGCCGACGCGGGCGAGGATCTCGGCCGCCTCCGGCACGCCATCCCCGCCGGCCCGGATCGCGGCGAGATCGTCGCGGATCGCGTCCCGGAGAGCGGTTCGGCCGAACCTCTCCACCAGCGCGACGGAGGCTTCGTCACCGAGAAGCCGCTCGACGGAGGGAGGTCGCGCGCCCTGTGCCTGTTCGCGAGGACGGGGAGCGGACGCACGTGAAGCCATGAACGAGTGATAGCAGGTCGGACTGCTCCATCCAGTCCCGCGAAGCCGCACGCGCGCCGTCGGCCCTCCGCCCGCGACCCGCTCTTGGCAACGCCCGCGAACGCGGGCAGGAAGTCGGATGATGGACGCGTATCACCAGCTGCTCACCCGCATCCTCGACGAGGGCTGCGCCAAGGAAGACCGCACCGGCACCGGCACCCTCTCGGTGTTCGGCCACCAGATGCGGTTCGATCTCGGCCGGGGCTTTCCCCTGGTCACCACCAAGCAGCTGCACCTGCGCTCGATCATCCACGAGCTGCTGTGGTTCCTCACCGGCGACACCAATGTCGGCGCGCTGCGCGCCAACGGCGTGACGATCTGGGACGAGTGGGCCGACGCGCAGGGCGATCTCGGCCCGGTCTACGGCAAGCAGTGGCGTTCCTGGGAGAAGCCCGGCGGCGGCACCGTCGACCAGATCGCCTGGGTCGTCGACGAGATCCGCCGCAATCCCGATTCGCGCCGTCTCATCGTCTCGGCCTGGAACCCGGCCGACCTCGACCGGATGGCGCTGGCGCCGTGCCACTGCCTGTTCCAGTTCTACGTCGCCGACGGGCGGCTCTCGTGCCAGCTCTACCAGCGCTCGGCCGACGCCTTCCTCGGCGTGCCGTTCAACATCGCAAGCTACGCCCTGCTGACCGCGATGATCGCGCAGGTCACCGGGCTGCGCCCCGGCGATTTCGTCCACAGCTTCGGTGACGCGCATCTCTACCGGAATCACCTCGACCAGGCGCGCCTCCAGCTCACGCGCGCGCCGCGGCCGCTGCCGACGCTGCGCCTCAACCCGGAGGTCCGCGACCTGTTCGCCTTCCGCTACGAGGACATCGCGATCGAGGGCTACGAGCCCCATCCCGCCATCCGCGCGCCGGTGGCCGTCTGATGCCGTCCCCGACGCACGGGGCCGGTATGCGGCCGGTCAAGATCACCTTGGTGGTAGCCTTGGCCGAGAACGGCGTGATCGGCCGGGACAACGGGCTCGCGTGGCACCTGCGCGGCGACCTGAAACGGTTCAAGGCGGTGACCATGGGCAAGCCGATGCTGATGGGGCGCAAGACCTACGCCTCGATCGGCCGCCCCCTGCCGGGTCGCCGCACGCTGGTCATGACCCGCGATCCCGCCTTCGCGGCCGACGGGATCGAGACGGTTCACGATTGGTCGCAGGCGCTGGCGGCCGCGGCGGCCGAGGAGCTGATGGTGGTCGGCGGCGCCGAGATCTACCGGCTCGCGCTCCCCCATGCCGACGCCCTCAGGCTGACCGAGGTCGCGGCGAGCCCGGACGGCGATACGCGCTTCCCCGCCTTCGACCGGACCCTGTTTCGCGAGACCTTCCGCGAGGCGCATCCGGCCGATCCGCACGACGAGCACGCCTACACGTTCGTGGACCTCGAACGCATCCCGTGAAAACCACGATTTCCCTCGGATGTGGAGGGGCGTCCGGTCGCGGTTGCCAAAGGCGGCGCCGATGCCCACCTGCTTGCCTTGACAGCAGGCGACGGTCCCTCGCAGGTGCGTAGGCCTCCGCTCGTTCCGGTGGCTGCCTCATCCGGGCAGGTTTGGACACGGTCGCGGGCCGTTCGGGCGGTTCGAACCGTTGGCGCGCGGGCAATCCCGCAGCAGGCAGGAGAAGACGGCTAGCATGCCTTGGAGCAATCAGAGCGGCGGCAGTGGCGGCGGGGGAGGTCCCTGGGGTCGTGGCGGCGGCGGCAATGGCGGCGGCCCCTGGGGCAGCGGCGGCGGCGGTGGCGGCAAGACACCGCCCAATCTCGAGGATCTTCTGCGCCGCGGCCAGGACCGCCTGCGCGGCGTGATGCCGGGCGGCTCGCTCGGCGGCGGCAAGAGCTTCGTGGTGATCGGCGCCTTGGCGGTGGGCCTCTGGCTCGCGACCGGCTTCTACACCGTCGCCCCCAACCAGGTCGGCATCGAGACGATCTTCGGGCGCTACGTCGGCTCCAAGGGCGAGGGTCTGCGCTACAACTTCCCCTATCCGGTCGGCGGCGTGATCAAGCCGAATGTCGGCCAGGTGAACTCGATCCAGGTCGGCTTCCGCTCCGGCGGCGGAACCCAGGCGCGCTCGCGTGACATGCCGGACGAGAGCCTGATGCTGACGGGTGACGAGAACATCGTCGACCTCGACTTCGAGGTGCAGTGGCGCGTGAACCCGCTCAAGGCCTCGGACTACGTGTTCAATCTCCAGAACCCGGAAGGCACGATCAAGGCGATCGCCGAGAGCGCGATGCGCGAGGTGGTCGGCCGCCGCAACATCCAGGCGATCCTGACGAACGAGCAGTCGAGCGTCGCGCAGGAGGTCAAGGAGATCACCCAGAACGCGCTCGACGAGTACGGCGCCGGCGTGCGCATCGAGGTGGTGCAGCTCGTCAGCGTCAACCCGCCGCCGGAAGTCCGGCCCGCCTTCATCGACGTGAACGCGGCCCAGCAGGACGCCGACACGGCGCAGAACGAGGCCAAGACCTATGCCAGCCGCGAGGTCCCGCAGGCCCGCGGCCGTGCCTCGCAGATCGTCCAGGCGGCGGAAGCCTACAAGACCAAGGCGACCGCCGACGCGACGGGCCAGGCCGCGCGCTTCGACGAGGTCTACGCCTCCTACAAGACCGCCCCGGCGATCAGCCGCGAGCGGATCTTCCTGGAGACGATGGAGAAGGTGCTCGGCTCCGTGAACAAGGTGATCATCGATCAGGGCGTCGCCGGCTCCGGCGCGACCGGTGCCGCGGGCGTCGTGCCGGTGCTGCCGCTGGCCGAGTTCGGGTCCCGCACCCCCGCCCCGGCGCAGACCAATGGAGCGGCCCGATGAACGCACAGGCCATCCGCACGGGCTCGGCGGTCGTCGCCGCCGCCCTCGCACTCGCCTTCTATGCCTCGGTCTTCACCGTCGGGCAGATGCAGCAGGCGCTGGTGCTTCAGTTCGGCCGCGTCCGCGCCGTCCTGAACCAGACCGGCGAGGACAAGCCCGGGCTCTACTTCAAGCTGCCCTTCGTCGAGAACGTGGTGCTCTTCGACAAGCGCGTCCTCGACCTCGACCTGCCGGTGCAGACGCTCCTGACCGCCGACCGGCAGAACCTCGAGGTCGACGCCTTCGCCCGCTACCGGATCGTCGATCCGCTGCGGTTCTACCAGTCGGTGAACAACGTCGCGCTGGCCAACCAGCGCCTCGCGAGCTTCACCAACTCGTCCCTGCGCAACGTCCTGGCGCGCTCGACACGCGACGCCATCGTCAAGACCGAGCGCACCCGCCTGATGAACCAGATCCAGGAGGACGTGAACCGGGAGGCCAAGGCGCTCGGCGTGCAGATCGTCGACCTGCGGATGACCCGCGTCGACCTGCCCGCCCAGAACAGCGTCGCGGTCTATCGCCGGATGAAGACGGAGCGCGAGCGCGAGGCCGCCGACATCCGCGCCAACGGCGACCAGATCGCCGCGACGATCAAGGCGAAGGCCGACCGGGACGTGACCGTGATTCTCGCCGACGCGACCCAGACGGCGGAGAAGCTGCGCGGCCAGGGCGACGCGGACAAGAACCGCATCCTCGCGGAGGCCTTCGGGAAGGATGCGGGCTTCTTCAGCTTCTATCGCTCGATGCAGGCCTACGAGACCGGGCTGAAGGGGAACGAGACCCGGCTGGTGATGAGCCCGAACTCGGACTTCTTCCGCTACTTCAGCGATCCGCAGGGAAAGGCGGCTCAGGGCGGGGCGCCGCGCGGGTCCGACCCGGCGGCGACGACCGGCTCGACCGGCCCGGCACGCTGACCATGACGCAGGCGGCCTGCCCTTGAACGGGGCGGACCGCCGCCGATCTTAAGGCGGCCATCGAACCGCCAGCCGCCGATTGGCGGCACCCGACAGCACCGGAAACGCGTTCTTGAAGAGGTCGATCATGCACCCCGCCGCGAGCGCGCCCGCGCATCCCCTCGCCCGGTTCCGCCGATCCGCGCGGTCCGTCGCCGCCGCGATCCTGATCGCATCCTCGTCCGTGGCGATGCCGGCCTATGCCAAGGGCCCGGATTCGCTCGCCGACCTCGCGGAGAAGGTCGACGACGCAGTGGTCAACATCTCGGCGTCGACCACCGTCGAAGCGCGCCCCGGCAACCGCGCCGGCCCTCAACTGCCGCCCGGGACCCCGTTCGAGGATCTGTTCGAGGAATTCTTCAACAAGCGCGGCGGGCGCGGCGGCCCGGAGCAGCGCGGCGAGAGCGACAACCCGCGCCAGCAGCGTAAGTCGAGCTCGCTCGGCTCCGGCTTCATCATCGACGCGTCCGGGATCGTGGTGACGAACAACCACGTCATCGGCGACGCCAACGACATCCAGGTGATCCTGCACGACGGCACGAAGCTGAAGGCCGAGATCATCGGCAAGGATTCCAAGATCGACCTCGCCGTGCTGCGCGTGAAGCCGACGGCGGAGCGCCCGCTGAAGGCGGTGCCGTTCGGCGATTCGGACAAGATGCGCGCCGGCGACTGGGTCATTGCGATCGGCAACCCGTTCGGCCTCGGCGGCTCAGTGTCGGCCGGCATCGTCTCGGCGCGCGGCCGCAACATCGAGTCCGGTCCCTACGACAACTACCTGCAGACCGATGCGGCCATCAACAAGGGCAATTCGGGCGGCCCGCTGTTCAACATGGACGGCGAGGTGATCGGCATCAACACGGCGATCCTGTCGCCGACCGGCGGCTCCGTCGGCATCGGCTTCGCCGTCCCGTCGAGCTCGGCCAAGCCGGTGATCGACCAGCTCCGCGAGTTCGGCGAGGTCCGTCGCGGCTGGCTCGGCGTGCGTATCCAGAACGTGGATGACGCTACCGCCGAAGCGCTCGGGCTGAAGGGGGGCGCCAAGGGCGCGCTGATCGCCGGCGTCGACGAGAAGGGGCCGGCCAAGACCTCGGGCCTCGAGGTCGGCGACGTGATCGTCAAGTTCAACGGCACGGCGGTGAAGGCCTCGAGCGACCTGCCGCGCATCGTCGCCTCGACCCCGGTCGGGCAGAAGGTCGACGTCGTCGTCGTCCGGAAGGGCGAGGAGAGCACCAAGGCCGTGACGCTCGGCCGTCTCGAGGACAGCGACAAGCCGCAGCTCGCCAACCTTCGCCAGCCCGAGGCCGAGAGCGCCACGCGTCAGGCGCTCGGCCTCAACCTCTCGGGCCTTACCGACGAGCTTCGCCGGAAGTACAGCATCAAGGACGGCGTGAAGGGCGTGGTCGTCACCCGCGTCGACCCGAACTCGACCGCGGCCGACAAGCGCATCCAGCCGGGCGAAGTCATCGTCGAGGTCGGGCAGGAGGCGGTCAACACGCCGGCCGACGTGACCAAGCGCGTCGAGGCTCTTCGCAAGGATTCCCGCAAGTCGGTGCTTCTGCTGGTCGCCAGCGCGACTGGCGACGTCCGGTTCGTGGCGATCGGCCTGGACTGACCTTTTCGCGAAGATAACGGCACGAACCGACGCCGCCGCCCGATCCGGGCGGCGGCGTTCTCTTTGGTGGCGGACGAAAGCTGGCGGATGCCTTGCCCGCAAGGACCGAACCCGTCACCCTTCGCATCCGGCGGATGCCCGCGCGCGAGTCGGCCGCCCCCGTGAACGCCATCGCCTTCGATACGTTGAAGTTCGCGCGCAACCTGCACGAGAAGGCTCACCTCACGCCGGAGCAGGCGGAGGGGATGGCGGACGCCATGTCCGAGGTGTTCGCCAGCGGCATTCCGACCAAGACCGACATCGCGGATGTCCGGCACGACATCGAAGCGTTCCGCGTGACGACGCAGGCCGACATCGTCGCGGTCCGACATGACATCGATGCGCTGCGCTTCTCGACGAAGGCGGACATCGATGCCCTGCGTCTAGCAACCCGCATGGACATCGCGACGGCGAAGTCCAACATCATCAAGTGGATGTTCGGGATGATCGGGTTCCAGACGGTCGCGATCCTCGGCGCGGTCGTCGCGCTCGTCCGCAGCCTGCACTGACGGCGGTCAGGCGACGAACTCGCTCGCCATGTAGCCCTGCAGGTAGAGCAGCGCGCTCAGGTCGCCGTGCTCGATCCGGGCGCGCGCCGCGGCGGCCACAGCCGGCTTCGCGCGAAACGCCACGCCGAGGCCCGCTTCGCCGAGCATGTCGAGGTCGTTGGCCCCGTCGCCGACCGCCATCGTCTCCGCAACGTCCAGTCCGAGGCCATCGCGGAGCGCGATCAGCGTCGCGCGCTTCTCGGCACGCCCGACGATCGGGTCGTCCACCATGCCGGTCAGGCGCCCGTCCGAGAGACCGAGCCGGTTGGCGTGATGCTCGTCGAAGCCGAGCGCTTCGGCGATCGGCCCGGTGAACAGCGTGAAGCCGCCCGACACCAGGCAGGTGCGTGCGCCGTGCGCCTTCATCGTGTGCACGAGCGTGCGACCGCCCGGCGTCAGGGTCAGCCGGTCGCGGATCAGCGCGTCGACGACGCCGGCCGACACGTCGCGAAGCAGGGCGACGCGCTGGCGCAGAGCGGGCTCGAAGGCGATCTCGCCGCGCATCGCGCGCTTGGTGATCGCCGAGACCTGCTGCTTCAGGCCGATCGTGTCGGCGAGCTCGTCGATGCATTCCTGCTCGATCATGGTCGAGTCCATGTCCGCGAGGAACAGGCGCCTGCGCCGGTGGGCGTCCGCCGGCAGCACCGCGACGTCGATCGGCTCGCCCGCGAGCGCCGTCCGCAACCGCGCGGTGAACGCCGGCGCGGCGACCGCAGCCCCCGGCACCAGCAACTCGGCGGCGACCTCGCCGTGCAGGATGCGCGGCTGATGCTCGGTCGCGAGAACCAGGCGCGCCTCGGCCAGCACCGCATCGGTGATGGCGGGGCGGGCCTCGTTTGCTATCAGGGTCGCGACAAGGGTCATCGGAGCCGACGATTTCGTGTTGCCGCTTTCAAGTGCGTCGTCGCAGGGGCGGCCGGAGGCGATCCTCATTGCAGGGCCGACCGCGTCGGGCAAGTCGGCGCTCGCGACGGCGCTGGCGCTCCGTCACGGCGGGATCGTCGTCAACACCGACTCGATGCAGGTCTACGCCGACCTGCGCATCCTCTCGGCGCAACCGGATCGGGCGGAGGAGGCAAGCGTCGCGCATCGCCTCTATGGGCATGTCGACGGGGCGGTGAACTACTCTGCCGGGCATTTCGCGCGGGACGCTGCGTCGCTGCTGGCCGGTCTCGACGGGCGACTGCCCGTCTTCGTCGGCGGAACCGGGCTGTACTTCCGCAGCCTGGAGGAGGGCCTGTCCGACCTCCCGCCGGTGCCGGAGGCCGTGCGCGCCGCGATCCGCTCCGAGAGCGAGGGCCGCCCGACCGAGGCGCTGCACGCCGATCTCGCCGAACGCGACCCCGCCGGCGCCGCCCTGTTGCGGCCGAGCGACCGCGCCCGGGTCATGCGCGCGCTCGAGATCCTCGCCGCCACCGGCCGGCCGATCGCCGCGTTCCACGGGCCACGCGTGCCCGGTCCGCTCGCGGGGCGAAGGCTGCTGAAGATCTTCCTGGCGCCCGAGCGCGAGCTGCTGCGCGCCCGCATCGACGCGCGCTTCCGCACGATGATGCAGCGGGGCGCCCTCGACGAGGTCGCGGTGCTGCGCGAGCGCCGCCTCGACCCGCTGCTGCCGGTGATGCGCGCCCACGGGGTGCCCGGCCTGATCGCGCATCTCGACGGCGCGATCGGGCTCGAGGAGGCGATCGTGCGCGGGCAGGCCGACACCCGCCGCTACGCCAAGCGCCAGTTCACCTGGTTCCGCCACCAGATGGGAGCAGAGTGGCGCTGGCTGGCGCCCGAGGCGGCGATGGCGGAAATCGCCTGAGGGATCTCAGCGCTCCAGGCGCGCGACGAGGCTCGACGTGTCCCAGCGGTTGCCGCCCATGGCCTGGACGTCGGCGTAGAACTGGTCGACGAGGGCCGAGACCGGGAGCTTGGCGCCGTTGCGGCGCGCTTCGTCGAGCAGGATGCCGAGGTCCTTGCGCATCCAGTCGACGGCGAAGCCGAAGTCGAACTTCCCCGCGTTCATGGTCGAGCCGCGGTTCTCCATCTGCCAGGAGCCGGCGGCCCCCTTCGAGATCACGGAGAGCACCGCCTCCACGTCGAGGCCCGCCTTCTTGGCGAAGTGCACGCCCTCGGACAGCCCCTGGACGAGGCCGGCGATGCAGATCTGATTGACCATCTTGGTGAGCTGGCCCGCCCCGACCGGCCCCATCAGCCGGCAGGCGCGCGCATAGGCGCCGATCGCGCTCTCGACCTTGTCGTAGCAGCCCTGGCCGCCGCCGCACATCACGGTGAGCATGCCGTTCTCGGCGCCGGCCTGGCCGCCGGAGACCGGGGCGTCGATGAAGCCCAGCCC
This sequence comes from Methylobacterium sp. E-025, assembly GCF_022829705.1. Taxonomy (NCBI): domain Bacteria; kingdom Pseudomonadati; phylum Pseudomonadota; class Alphaproteobacteria; order Hyphomicrobiales; family Methylobacteriaceae; genus Methylobacterium; species Methylobacterium sp. E-025. The sequence goes on from NZ_JAKSYR010000120.1 coordinate 95,022, forward strand.
CTTCGCGGTCGCGGCCTCGGCAAGCTCGCGGGCCACCTCGGCCGAGGCGGTGGTGTGATCGACGAAGATCGCACCGGCCTCCATGCCGGCGAGCGCGCCGTCCGGACCGAGCACGACGCCGCGCAGGTCGTCGTCGTTGCCGACGCAGGCGAAGACGATCTCTGCGCCCTCGGAAGCCTCGCGCGGCGTCGGCGCATGCGCGCCGCCGTTGGCCGCCACCCACGCCTCGGCCTTGGCGGCCGTGCGGTTGTAGACGGTGACCGAGTGGCCCTTCTTGACCAGGTGTCCGGCCATCGGGGCGCCCATGACGCCGAGCCCCAGGAACGCGACCTTCGCCATCATCCGTCTCCGTCTCGTGTGCTGATGGAGCGGTCTAGGTATCGCGCACCGCAGCGTCAAACCGCGGCGCCGACGAAGCGAAGCGGATCGCGACAACGCCGCGCGGTTGTCCACTCGCTGCCGCGATGGGGATTTTCCTCAATCCAAAATTGCGGCATCACGCGCGGGATCGTCGGCCCCCGAGTGCCGGCTTCGGGAGTGGAACGATGGGCGCGATCGGTAGGCATGGCCCCTGGGCCCTGGTCGGTGCGTTGGGGGCGGCGGCGCTCGCCATCGTCGCCGTCGAGCGCGGCGAAGCGGTGAACGCGCTCTGGCTCGTCGTCGCGGCGGTCTGCGTCTACCTCATCGCCTATCGCTACTACGCGCTGTTCATCGCCGAGAAGGTGATGCGGCTCGATCCCAAGCGCGAGACGCCGGCCGTCCTCCACAACGACGGGCTCGACTACGTCCCGACGAACAAGAGCGTCCTGTTCGGCCACCACTTTGCGGCGATCGCCGGTGCCGGCCCCCTCGTCGGCCCGGTGCTGGCCGCGCAGATGGGCTACCTGCCCGGCCTGCTCTGGATCCTCGCCGGCGTCGTGCTCGCCGGCGCGGTGCAGGACTTCATGGTCCTGTTCGTCTCGATGCGGCGCGACGGGCGCTCGCTCGGCGAGCTGATCCGCACCGAGCTCGGCACCGTCCCGGGCATCATCGCGTTGTTCGGCACGTTCCTGATCATGGTGATCCTGCTGGCGGTGCTCGCGCTCATCGTCGTCAAGGCGCTGGCCGAGAGCCCGTGGGGCACCTTCACCGTGATGTCGACGATCCCGATCGCGATGCTGATGGGCGTCTACACCCGCTACATCCGCCCCGGCCGCATCGGCGAGGTCTCGATCCTCGGCTTCGTCCTGCTGATGGCGGCGATCTTCGGCGGCGGCGCGATCGCCGACAGCCCGGTCTGGGGCCCGGCCTTCACCTTCACCGGGACGCAGCTTTGCTGGATGCTGATCGGCTACGGCTTCGTCGCCTCGATCCTGCCGGTCTGGCTCCTGCTGGCCCCGCGCGACTACCTCTCGACCTTCCTGAAGATCGGCACGATCGTCGGCCTCGCGCTGGGCATCGCCTTCGTCGCCCCGCACATGCAGATGCCGGCGGTGACCAAGTTCGTGGACGGCACCGGGCCGGTCTGGGCGGGCCAGCTCTTCCCGTTCCTGTTCATCACCATCGCCTGCGGCTCGGTCTCGGGCTTCCACGCGCTGATCGCCTCGGGCACCACGCCCAAGCTGATCGCCAGCGAGGCGGATGCGCGCTTCATCGGCTACGGCGGCATGCTGATGGAGAGCTTCGTCGCGGTGATGGCGCTGGTCTCGGCCACCGTCATCGATCCGGGCGTGTACTTCACGATGAACGCGCCGGTCGCGCTCCTCGGCACGACGCCGGAGACCGCCGCCGCCGCGGTGACGAAGCTCGGCTTCCCGACCACGCCCGAGGTGATCGCCCAGACCGCCAGCGATGTCGGCGAGCGCACCATCGTCGCGCGGGCCGGCGGCGCGCCGACCCTCGCCGTCGGCATGGCGCACATCATCTCCAGCGCCATCGGCGGCAAGGCGATGATGGCGTTCTGGTATCACTTCGCGATTCTGTTCGAGGCGCTGTTCATCCTCACCGCGGTCGATGCGGGGACCCGCGCCTGCCGCTTCATGGTGCAGGACCTGGTCGGGCTGGCGGTGCCGTCGTTCAAGCAGACCAACGCCTGGGTGCCGAGCATCCTGGCGACGGCCATCGCGGTCGGCGCCTGGGGCTACTTCCTCTACCAGGGAGTGACCGACCCGCTCGGCGGCATCAACACGCTGTGGCCGCTGTTCGGCATCTCGAACCAGATGCTGGCCGCCGTCGCGCTGACGCTGTGCACGGTGGTGATCTTCAAGATGAAGCGCGAGCGCTACGCGTTCGTGACGATCATCCCGACCGCGTGGCTGTGCATCTGCACCCTCACCGCGGGCTGGCAGAAGATCTTCTCCGCCGACCCGAAGATCGGGTTCCTCGCCCATGCCGAGCGCTACGCGGGCGCGCTGGCGGAAGGCAAGGTGCTGGCACCGGCCAAGGACCTCGGCCAGATGGGCCAGATCGTGCTGAACGACCGGATCGACGCGGTGCTCGCCGCACTGTTCATCGGCCTCGTCGTGGCGATCGCCGGCTTCGGCATCGCCGCCTGCGTCAAGGCGCTGCGCTCCGACCGCTGGACGGCCCTCGAGAGCGAAGCCCGCATCGTCGCGGCGGAGTAGGGCCGATGGAGGCCGCTTCGCAGAACCTGCGCGACCGTTGGAAGGCCCTGTCCAAGTGCGTCTGCGACGGCGCGCGCCTGATGGTGGGGCAGGGCGATTACGCGGCCTACGCCGCCCACGTCGCGCGGACGCATCCCGACCAGGCACCGATGACCGAGATCGAGTTCTTCCGCCATCGGGAGAACGCGCGGTTCGGTGTCGGCAACACCAGCGGATTCCGCTGCTGTTGACTATGCAACGGCGTGACGGACGGATCGTTCGAGGATGCAGCCCGGTCGCGGGCGGGAAACGCTTGACTCCGAACGGGCATTTCCCGTGAGTCAGGCGAGTGCGAGGTAGGCAATGAGCATCTTCCAGGACGCCATTCTGCGGTTCGGCCGGACGATCATGTCCTATGCCGGCGACGGCCTGTTTCTTGCGGCCGCGGTCTCGGCCGCGGCCAACGTGACGATCGCCGACGGCGACGTCGACGAGGAGGAGGTCGAGTCGGCGATCTCGGGCATGCGCGCCAACCCGATCCTCCAGAAATCCTACGACACCCTGCGGATCGAGCAGGAGCTGTACGAGGGCATCGCCCGCGCCAAGACCCGCGCCGGGCGGATCGAGAACCTGCGCCACGTCGCGGCCATCGCCGACCGGCCGCTCGACCAGCGCCAGGACATCTTCCTGATCGCCGCCGACGTCGCCGATTTCGGCGGCATCAGCGAGGTCGAGCACAAGGCGCTCGACGAGATCGCCGCCGCCCTCCAGGTCGAGAAATCGGCCCTGCTGCGCTGACCGGCCGTCGATCGCAGGCCCGGAAGGGGATCCATGTCGCGGACCGGACAGGTTGCCTTCGACACCCGGCTCCGCGGCCTCACCGGGCTCGCGTTCGTCGGGTTCCTGCTCTCGCTCGTCACCTTCGGCATCTACCGCTTCTGGTACATGACCGACCTGCGGCGCTTCTTCTGGAGCCGCACCGTCGTCGACGGCAGCCCGGCGGATTACACCGGCACCGGGCGCGAACTCTTTCTCGGCTTCCTCGCGGCCCTCGGGCTGCTGATCGTGATCTATGTCGGGCTGTTCGGCCTGGCGATCGCGCTGCCGAGCCTGGTGCCGTACTCGGCGATCCTGTCCTTCGTCATCCTGTTCCTGCTCGGGCAGTTCGCGATCTACCGCGGGCGCCGCTACCGGGCGATGCGGACGCTGTGGCGCGGCATCCGCCTCGGCCAGGACGGCTCGGGCCTCGCCTATGCCGGCCGGGCCGCCCTGTGGTGGGCGCTGACGCTGGCGACGCTGGGCCTCGCCTTCCCGTTCATGCGTGCCAGCCTCGAGCGCTACCGCATCGGCCACACCCTGATCGGCACCAGCCGGATGGCGTCCGACGCGCGCGGGCGCGCGCTCCTCGGGCCTTGGCTGCTGTTCTACGCGGTGGCGCTCGGCCCGGTGCTCACCTTGCTGCTGGCGCTGGTCGCCGCCAACGACTTCGTCCTGCCGATCGACCTGATGCTGCCCAAGCCCGGGGGCAAGGCCGGCGATCTCATCCTCAACCCCGCCTATGCCGGCACCCGGATCGCGACCCTCGCCGTCGCGCTCGGGATCACCGCCGGCTGCTGCCTTCCCCTCTCGCTCCTGCTGGTGCCGTTCTATCGGGCGCGCGAGACGCGGGTCTTCATGAACGCGGCGCGCCTCGGGCCGGTGCGCCTCGTCTCGACGCTCCGCGCGCGGCAATTCTACTGGCCCTACCTCGTCTACGCGCTGTCGCTCCTCGGCTTCGTCGTGGTGGTCGGCCTGATCGCGCTGCTCGCCGGCCTCGCCGCGCGGGCCGCGGGCGGCGACGGGCTGGCCTGGGCGGCGGTGCTCGGCGGCGGCCTGCTCTATCTCGGCGGCGCGCTCGCCTTCGCGGTGCTGTACGTGCGCGTCGTCCAGGCCCGCCTCTGGGCCGCGGTCGCGACCACGACGCAGGTGGCCGATGCCGACGGCCTGAACCGCATCCTCGCCGCGAGCCACGGGCCGGGCAGCGGCCTCAACGAGGGCCTCGCCGACGCGCTCGACGTTGGCGGCGCGCTGCAGATCGGGTTCTGATGGCGCTCACCGCGTCCGGCCGCTGGTTCGACGGACGGAGCGCCGCGCCGCACGCGGTGACCCTGCACCTCGGCGAGCGCCTCGAGATCACCGGGCCGGAGGTCCATCGCGACTGGAACCTGATCGACCTGCGGGCCGGCGAGGGACAGGCCCCGCTGCTGCGCCTCGGGATCGCGGGCGATCCCGGCCATGTCGAGGTCGTGGACCCGTCGTTCGCCGCATGTCTCGAAACCCGCTACCCCGACCTGCGCAAGCGCACGGACGCGGGTGGAGGGACCTGGCGCCTCGTCGCCGGCTCGCTTGCGGTCGGCATCGCGGTCCTGCTCACCGTGTTCTTCGGCCTTCCGATCGCGGCGGGCGTTCTCGCGCCGCTGGTGCCGGCCGGCATCGAGGCGCGCCTCGGCACCGCGGTGGAGTCGCAGGTGCTCGACTTGATGGGCGATCCGCCGCCCTGCGCGGAGCCGGCTGGCCGGGCCGTGCTCGACCGCCTCGTCGCCCGCCTCGCGGCCGGTCGCGGCCTGCCGCCCGATCTCGCGGTCACGGTCCGCCGCCACGACACCGCGAACGCGGTGACGTTGCCGGGCGCGCGCGTCGTCGTGCTCTCCGAGCTGATCGCCAAGGCACGGAGCGGCGACGAGTTCGCCGGCGTGCTGGCGCACGAGCTCGGGCACGTGGCCTCGCGCGATCCGACCCGGGCGCTGATCCAGGCCTCGGGCACGTCGTTCCTGCTCAGCCTCGTGCTCGGCGACCTCACCGGCTCCACCGTGATCGTCGCCCTCGGCCAGGCCGTGCTCTCGGCCGGCTACAGCCGCGATGCCGAGCGGGCGGCCGACGCCTATTCCGTCGCCGCGATGCGGTCGGTCGGCGGCGACGCGGCGGCGCTGGCCTCGATGCTCGAGCGGATCGCCAAGGACGAGGCGGATGCCGACCCGGCCCTCCTGCGCAGCCATCCCTTCACCCGCGAGCGTGCCGCGACGATCCGCGCCCTCGCCGGGGCCCGGGACCCCGACAGGCACATCCTGAGCGACGCCGATTGGATGCAGCTGCGCGGGATCTGCCCCGGGGCGACGGACGGGCCGGACAAGCCTGCACCGAAACCCCGTCCGAGCCAGCGACGGCGGGTCTGAGCCGGCCTTCGACCACGCCGCAAGGGCCTGCGGCCTCTTCGCAGCCGCAGCGCGTGGACATGATCGCGAAACAATACTCGCGTTCGGTGGCGCCTGAATTCATGATGCGATGATCCGGACCGTGGCCGGATCGCGGAGACCAGATGGGCCTCGTCCAGTACGCACTGAAGTTCCGCATCACGACCTACGTGCTCGCCGTGCTGATGATGCTCGCCGGAGGCGGCGCGATCGTGGTCGCGCCCAAGGACGTGCTGCCGATCGTCGACATCCCCGTGGTCGTGGTGGTCTGGACCTATACCGGCCTGTCGACGCCGGAGATGGAGCGGCGGATCACCACCTACGCCGAGTTCTCGCTTTCGAACAACGTCAACAACATCAAGCGGATGGAGTCGACGACGCTCCAGGGCACCGCGATCCAGAAGATCTACTTCGACGGCGAGGTCAGCGTCGACCTCGCCATCACCCAGGTCGTCTCGGCGATGAACTCGATCCGCTCGGCGATGCCGCCGGGCGTGCAGCCGCCGATCGTGCTGCGGTTCTCGGCCTCCTCGGTGCCGGTGATCCAGCTCGCGCTGACCTCGACCAAGGAGAGCCTGACCAAGGTCTACGATTACGCGCAGTACCGCATCCGCCAGCGCCTCGTGCAGGTGCCGGGCTCGACGCTGCCGTCGCCGTTCGGCGGCACGCCGCGCCAGATCATGGTCGATCTCGACCTCCAGGCGCTGCGGGCGCTCGGCCTCACGGCGCTCGACGTCACCAACGCGATGACGGCGCAGAACCTCACCGTGCCCTCCGGCTTGGTCAAGATCGGCGAGCAGCAATATCCGGTCCTGCTCAACGCGACCCCGGACGCGATCGCGGCGCTGAACGAGATCCCGATCAAGGTCGTGGCCGGCCAGCCGGTGCTGGTGCGCGACGTCGCCTACGTCCGCGACGGCGGGCCGCCGCAGGTCAACATCGTGCGCTCGGACGGGCTGCATTCGGTGCTGATGCGGATCTTCAAGAACGGCACCGCCTCGACGCTGGACGTGGTCAACAACGTCAAGAAGGTGCTGCCCGAAATCCAGGCCGCCGCGCCCGACGGCATGGCGATCAAGCCGCTGTTCGACCAGTCGGTCTTCGTGTCCGCCGCGATCGAGGGCGTGATCCACGAGGCGGCGATCGCCGCCTGCCTCACCGGCCTGACGATCCTGCTGTTCCTCGGCTCATGGCGCTCGACCATCGTCGTGCTGATCTCGATCCCGCTCTCGATCCTGACCTCGCTCGCGATCCTCGCCGCGCTCGGCCAGACCATCAACGTGATGACGCTGGGCGGCCTCGCGCTCGCCGTCGGCATCCTCGTCGACGACGCGACGGTGGCGATCGAGAACACCTATCGGCTGTTCGAGGAGGGCGAGCCGTTTCGCAAGTCCGTGGTCGAGGGCGCCGCCAGCATCGCGAAGCCGACGCTGATCTCGACGCTGTCGATCTGCGCCGCCTTCGTCTCGGTCTTCGCGCTGTCCGACACGCCGAAGTACCTGTTCACACCGCAGGCGCTCGCGGTCGTGTTCGCGATGCTGACCTCGTACCTGCTCTCGCGCACCCTCGTGCCGGTGCTGATCGACGTGCTGGTCGCGCGCGAGTACGTCGAGCGACATGGCGGCGAGCACGACGCCGTCGCGCCGCCGCGGCGCGGGCGGGTGGCGCGGGCCATCGGTTGGCTCGGGCGTCCGGTGATCCACGTCGCCGGGCGTTTCCGGAACGGCTTCGAGGCGCGCTTCGAGCGCTTCCACCGCGGCTATCTCGGGCTGCTCCACGTCGTGGTGCGCCGCCGCGTCGCGACGATCGCCGTCGTCCTGCTGGTGTTCCTCGGCACGGCCGGGCTGTTCACCTTCGTCGGGCGCGATTACTTCCCGCAGGTCGCCTCGAGCCAGCTCACGCTGCACCTGCGCACCCGGCCCGGCATGCGGATCGAGACCGCCGAGCAGGTCTTCGCGGCCGTCGGCGCCACGGTGCGCGAGGTGATCCCGGACGGCGAGATCGAGCAGATCCTCGACAACATCGGCCTGCCCTCGAACAACTACAACTTCGCGTTCTCGGACGGCTCCTTCGTCGGCTACAACGACGGCCAGATGCTGGTGAACCTGCGCGAGGGACACGGCGACGTCGGCGCCTACACGAAGCGCCTGCGCGAGGTGCTGCGCGAGCGCTTCCCCGACGTGATCGTCTACTTCCAGCCCTCCGACATCATCACGCAGATCCTGAACTTCGGCACGCTGGCGCAGATCGACATCCAGGTCTCGGGCCGCAACGCCGAAAAGGACCTCGCGGTCGCCCAGAACATTGTCCGCCGCCTGAAGGAGACGAAGGGCGCGGTCGACGTGCACCTGCACCAGATCGTCGGCACGCCGCAGTTCTTCGTCGACGTCGACCGCCGCCTCGCCTCGGAGCTCGGGCTGACCCAGCAGCAGGTGGCGCAGGGGCTCAACGTCTCCCTGTCGGGCTCCTTCCAGGTGACGCCGAACTTCTGGACCGACCCGAAGACCGGCATCCCGTACCAGCTCTGGGTGCAGACGCCGGAATACCGCAACGCCTCGCTCACCGACCTGCAGAACACGCCGCTGCTGGTGCGCGCCAACAGCGACCAGCCGGGCGTGCTGACCCTGCTCTCCAGCGTCTCGACCCTGCGCCGCGAGGCGACGCAGACCGTGGTCAACCACGTCAACACGGCGCCGACCTACAACATCTACGCGGCGGTGCAGGATTCCGACCTCGGCTCGGTGGCGCGGGAGATCCGCACCATCGTCGACGAGGAGCAGAAGGCGCTGCCGGTGCCCGACAAGATCACCGTGCGCGGGCAGATCGAGAACATGGACTCGGCGTTCCTGCGCCTCGGCGTCGGCCTGAGCATCGCGCTGATCGCCGTCTACCTGCTGATGGCGGTGAACTATCAGAGCTGGGGCGATCCCTTCGTGGTGCTGGCCGCCCTGCCGCTCGCCTTCTGCGGCATCGTCGCGAGCCTGTTCATCACCGGCACCACCTTCTCGATCCCGTCGCTGTTCGGCGCGATCATGTCGGTGGGCATCGCGTCCGCGAACTCGATCCTGCTCGTCACCTTCGCCCGCGAGCATCGCGAGGCGACGGGGTGCTCGGCGGTCGACGCCGCCCTGCTCGCCGGCGAGACGCGCCTGCGCCCGGTGCTGATGACGGCGGGCGCGATGTTCCTCGGCCTGATCCCGATGGCGCTCGGCACGGGCGAGGGCGGCGAGCAGAACGCCGCGCTCGCCCGCGCCGTGATGGGCGGCATCGCCTTCGGCACGCCGGCGACGCTGCTGTTCGTGCCGTTCCTCTACACGCTGCTGCGCGCGGGCAAGGTCCGGGTGCCGGAGGACTACGCCTGAGCCGACAGCAGCTCGGCGACGGCACCGGGCAGGTCCGAGAAGTGCGAGATCACCCGGTCCGGCCCGAGCTGGTCCACCGGCGTGTCGGTGTAGCCGAAGGTGACCGCCACCACCGGGATGCCGGCGGCCTTGGCGGCGTCGATGTCGGCGCGGGAATCGCCGACCATCACCGCGCGCTCCGGATCGCCGCCGGCCCGCGCGATGGTCAGCGTGATGTGGCGCGGGTCGGGCTTGCTGTAGGGGAAGGTCGCGCGCCCGCAGATCGCGGCGAAACGGCCGCCGATGCCGAGCTGGTCGAGCAGGTTGACCGCGAGCCCCTCGACCTTGTTGGTGCAGACGGCCAGCCGGAAGCCCTCGGCCTCGAGCCGATCCAGCGCCTCGACCACGCCGGGATAGAGGTGCGAGCGCTCGCACAGATGCGCGCCGTAATGCTCCAGGAAGTCGCCGAACAGCGCCTCGTGCCGCTCCGGCGTCAGCTCGCGGCCGGCGGCCTCGAAGCCGCGGCGGATCAGCGCCTTGGCGCCGGCGCCGATCAGGTCGCGGGCCTCCTCGAGCGCCAGTTCCGGCAGGCCTTCCCGCACGAGCAGCACGTTGAGCGTGCCGACGAGGTCTCCCGCGGTCTCGGCCAGGGTGCCGTCGAGGTCGAACACGGCGATCTTCGGCAGGGTGGGCATCGGGTCTTTCCGGGGCGGCGGGGGGAGGGGCCCTCGCTAGCCGGCCGCCCGCGGCGGGGCAAGGTTGCGCGCAGGTTTCGAAACCGTGCGCGTCGTGCGCGAGACGGCGTGCGGCGCCCCACACTTGCCCGAAAAACCCTCGAAAGGAGGGGCGTCACACCCTCCGGGACCCCCCATGAAACTCCCTCTGCTCGCCCTCGGCCTCGGCCTGCTCGCGCCGGGTGCCGCCGCCGCCGCCTCGTTCGAGTTCGTTCCGGCGCCCCAGGCCGACCTCAACCGCATGTATCGGGTCGACAAGGTCACCGGCGAGGTCACCTCGTGCCAGTACGGCTTGCAGGAAGGCGCCGGCGGCATCGGCCTCACCGTCTGCTTCGCGGCCGGCGAGGGCGCCGGTGCGCAGCCCCCGTCGGAATATGGGCTCGTGGCGACGCGCCACACCCGGGAGGCGGGCGTGTTCCGGGTGAACTACCGCACCGGCGAGATGAGCATCTGCTTCGTGCTGGTGAAGAAGGAGCAGGTCGTCTGCACCCAGCAGACCAACCCGTCGGCCGAGGGGGCCGCCGAGGCGCCGCTCGTCGGCAGCGTCCCGGGCCGGGCCGGCGCGAGCGCGACGCCGCCGCAGGGGGGCAGCCGGTTCTGACGAAGCCTGATCCCACCGGGGGGATCGTCATCCGAATACCGGTCTCGGCCGGTACCGCGGCTTCCCGGCGCGACGGCGGCCATGCTAGGGCGTGCCGCATCCCAACGGGACGGACCGGCACCCTGCGCATGCATCCTTTCGTGAGACCCGACGGCGGGACGTCGTCGTGAGCGGCCCGGACCTGCGCCGCGCGGCCGCCGCCCGCGCCCTCGATCTCGTCGAGCCCGGAATGCGGCTCGGCCTCGGCACCGGATCGACGGCGGCGGCCTTCGTCGCGTTGCTCGGCGCGCGGGTTCGCGACGGCCTCGACGTCGTCGGCGTCCCGACCTCCGAGGCGACCCACGCGGCGGCGACGCGGGAAGGCATCCGCCTCGCGACGCTGGAGGAACTGCCCGAGCTCGACCTGACGATCGACGGGGCCGACGAAGTCGATGCCGATCTCCGGCTGATCAAGGGCGGCGGCGCGGCGCTGCTGCGCGAGAAGATCGTCGCCTGCGCCAGCCGCCGCATGGTGGTGATCGCCGATGCCGCCAAGCGCGTCGGGACGCTCGGCGCCTTCCCGCTGCCGATCGAGGTCAACGTCTTCGGCCTCACGGCGACCCGGCGCGCCGTCGAGGCGGCGATCGAGCGCGCCGGCTGCACGGGTGCGGTCGCGCTGCGCATGGCCCCCGGCGGCGCGCCGCTCACGACCGACGGCGGCCACCACATCCTCGACGCGCGCCTCGGGCGGATCGCCGATCCCGAGCGGCTGTCGGCGCTGCTCTGGTCGGTGCCGGGCGTGGTCGAGCACGGCCTGTTCCTCGGGATCGCCACCGCGGCCATCCTCGCCGAGGACCGCGACGGGCAGGCCGAGATCACCGTGATCGGCAGCCTCGCATAGCTGCATCAGCGCGCCCGACGGCGCCCCGGCGACGGCCTCGGATGCCGGCGCCGGCTCTTCCCCTCGCTTCAGGAATGCCCGGAATGCCCGTCCTCTCCCGCCGCCTCTTCCCCGTGCTGGTCGCGGCCCTAGTCGCCGCTGCGCCCGGCCTCGCCCAGGCCCAGAAGGCTGCGCCTCAGAAGCCCGCCGCGACGCCGGCCGCGCCCGCCGCCCCGGCCACGCGCGGCGCCCCGACGATCGGCGCCAACCATCTCGCGCTCGCCCGCGAGGTGATGCTTAATTCCGGCATCGCGCGCTCGTTCGACTCGATCATTCCGGCCTTCGCCGAGCAGATCAAGCAGCAGACCGTGACCCGCCCCGAGCTGAGCAAGGATCTTGACGAGGTGCTGCAGGGCCTCAACCCCGAGATGGAGCTGCAGAAGCAGCGCATCATCGACACCGCGGCGCGAATCTACGCGAACAAGCTGAGCGAAGCCGAGCTGCAGGACATCGCGGCGTTCTTCCGCTCGCCCGCCGGCAAGCGCTACGTCGAGACCCAGCCTCAGATCCTCGACGAGATGGTGCAGGCGATGCAGACCTGGACCCAGGAAGTCTCGGAATACGTCATGGTCCGCGTGCGCGCCGAGATGGGCAAGCGCGGGCACCAGCTCCAGTAGGCACACGAATCGACCGCGCGGCCGGCCCGTGTCCCCGTCCCGACGTCTATATGCAGCGGGCGCCGTCGCGCTCGCCGTGATGCCCCTGGCGATGGCGCTGGCCAACCGGTCGAGCCCCCTCGTCGTCGCCATCGCGGCCGTGCTGTTCCTGGCCGGGCGCTGCGTCGAGGATGCCGGCGCGGTCCCGCGCCGCCTCGTCCCGCCGCTCGCGAGGCCGATCGGCCTCGCCGCGCTGGCGTTCCTCGCCTGGTGCGCGCTCACCCTGGCCTGGACGCCGTTCCCCGCGCTGTCGCTGCGGATGGCCGGCGAGTTCCTGCCGACGCTCGTCGCCGCCTACCTCCTCGTCCGCCTCGCGCCGGGGCGCATCCCGGCCTTCGCGGCTCCGCTCGCGGCGGCGATGGTGGTGCTCGCCGGGCTGACCATCGCCGTCGGCCTCGCCACCGGCCTGCCGCTGCAGCGCGCGCTCGGTCAGCGGGTGGCGGAATTCGTCTACAACCGCCCGGCGCTGACCCTCGCCGTCGTCGCCGGCCCGCTCGCCCTGGCGCTGTGGCGGCAGGGCCGGCGGGTTCTCGCCCTCGTCGCCTTGGCCTTCGCGGCCCTCGGCATCCTGCGCTCGGTGAGCGGAGCCGCCGCCATGGGGCTGATCGCCGGCGGAGCGATGTTCGCCCTCGCGCGGCTCGTGCCGGGCCGGCTCGCCGTCGGCGTGGCCGGGCTGAGCCTCGGCCTCGCGGTGGCGCTGGCGCCGGTGGAGGGCGACCTGCTCGATCGCTTCATGCCGGAGGCCGCGCACGAGCGGCTGGTGCATTCCTCGTCGCGCGCCCGCGTCGCCATCGCCCGCAGCTTCGGCGCCGCGGTCGCGGCGGATCCGTGGGTCGGGGCGGGCTTCGGCACCTCCGCCCGCTTCGCCGAGACGCCGGTGGCCCAACGCCTCGATCCCGAGATGCGCACGCTTCTGGCGGTCGGCCATCCGCACAACGCGTTCCTTCAGGTCTGGGCCGAGCTCGGCGTCGTCGGCGCCGTGCTCGTGGCGGCCGTCTCGATGCTGATGCTCGCGCCGGTCGCGGGTTCGGATTCGGCCGAGCGCGCGACGGCGCTCGCCCTGATCGCGGCGGCGGCGGCCATCGCCTTGGTCGAGCACAACACCTGGGCGGCGTGGTGGACCGCCGGCCTCGGCGCTGCCATCACCTGGCTGCGCGATGCCGGGCACCGCACCGCGCAGGCACCCCTTCCCCGGCCCTCGGCCGCGCCCGATCGGACCCCGTCATGACCGACATCTACGACGTCGACCTGTTCGTCATCGGCGGCGGCTCGGGCGGCGTTCGCGCCGCGCGGATCGCGGCCGGCTACGGCGCCCGCGTGACCATGGCGGAAGAGTACCGCGTCGGCGGCACCTGCGTGATCCGCGGCTGCGTGCCGAAGAAGCTGATGGTCTATGCCGGTCGCTTCGCCGACGAGTTCGAGGACGCCGCCGGGTTCGGCTGGACCGTCGAGGCACCGCGCTTCGACTGGAGCGTCCTGAAGCGGAGGCGCGACGCCGAGGTGACCCGGCTCGAAGGGATCTACGACGCCAACCTGATCCGCGCCGGGGTCACGGTGGTGCCGGAGCGCGCCGTGATCGAGGACGCGCACACGATCCGCCTCGTCGGCAGCGGCGCGCGCGTGACCGCCAAGGTGATCCTGGTAGCGGTCGGCGCCCATCCGGTGAAGGAACCGGCGGTGCCGGGCGCCGAGCTGGCGATCACCTCGAACGAGGTGTTCGAGCTGGAGACGCTGCCCGAGCGCATCCTGGTGATCGGCGGCGGCTACATCGCCGTCGAGTTCGCCGGCGTGTTCGCGGCCCTGGGCAGCCGGACGACGCTGCTCCATCGCGGCGACAGGCTGCTGCGCGGCTTCGACGACGAGATCCGCGACGCGCTCGGCGAAGCCTACGCCAGGCGGATGTCGCTCAAGCTCGGGCGCACCCTCGCGAAGCTCGAGCGCGTCGCGGGCGGGATCGCCGCGACGCTGGACGACGGCGAGACGATCACGGTCGACCAGGTGCTGATCGCGACCGGCCGGCGCCCGAACGTCGGCGGGCTCGGCCTCGACCGCGTCGGGATCGAGACCGACGCCGCCGGCGCGATCCCGGTCGACGGCTACTCGCGGACCGCGGTGCCCTCCATCTACGCGGTCGGCGACGTCACCAATCGCGCCAACCTCACGCCGATCGCGATCCGCGAGGGCCACGCCTTCGCCGACACGGTGTTCGGCGAGAAGCCGGCCTGCGTCGACCACCGCCTGATCCCGACCGCGGTGTTCTCGACCCCGGAGATCGGCGTCGTCGGCCACAACGAGGACACCGCCCGCGCGATCTTCGGCAAGATCGACGTGTTCAAGGCGAGCTTCCGGCCGATGAAGGCGACGCTGTCGGGACGCGACGAGAAGATCCTGATGAAGGTGCTGGTCGACTGCGCCAGCGACAAGGTCGTGGGCGTCCACATCTTCGGGCACGATGCCGGCGAGATCATCCAGGCGGTCGGCATCGCGGTGACCATGGGCGCGACGAAGGCCGATTTCGACCGCACCATCGCAGTGCACCCGACCGCGTCCGAGGAACTGGTCACCATGCGGGTCCCGCAGGTGACCAAGCATCCCGTCGCCGTCGGCTGACGATCCCGGTCGCGCCGGGTCTCGACGGCGCGGTTTCACGAGCCATATCCGATCGATGGGCAAGAAAGACTCCGGCAAGAAAGACCCCGGCAAGCGCGAGCCGGGCAAGGCCGGCCCGGCCGAGCCGGTGCCGACGGCCGGCGACGCGCAGGCGCGGCGCCAGCGTGTGATCGACGGCCTCCTGGCAGACGCGCTCCGGCCGGCCTTCACCACCACCCTGCCAAGCCGGGACGCGCTGGCGCCCGACATCCAGGGCGCGATCGAGGCGCTGCTGACGAAGGCGGCGGCCCGGCGCAGCCGCTGCCTGACCTACGAGGACCTGGAGGAGGCGCTTCCGCCCCGGGACGTCTCGGCGGAGGACCTGGAAGCGATCTTCTGGATCCTGGCCGAGCACGGCATCGAGGTCGAGGACGGCGAAGGCTGATCTTCGCGGAGGCGGATACGGGACCTGACCCCCGATCCGCCCTGGCCTGCGCCGGCCTCATCTCGCACCCCGGAAAAAAGCACTCTATAAGCCGCGCTTCGCGCCAGGATTCGGCGTGGAGGAAAGATCGCCGCACGGTGCGGGGGAGTTGTGTGATGGGCGAGCGTTGGACACCGAAGACATGGCGTGACCTGCCGATCCAGCAGGTGCCGGCCTATCCGGATCCGGCCGCCCTCGAAGCGGTCGAGGCCCAGCTCGCGAGCTTCCCGCCCCTGGTCTTCGCCGGCGAGGCGCGCAAGCTCAAGACGGCGCTCGCGCGCGTCTCCACCGGGCAGGCCTTCCTGCTTCAGGGCGGCGATTGCGCCGAGAGCTTCGACGAGCATTCGGCCGACAACATCCGCGATTTCTTCCGCGTGTTCCTGCAGATGGCACTGGTGCTGACCTTCGCCGGCGCGTCGCCGGTGGTGAAGGTCGGGCGCATCGCCGGGCAGTTCGCCAAGCCGCGCTCCTCGCCGACCGAGACGCTCGACGGCGTGAGCCTGCCGAGCTACCGCGGCGATATCGTCAACGGCCTGACCTTCACGGACGAGGCGCGCATCCCGGACCCGCGCCGGCAGCTCGAGGCGTACCGGCAGTCGGCGGCGACGCTCAACCTGCTGCGCGCCTTCGCGACCGGCGGCTACGCCAACCTCGAGAACTCGCACCGCTGGATGCTGGGCTTCGTCAAGGACAGCCCGCAATCGTCCCGCTACGCCGACGTCGCCGAGCGGATGACGGAGGCGCTCGACTTCATGCGCGCCATCGGGATCAATCCCGAGACGCACCAGGAGGTGCGGACCACCGACTTCTACACCAGCCACGAGGCGCTGCTGCTCGGCTACGAGGAGGCGATGACCCGCGTCGATTCGACGACCGGCGATTGGTACGCCACGTCGGGCCACATGCTGTGGATCGGCGACCGGACGCGCCAGCCCGATCACGCCCACGTCGAGTACGCCCGCGGCATCTGCAACCCGATCGGCCTGAAGTGCGGGCCGTCGATGGAGGCCGACGGCCTGATCCGGCTCGTTGACAAGCTGAATCCCGGCAACGAGGCCGGTCGGCTCAGCCTGATCTGCCGGTTCGGGGCGGACAAGGTCGGCGAGCATCTTCCGCGCCTGGTTCGCGCGATCGAGCGCGAGGGGCGCAGCATCGTGTGGGTCTGCGATCCGATGCATGGCAACACGATCTCGGCCGGCCGCTACAAGACGCGCCCGTTCGAGCGGGTGATGCAGGAGATCGAGGGCTTCTTCGGCGTCCATTCCGCCGAAGGCACCATCCCGGGCGGCATCCACCTGGAGATGACCGGCAAGGACGTGACCGAATGCACGGGCGGCGCCCGCGCGCTGACGGCCGACGACCTCCAGGATCGCTACCATACCTACTGCGACCCGCGCCTCAACGCGGAGCAGGCCCTGGAAGTGGCGTTCCGCACGGCCGAGCTGGTCAAGCGCGGCCGCACGGTGATCGAACGCCCGCGCCTCGACGCGGCGGAGTAGGACCGCCGGCCCGCGGCTCGACCGATCGAATCCGCGTCGGCCGAACCGGCCGGCGCGGATCAGGCGATCGCCCGCGCCGCGCCGTTCCAGCGGGTGATCAGGGCGGGCAGCTCGACCGAGGGAACCGGTCGGCTGAACAGGTAGCCCTGCACCTCGTCGCAGCCCTCGGCCCGCAGCTTGGACAGCTGCGCCTCGGTCTCGACGCCCTCGGCCGTCGTGGTCATCCGCAGGCTGGCGCCCAGGCCGATCACCGCACGGACGATGAACTCGGTCCCGTTCTCGGCGCACAGGTCACGCACGAAGGATTGGTCGATCTTGATCTTGTCGAAGGGGAAGCTGCGCAGGTAGCTCAAGCTCGAGTAGCCGGTGCCGAAATCGTCCATCGAGACGCGGGCGCCGAGCATCTTGAGATTGTGCAGGATCGCCGTCGTCGCGCCGGGGTTGGCGACCAGCACCGATTCGGTGATCTCCAATTCGAGGCGCTGGCCGGGCAGGCCGGTGCGCTGCAGGGCCTCGCGCACGGCGGTGACCAGGCTCGCGGAGGTGAATTGCACCGCCGAGACGTTCACGGCGACCTTCAGGCCCTCGGGCCAGCGGGCGGCCTCCTCGCAGGCGCGGTGCAGCACCCATTCGCCCAACGGCACGATCAGGCCGAGCTCCTCGGCGACGGGGATGAACTCGACCGGCGACACCCATCCGCGCACCGGGTGGTTCCAGCGCAGCAGCGCCTCGAAGCCGCAGATCCGGTCGGCGTTGAGGCAGTAGATCGGCTGGTAGTGGACCTCGAAGGCTTCGTTGGCGACCGCCTCGCGCAGGTCGACCTCGAACAGCCGGCGTGCCTGCAGGCGCGCATCCATCTCCGGCTCGAAGAACCGGAACGATCCGCGGGCGTCGACCTTCGACCGCGCCAGCGCGACGTCGGCGTTCATCAGGAGCTTCTCGCAGCTCGTGCCGTCGTAAGGCGCCAGGGTGATCCCGAGGGTGACGCCGAGGGTCACCGTGTGGCTCGACAGGACGAAGGGCGCGCCCAGCACTTCGACAAGGCGGCGGGCGAGCACGGCGGCATCCTCGGCGGTGTCGATCCCGCGCTGCAGGATCGCGAACTCGTCGCTGCCGAGGCGGGCGCAGCTGTCGATCTCGCGGATGCAGGCGCCGATCCGGTTGGCCGCCGCCTGCAGCAGCTCGTCGCCGACCACGTGGCCGAGGGTGTCGTTCACCGGCCGGAAATCGTCGAGATCGAGGCAGAACACGGCAAAGCCGGTGCCGCGCCCGGCCTGCGCGATCGCGGCGTCGACCTGCTCGCTGAACAGGATCCGGTTCGGCAGGCCGGTGAGGGTGTCGTGGTGGGCGAGATAGGCGATCCGCGCCTCGGCCTGGCGCCGCTCGGTCACGTCGTCGTAGGTCGCGACGAAGCCGCCATCGGCGGTCATCCGCTGCTCGATGGCGACGACCCGGCCGTTGGCGAGTTCCTGGAAATGGGTGCGCTGGCGGCTCGTCCCGAAGATGCAGGCGGCCTCGCGCAGCATATCGGCGAGGGTCGAGCCCGGATGGTGGCCGGCGCCGAGGCTGCATTGGAGCACCGCTTCGGCCGACATGCCCGGCACGACCGAACCGGGCGGCAGGTTGTAGATCTCGGCGTAGCGCCGGTTCACCACCATCAGGCGGTGGTCGGCATCGTACAGGCACAGGCCCTGGCTCATGTTGTCGAGCGCCGCGTCGAGGCGCAGGTTCGTCTGCTTGAGCCCGGCCTCCTGCTCCTTCAGGACGCTGATGTCGCTGCACACGGCGACGAACCCGCCCTCCTGCGTGGCGCTGCGGCTGACGCGCAACCAGCGGCCGTCGGCGAGCAGAACCTCGCCGTCGCGCGACAGGGTCCGCGCGCAGTCGATCATCGGGGCCGGCGCGTCGATCTCGCCGTTGGCGAGCGCGATCACCGACGATCCGACCTCGACGGCCGAGCGCAGGCCGCTGAAGAACTCCAGCGCCTGGGCGTTGGCCAGAGCGATCCGCCCGTGGGCGTCGACGACCACGACGCCTTCGCGCGAGCTTTGGAGCGCGTCGGCCAGCAGGGCCTCGGCGGAGCGGCGCTGGCTGACCTCGCGCTCCATCATCGCCTGGATGTTGTCGCGCATGGTCGCCATGGCCCGCAGGAGCGCACCCAGCTCGTCGCGGCCGCCGGTCGGCACCGCGTCGTCGAGGCGGCCGGCCGCGATCCGCTCTGCGACCGCCGAGGCCGAGGCGAGCGGGCCGATGATCCGGCGGTTCAGCAGGTAGGCGACGAAGCCGGACAGGATCAGCGCCACCGCCGTCGCGATCACGTTGAAGCGGATCTCCTGCGCGACGACGGTCCGGGCGGTCTGGCGGAAGACGAAGCCGTCGCCGGCGGTATAGTTGACCAGAAGCTCGATCTGCCCGTCGACGATGCCGGCCTGGCGGTCGAGGGCGTCCCAGGCGGCGCTCTTGCCGGTCGATCCGTCGAGGCCGTGGCGCATCGACTCCCAGAGCTCCACGCCCTCCTGGACGGCCTTTGCCGAACGGATCACACGGTCGGA
This sequence comes from Methylobacterium sp. E-025, assembly GCF_022829705.1. Classification (NCBI taxonomy): domain Bacteria; kingdom Pseudomonadati; phylum Pseudomonadota; class Alphaproteobacteria; order Hyphomicrobiales; family Methylobacteriaceae; genus Methylobacterium; species Methylobacterium sp. E-025. The sequence goes on from NZ_JAKSYR010000120.1 coordinate 114,209, forward strand.
TTGCGAGCGCTCGACGGCGATCCCGAGGTCGTCGGAGAGCGTCGCGGCGAGCTCGTTGATCTCGGCATCGAGCTTGGAGGCGGCCGCCGGATCGCCGGTCACCATGCGCCGGGCGAAGGCGGAGCGCATCTTGGCGAAGTCCGCTGCCGCGGCCCGCGCGTAATTGATCGACATCAGCGATTCGTCGTAGGTGCGGTTGACGAGCTCGCCCGCATCCTGAAGGCCCCGGATCGCGTAGAGACCGAGCGCGCCGGTGATCAGGCTCATGGTCAGGAACGCCAGGAGGATCCGGCCACGGATGGTCACCCGCGCATCCACCATGCGCGGCATCCCGCTCGTTGCCGAGCGTGGCCTCCTATTCGGTCCGGTCCCATTCCATCGCATCGAGACGTAGCTTCTTTCTGCCCGCGCTCGGCCAAGTTAAATGCGAAATGTTAAGGCGCCATTAGCCGGTGCGCCGCGTATCGGCGGCTGGATCGGGCACCGAGGCTCGTACCGAAGCCCGATGCAACGCTGCAGTTACGTTGTGGAGCACGCGAAAGCCGCCGTCGACATCAGCAGAATCTTAACCACGGCCGCGCAACCATGAGGCGTGATCTTCGAGGACGACATGCCCAACCTCAGGGAATCGGTGATCGGCCGCGCGAGCCCACGCTCGGCCCCACGCTCCGTCGCCGGCACGGCGGCGGCGCTGGTCGCGGGCGTTCTGGCAGGCATGGCCTTCGTCGGCCGGTTGGAAGCGAGCGGTCACCTCGTGTCGCAGAAGGGCCGGGCGTTCCAGCCCAACAGCCTCGTCGTCACCCGCGGCGACACGATCACCATCGTCAACGACGACAGCGACCTGCTCCACCACATCTACATCGAGTCGGACGCCTTCAACTTCGATTCCGGCGATCAGGTCCCAGGCAGCCGCACGCCGGTGACGTTCGAGAAGAACGGCACCTTCCTCGTGCTGTGCGGCATCCACCCGAAGATGAAGCTCATCGTCCGGGTGAACTGAGCGCCCTCAGCGCGCCGCCGCCTGGACCGGCTTGGCCTCGCCGGGGCCGCCATCGCGCTTGATCCGCTGGCCGTCGCGAAGGTCGGCCGGCGGCCCGAGCACGATTCGCTCCTGCCCAGTCAGGCCCTGGTCGATCTCGATCGTCGTCCCGAAATCGCGCCGGATATGCACCGAGCGCCACTCGGCCCGGTCGTCGTCTCCGACGACCGCGACCTGGGTGCCCCCCTGGTTGAACACCAGGCCCTCGGCGGGAACGATCACCGCCGGCTCAGGACGCGGAATCTCTAGGGTCACGTAGACGTAGAGGCCGGCGCGCAGCGTCCCGTCGGGGTTCGGCACATCGACTTCCGTCGTCAGGGTGCGCGACGCGGTCAGCAGCGCCACCGAGCTGCGCTCGACCCGGCCCGAGAAGGTGCGGTCCGGAATCTGCGGCACCTTGATCGTGGCGACGACGCCCTTCCTGACGCCGATCGCCGCGTTCTGCGGCACGTTCACGCTGATGCGCAGGATGTCGTCGCGATCCATGCCGAGCAGCGCCGTGCCGCTTCCGTCGGCCTTGACCAGGTCGCCGACGTCGACGCTGCGGGTGGTGATGACCCCGTCGAAGGGGGCGACCACGTCCTTGAAGCTGGTGAGCGCCTTGAGGCGATCGACGGTCGCGTCCTGCGCCTTGATGTTGGCCTCGGCGACCTTCACCCCGGCTTCCGCGGCCGCGAGGGAGGCGCCCTGGCTCAGCACGCCCGCCTGCGAGTTGTCCGCGTTCTGGCGCGAGGCCCAGCCCTGCGTCGCCAGCGTCGAGGTGCGGTTGTTGGTGAGGTTGGCGAGATTGACGTTGGCGCGCGCCTGATCGACCTGCGCCTTCGCCTGAAGCAATTGCGCCCGCATCTGCCCGGCCTGCGCCTCGGCCTGAGCGAGCTGCTGGTCGAGCTCGGGCGCCGCGATCCGCAGCAGGATGTCGCCGGCCTTGACCCGCGACCCGATGTCGACGCGGCGTTCGGCGATGTAGCCGGTCGCGCGGGCGAAGATCGCGGCGCGGGCGAAGGCCTGGGTATCGCCGGGCAGGGTCAGGTCGACCGGCTTGTCGCTGCGCTCGACCGCGGCGACGCGCACGGCCGGCACGGTCTCCCGCACCTTGCGCTGCGTCTCCGTGGCGGCGGCGGACTGCTTCCAGTGCCCGTAGCCGCCCCAACCGAACAGGCCGGCCGCCACCAGGCCGACGAGGACGAACGGGCGCTTGCCCGGCGGCGGGGGAACGTCGCTGACCGCGGCGTGGGGCTTCATGATGCGCTCGCCTTCCACCGGCAGCAACGATGCCGATGCGACCTCGACGATAGCCGGCATCGCGCCTGGAGCCTAGCGGTTGCAGTGCCGCATCGCCGACGATCACGCCGTCACCACATCGCGGCAAAGGCGTGGAATGCCAGAACGTCTCCCGGATCGATCCGGTCGAGATGGTCGGGCACGTCGGCGAAGCCGTCGCTGCCGGTGAGCGAGGTGATGGTGCCCGAACCGCGTCGCGGGAACAGCCTCGCCTCGCAGGACCCGTCGGCGGCTCGATGCACGCAGACGCGCAGGAACTCGCGCCGACCCGGCTTTCGCGACAGCGCGAAGGCGGCCCGCACGGGCATGCCCCTGGGCTCCGTATGGACCGCGCCGCCGAGGCGATCGAGAAGCGGCCGGACGACGAAGGCGAGGGTGACGAAGGCCGCGACCGGATTGCCGGGCAACCCGACGAACGGCGTGCCGGCGACCACCCCCATGGCGACCGGGCGTCCGGGCTTGATCGCCAGCCGCCAGAACGCGAGCGATCCCGCGGCGGCGACCACGTTCTTCACGTGATCCTCCTCGCCGACCGAGACGCCGCCCGAGGTGAGGATCAGGTCGTGCCCCTGCGCCGCCTCGCGCAGGCGTGCGGCGAGCACATCCGGGTCGTCGCGCAGGATGCCGAGGTCGCGGGCATCGGCCCCGAGCCGCCGCAGCAGCGCGATCAGCATCACGCGGTTGCTGTCGTGGATGCCGGACGCCGCGCGCGCGCCGCCGGGCTCCGTCAGCTCGTTTCCCGTGGAGAACACCGCGACGCGCAACGCCCGCCGCACGGGAATGGCGTCGCGTCCGATCGCGGCGGCGAGCGCCAGATCCTGCGGTCGCAGCCGACGGCCGGCGGGGATCGCGACGCTGCCTCGCGCGATGTCCTCGCCCGCCGGGCGACGATTGGCGCCGCGGACGATGCCGGACGGCAGCATGACGCCCGCGGGCGTGACCTCGACGTCCTCCTGCATGACCACCGTGTCGGCACCATCCGGCGTCGCCGCGCCGGTGAAGATCCGGTCGGCGGCGCGCGCGGAAAGCGCCGACGGCGCGGCGCCGGCCGGCAGGCGCCCGCGGACCGGCAGCAGCGTCGATCCGGTCTCGGACAGGTCGGAGAAGCGCACCGCGTAACCGTCGACCGCCGAATTGTCGAAGGGCGGGACGTCGATCGCCGCCGAAACATCCTCGGCGGCGATGCGGCCGTCGGCCTGCCACAGCGGAACGGATTCCACGCCGGCCACTACGGGGAGCCGCGACAGGATCATCGCCGTCGCCTCGGCGACGGTCATCACCGGCACTGACGGATCGAAGCAGTCGTCGCTGAGGCGCGTCATCGTGCGCCGCGCCCGTGCCGCCCCTCTGGCGGTGCCGAACCGGATCGTGCGGATGAAGCAGGTGCTGCGCGAGGCGTCACGGGCGGCCGATGGATCGATGGGTGTCGGGCTTGCGGCATCGCGGCCGGCCGATCAAGCCCCGCTGAAACCAAACGGCGTTCCCGACGTAGGGGAACCGCGAGCCGGGCGCATGACGTTTCGCGGGCAGGACGATCCGCATGCGTAGTCGGCCGGAGACGATCTACGTAACCCGCGACCGCATGGTGCGTTGCAAAAAGATATGCGAGATTCGTCCTAGGCAAACGCGTGATCATTCGTCGATTCGGATATCGCACAGGGCGATCGTTCGTCTCGAAGACACCTTCACCTCGTCAGATCGATATCATGGCCGGACACGGAAACATTCAGACACGGACTGGCGTCGCGCGCGTGATTGCTGCACGGTGCCGCGCGCTCTCCGACCGTCGGGGACGCAGCGCATGAGGCTTCCGAAGATCGGACGCTTCGGTCGGCGCTTCGCCGTGATCCTGTCCGGCGAACTGATCCAGAGCCTGTTCCACTTCGTCCTGAACATCATGCTCGTGCGGGAGCTCGGCGCCCACGGGTACGGCCTGTTCGCGATCGTGTTCACGATCGGCGCCGTCGGCGTCACGTACATCCGGGCCCTCGTCGCAGTGCCGGCGACGCTCTTTCTCGCGCGCAGTCTCGGCCGCCCGGCGGAACGCGGCCACGACATGGTGTTCGGCTCCGGAGCGACCGCCGTCGCGCTGCTGATGGCCGCCGCTGTGTCGATCGGGCTCGCGCCGGTGCTCGGGGTCACGGCGCTCGCCGGCGGCGCTTTCGTCGGGCTCTACGCCTTCCGCAGCTACCTGCGGATCGTGCTGCTGGCGCGCCGCGCGCCCTGGGTCGCGGGCGCGAGCGACATGGTCTATTCGGCCTGCGGGCTGGCGCTCGTCGTCTTCCTCCATGCCGGCGACGACGCCCTGCTCGAGCACGCCTTCCTCGGCATCGCGGCCGCGCACGCGGCCGGGATCGCCGTGGCGTTGGCGGCGATCGGGCGACCGGTCCGGGTCTCGTTCCGTGCCAGCGTGCGGCGGCGCTACCTGGAGATCTGGCGCACGCTGGCTTGGTCGCTGCTGGGCGTCACCGGCACGACCGTCCAGGGCCAGGGGCTGACGCTGCTGTTCGCGCTGCTGGCCGGGCCCGCGGCCTATGCGCCGATCGCCGCGACTTTGGTGCTGTTCGCGCCGCTGCGGATCCCGACCAACGCCCTCAACAACATGGTCCTGCCGGAGATCTCGGCGTTGCTCGCCGCGGGCCGCCGGCGCGAGGCGCGGCGCCTCGTCGTGCGCAGCACGGCCCTGATCGGCCTCGCCTGCCTCGCCTACGGGGTCGCGATGTGGACGGCGCTGCCGATCATCGAGCGGCACCTGTTCAACGGGCGCTTCGCAAGCGAGCCGATGGCCGCGATCGGTTTCGGCGTCTGGTGCGTGGTGACGATCGCGCTGCTCTACGCCATCCCGCGAGCGTTCCTCGAAGCGTCCGCCGCGTTCCGGGTGATCGCCGCAGGCGCCCTGGTCAGCGCCGGCATCGGCTTCCTGATCATGGTGCCGCTGCTGCTCACCCTGGCGCCGCCCTTCGCGCTGATCGGCCTCGCGGTGTCGGAATGCGTCACCGCGTTGTGGTCGGCGAAGGCGTTCCGCGACCGGTCCCGCCATCCCGACGGGCGGGTGCGCGAGGCCGCCGACCGCTTCGCGGCCGGCACGTCGGCACCCGCGGCCGCCGCGTGAACGGACGCCGGCGTTCCGGGTTCAGGCGGCTTCGCTCGCCGCTGCAACCTGCGGCGGCGGCGTGCCGCTGCGGCGGCGCATGTCGCGGACCACGAGGTTCCAGGAATCGAACATCATCGCGGCGGCGCCCGGCAGCGTCCTGCGGCCCATGAAGGCGTCGAGCGTGACGCTGGTGGTGGCGAAGCGGCTCTTGAACGCCTCGGCCCCGCACAGGAAGTCGACGGTGTGCAGCCCCTGGTCGATCGACCACTGGATGTAGTCCATCATCAGCACCATGCCGGGCGAGCCGCGCTCGAACGCCGGATCGTAGGTGGTGACGAAGGCCATCATCGTGCCGGCCTGGACGAAGTTGATCGACACCGCGACGATGACGCCATCGCATTCGAGCACGAAGGCGCGCAGCAGGCCGGTCTCGGCCAGCACCCGCACCAGGGCGGAGAGCGCGGGCGACCCCTCGTCGTAGAGGTTCGATTCGAGCTGGTTGCCGGCGAGCCACTTGCGCTTCAGGTCGGCGAGCCGCAGCAGCACCGGCTCCATCGGCGCGTCGGGCGGCAGCAGGCGGAAGCGCAACGGGCCGGATTCGCCGATGAACTTCTGGCCGCGGCGATAATTCTGGCGGGTCTTCTTCGATTGCGCCGCGACCCAGGCCTCGCCCGTCGGCCAATCGCCGGCGACGCGGAAGCTGACCTCGCTGCGATGGTTCGGTCGCAGGCGCACGCCGGCCGCCTGGCTCGGATCGAGCAGCGCCCGTGCCTTCGCACCCGGAAGCAGGCGGTTCAGGTAGACCAGGTCGAACCCGCCGGCGGCGGAGAGATGCGCCCACATCCGCCGCACGAGCCCGGGATCGTCGCCGGCCAGGAGGGCGTCGCCGTAATCGGTGTGGTCCTTGGCCGCCCATTCGAGCAGGCGCAGCCCCTTCCGCCGGCAGGTCGCCATCGGCAGCACCGCGACCAGGGCGTCGCCGCGCCAGGCCAGCACGATCTGCAAGGCGCGCCGCTCCCGATCCGGCACCGTCGCCCACCATGCGGCGATCCAGGCCTGGCTCTGGAACACCAGCGCACCGGATTCACGCCACAGGGCGGTCCAGGCCGGGCCGACCTCGGCGAGCCGCTCGCCCGTGCGGACGATCTCGAAACGCTCCGCGCTCACGGCCGCGACCCTTCCCGGGCCTGGATCGGGGCGGCGCGACGCGGCTTCAAGCGGCGCTTGACGACCCGCCACATCTTCTTGAGCGGCAGGATGTAGAGGCCGTTCAGCGACTGGTAGTCGCGCACGTCGCGGTCGACGAGGCCGAACTTGAAGCTCTCGTTCGGCTCGGGAACGCACAGGGTTCCGAAGACCCGATCCCAGAACGAGAACAGCAGCCCGAAGTTCTTGTCGTAGTGGCGCGGGTTGGTGCTGTGGTGCAGCTGGTGCCAGTGCGGGCACAGGATCAGGTTGTTGAGCTTGCCGAACGAGATCTTGAAGTGCGTGTGCCGGACGAAGTCCATCATCAGGATGTTGCGCATGATGTAGACGTTGACGCCGAACACCGTGACCTCCACCGGGTTGAGTGCGATCAAGGTCCACAAACCGAAGCAGATGCCGGGGATGACGCCGTCCCAGGCGCGGTTCATCAGCTCGTCGAGCGGGTGGACGCGATCCTTGGTGATGCCGACCATCACCTCGGCCGAGTGGTGGACCTTGTGCAGCTCCCACAGGAACGGGAACCGGTGCTGGGCGGTGTGATACAGGTAGTAGGAGATGTCGTAGGCGAGCAGCATGGTCACGGTGAAGACGATCACCGTGATCGGGCCCGGCGACCCGCCCATCAGCGGCGCATCGATGCCGAACATCGTGCCGACGATCTTGTTGGTCGCGTAGCCGACCGCGACGACGAAGGTCACGCCCGCCGGGATCAGCAGGAACGGCATGATCGCCTTGCGGGTGATGTAGAACAGCAGGTCGGCGCGCGCGGACGGGTGGGTGATCACCTCGTGCGGCAGCAGGAACTCGAAGAACTCTGCGAAGGACTTCTCCTCGACGGTCCGCCAATAGGCGATCACGGCGCAACCGAGGGCGGTCGCGAGCAGGAGGCCGGCGGCGAGGAGGTTGGCGGCCGAGATCCGATCGAGGATCTGCTCGATGAAGGTGCTGATCATATCCCATCTCTCATGCCCGTGCCGGCCATGGGACCGAAAGCGGGTCGAAGCACGGAAGACCGGAGCGCGAACGCGATCCGGCGAGATCGTGTGAGTGTCGCAACCGCAGGCGCGATGTGCAGTGGATGAGGAACAGCAATACCGTGTGCGGTTGAACGATGGAACAACGTCCGCCGAAACGATCGCAGGAGAATACTTACGAAGCGATCACCGGAGGCTGTAAGCTCGACCGTATCGTCAAGACTTCGTTTCGAAACCGGTTCCGGGCCGGGTCGAGCATGCCGGCGACCGGCTACGGTCTTGGCTAATGGACCGTTGCGCAGAGCACGCACAAGAGGGCCGATGCCGGCGGGCTTCGCAGGTCCGGCGGTCGGGCGGACCGCCCCCGTCAGCCGGCGGAGTTCGACGGGGCGTTCGCCGGCGTGCGGGTGCCGGGCACACGGGCGGGCTCGCCCTGGAAGGTCAGGCGCAGCATCGCCGCGATCCCCTCGGCCGCGAGCTTCTCGTCGAAGATGCGCTCGTAGCGGGCGCGCGCCGCCGCCGGATACCCCGTCCACAGGTCCGGGCGGGTGACGATCTCGGCGAGCGCCCGCGACAAGGCCTCGACGTTGCCGGGGGGCACGACCCATCCGGTCGCGCGATCCTCGACGATCTCGGTGAGGCCGCCGATGCCGGAGACCAACGGCGGGATGCCGTAGGCCAGCGCCTCGATCGCGACGCGTCCGAGCGACTCCGGCAGCTGCGACGGCACCGTGACCACGTCCGCCCAGCGGTAGAGCGAAGCGGGGTCGGCGACGAACGGCGAGCAGGTGACCTGCCCCGACAGTCCGGCCTCGGCGACCTGTGCGGCCAGCGCCGCCTCGCGGGCGTCGTCCTCGAAGGCGCTGCCGACGATCTTCAGCTCGATGCGCGACCGGATCGCCTCCGGCAGCCGCCGGATCGCCTCGACCAGGACCTCCTGGCCCTTGATGCGGCTGATCCGGCCGAGCATCAGCAGGCGCAGCGGACGGCTGCCGTCGTAGCGCGCGGTGTTGGGCAGGGCCGGGCCGGCGATGCCGTTGTAGACCACGCGCGCGGTCGCATCCTTCGGCATCGCGAAGGCGGCCTGCGTCGCCCGCGAGTTGAAGATGATGTTCGCCCGGCTCCAGCGGATCAGGTTGCGCAGCACCGTCAGGGTCACCCCCTCCGGAATCTCATGGACATGGACGACGGTTCGGCCGGGCAGGAGCCGCGCGGCCAGCAGGTAGTCCGCCACGACGGTGGTGTTCACGTAGACGAGATCGCTGGCCCGGATGCGCCGGAGCGCGCAGGCGACGGCGAAGGGCAGGGCCGCCATGCCGAGCGTCGCCAGCCGCAGCAGGTTGCGCCGGCGCAGCACCCAGATCGGCTCGATCACGATCCGCGACGCGGCGTCCTCCAGCATCGCGACGATCGGGCCGGCCTTGGGCAGCACCACGTCGATCCAGGCCTGCGGATAGGCCTCGCGGATCGTCCGCACCGTCTCGCAGAAGCTGCGATCCGATCCGTAGAGCTCGTAGCCCTGATGCACGCAGGTGATGCGGCGGACGGCGCGTCCGTCCCGCGCGGCGAGGAACCCGCCCGGCGCCCGAACATTCCCGTCCGTGAAAGAATATCCGGTCCGAAGTATTGGATCAGCACGCATAAGTTGAATTAACCACTGATACAACAACTAATGGTTGTATTCCGGAGACGCTTCGTTAGTAAGTCTTCTCACATACCGGAAGTTGACTGAAATCGGAAGGGGTTCGCGTATGCGGGATCTTGCGCCGGCGCTCCTAATTCTTGGGACGCGCGGCATCCCTGCGTCGCATGGCGGGTTCGAGACGTTCGCGGAACGGCTCGCGCTGCATCTCGCCGCGCGCGGCTGGCGCGTCGGCGTCTACTGCGAGCGGGATGTCGAGCGGGTCGGGCGGCGCGTCTCCACCACGATGTGGCGGGGGATCGAGCTGATCACCGTGGAGGTCGCCGCGACCGGCCCGGCGGCGACGTTGGCCTTCGACGCGTTCTGCGCGCACGACGCCGTGACGCGCGGCGGCGTCTGCCTCGTGCTCGGCTACAACGGGGCGATCTTCCTGCCGTATCTCAGGCTGCGCGGCGCCACGATCCTGACCAACATGGACGGCATCGAGTGGCGGCGCCCGAAATGGTCCTTGGCGGTGCGGGCGTTCTTCTGGGTGAGCGAGTGGATCGCGGCCTGGAGCTCGCACCGGCTGATCGCCGACCACCCGGCGATCGCCGACCATCTCGCGACCCGCCGTCCGCGCCGGGCGATCGCGACGATCCCCTACGGCGGCGACCCGATCCGCGCGCCGAAGGAAGCGCCGATCCGGACGCTCGGGCTCGAACCCGATCGATTCATCGTCTCGATCGCGCGGATCGAGCCCGACAACAACGTGCTGGCCTTCGTCGAGGCGTTCTCAAGGAAGCCGCGCTCTGCCAAGCTGGTGGTGCTCGGCACGCTCGACCCGAGCAACGCCTACCACCGGGCGTTGCGGCGAGCGGCAGGGGAGGGCGTGGTGTTCCCAGGCGCGATCTACGAGGCTGAGACGGTCCAGGCGCTGCGCCACCATGCCCGCGCCTACCTGCACGGGCACACGGTCGGCGGCACCAACCCTTCGCTGGTCGAGGCCCTGTGGGCCGGCAATGCGGTGATCGCGCACGACAACGCCTTCAATCGCGGCACTGCGGGCGACGGCCAGTTCTACTTCTCCGACGTGGACGGCTGCGAGCGGGCGATCGAGACCGTTCTCGGCGACGACGCGGCCGTCGCGGCCGCCCGTGCAGCGGCCCGGCGGAGGTCCGCCGCCTTTTCGTGGAACGACATCCTGGCCGCCTACGAGCGCGAGGCGCGCCGGCTCGGCGGATATCCGCCGATGTCCGAGCCGATCACGGACGATGCGCCGGCGATGCGCCCGGGTGCGGGCGGCCTGCCGCTCCGCCGGACGGCCGGCGCCGCGGCGGATCCGGTCGCCTGACGATGGCGACGGACCGCCGTACGGTGATCGGCGGCGCGCTCGCCATGACGCTCGCCGGGCCGGTCGCAGCCGCGACGCCCGAGCCGGTGGTGCTGCGCCGTGGCATCAGCCTGTGGCCGTGGTTCTCGCTGACCCGGGAATACCCCGCGCCGCGCACCGACTACGCCTGGCCGCCGTTCCAGCCCGACCGCCCGGTGCCGAATGCCGGCGACCTGCGACAGCTGGCGGAGGCCGGATTCGATTTCGTGCGCCTGCCGATCGATCCCGGCCCGTTCGCCGCCTTCGCCGGCGCGCAGCGGGAGCGGCTGTTCGCGATGCTGTCCGAGGCGGTCGACGTGATCCTCGCGAGCCGGCTGTCGCTGGTGCTGAACGTCCAGGCCAACGCCGCGACCCACCACTACAACCCCGATCGGTTCTACGGGACGGCGACGGCGCCGCTGCTTCCCGCCTACCGCGACGTCGTCGTCGAGCTCGCCCGGCGCTTCGGCGGGCGGGCGCCCGGCCGCATCGCCCTGGAACCGGTCAACGAGCCGCCGCAGGCCTGCGGGGCGGTGGCCTGGAACCGGGTGCAGGCGGCGCTCCTCGGCGCGGCGCGGAAGGCGGCGCCCGCCATGACGCTGGTCGCGACCGGCGCCTGCGGCGGCATGGGCTCGGGCCTCACCGCCCTCGACCCCGCCTCCTTCGCCGCCCTCGCTCCGGTGCTCTTCACCTTCCACTTCTACGAGCCCTACCTGTTCTCGCACCAGGGCGCGCCCTGGATGAAGGACGAGCCGATCTATCGGGCGCTCAACGACGTGCCGTGGCCGGCGCGCGCGGGCACGCTCGACGCGACGCTGGCGGCGGTCCGCGCCCGCATGCGCGCCGACACCGCGACCTCCGACGCGGACAAGGCGGCGGCCTACGCCGTCACCGAGACGAAGATGAAGGTGTACTTCGCCGCCGCCCCGGACCGCGGCTACCTCGATCGCAATCTCGCCGACATCCGAACCTGGGCCGACCTCTATGGCGTCGCGCCGCGACGGATCCTGATGGGGGAGTTCGGCGCCCTGAGGAGCGATGCGCGCTACGTCGCGTCGCGCGCCCCCGATCGCGCCCGCTACATCCGCGACGTCCGCGAGGCGGCGGAGGCCGCGGGCTTCGCCTGGGCGTTCTGGAACCTGTTCGACGGGCTCGGCCTGATGGACGACGCCCACCACATCGATCCCGCGATCATCGCCGCGTTGGGCCTGACGATGCCGGGGACGGCGAGGCGCTGAGCGGGCGGCGCGGGTACAGCACCAGCAGCATCAGCGCGAACTTGGCAAGAAGGGTCGTCTTCCCGCCGATGCTCTCGAAGGTGTTGATCAGCACGACGAAGGCGAGGATCGGCAAAAACACGCCGTGCCGGCACTGCCGCGCCACCTCGTAGAGGAACAGCGCGATCGCGACGATCAGGAGCACCGTCATCGCGACGCCGTTGTAGAGGAGGCTGCGGACGATCGGGTTCTCGATGCCCCATTCGAGGCCGTACATCCGACGCAGGGTGTCGACGATCGACGGATCGGGGCCGACCAAGAGATCGCGGAACGGGATCGCATCGAAGATCGCCAGCATCTCGACGCGGGCATTGGCGCTGCCGCCGTCCGAGACGAAGCGCTCGAGCAGCGCGTCGAAGAAGCCGCCGATGGCGAGCCCGCCGACGACGATCGGCACCATCGTCAGCATCAGCACGGCGATCGCCGCCCCGAGCAGCGGCACGCGCCCGGTGCGGAGCGCCCGGTTGAGGGCGACCACCGCGAAGACGCTGCCGAAGCACAGCGTCACCACCGTCGCCGAGCGTCCGCCGAAGGTGATCAGCGCCACCAGCTGCAGGGTGATGAAGCCGGCGCGGGTGATCGGGCGGAGCTGGCCGCCGCCGTTGAACAGCGCGAGGATGTAGCAGGCGGTCAACGTCGCGTTGGCCAGCGGATGGCCCTGCAGCGCCGCCGAGCGCGTGTCAGTGTCGAAGGCCTGCCCGTCCATGCGGAACGGGAAGAAGCGCTGGCCGCTCACGAACTCGACGAGGCCGAGCGCGGCGTTGGCGACCATGAGCGCGTGCACCACGATCTCCACGTGCCGCATGGTGATCGCGTCCCGGTCGGCCATCAGGATTACGACGAGGCCGGTGAGCACGTAGGTGTCGAGCGAGCCGGCAAGCCCGGTCCCGTTCCGCGAGGCGATGAAGGCGAGCAGCCCGAAGCCGACGAGGCAGAGCAGCACGCTCGCGGGACGCCGCTCGGCCGCCGCCGCCATCGGGATCACCGGGTTGCCGGCCCGCAGCATCGTCCAGCCGAACAGGAACACCGCGAGGTAGGTCGCGGGATGGACCTTCTGCGCCGCCGAGCCGGTGATGCCGTCGTAGTTGATGCCCACGGCCCAGAGCATGCCGCCCGACAGGCCGCAGGTGACCAGGGCGAGCACGACCAGGGCCCAGGACTCGAACCGCGCGAGGGAGGGCAGCGGAAACGCCTGCGGCTGCCGCCGGGCCGCGTGCGCCGGCGTCGTCGGGCGGTACGCCTGCGTCACGATCGGTTCCTCAGCTCGCCGCGCGCGCGTCGAGCAGCAGCGAGCCGGAGACCGGCCGGCCCAGGGCCTCCGAGGTGCCGACGAGGCTGAGGAGGTCGCGCTGGCGGGTGGCGCCGTTGCGCACGATCAGCAGCAGGCGGTCGGCGGCCGCCGCGACCGGCCCGATACGCAGGTTCTCGGACAAGACGCCGCCGTCGAGTATGACCAGCTCGTAGCGCCCCTTCACCCCGGCGAGGAAGCGCTCGACGTTGGTGCGCAGGAACGCGTCGCGCACCGGCTTCTGCGCGTCGCCCATGCCCATCCGACGCGCGCCCGTCGCGGGGTCGAGGCGGGTGACGGCGTTCAAGCTCTGCTCGCCGCGGAGCACGTCGAGGAGGCCGCCGACGCTCGAATCGTCGATCCGCATGTCGGCGTCGACGATCAGCACCCGCTCGCCGCGCGCCACCGCGACGGAGGCGAGCAGGTCGATCACCGCCTTGCGGTCGGCGTCGTCCGCCTCGCCGGAGGTGACGAGGATGCTGATCGAGCGGCCGCCATCGGTCGATTCGTGGAGGTGGTCGAGGGTGAAGCCCGCCGCCGACGCGCTGGCGCCGTCGCTCCGGCGGCGCAGGCGCGGCAGGGTCGCGACGACCGGCGCGTTCGACAGGCGCTCGAGCTGGCGCTGCGACAGCACCGTCGGCTCGGCATATTCCCGAACCAGGGCGAAGCCGGTGCCGAGGCCGAGGCCGGCGAGCGAGGCCGCAAGCACCAGGAACAGCCGCGGCGGCCAGGAGGCGTCCGCCGGCGGGCGCGCCCAGGTGATGACGCGGGCGTTCGTGCTGTCGATCCCGGTCTGCTCCTTCAGCTCGCGCGAGCGCACGAGGAAGTTGTTGTAGACGGTGCGGCTCGCGTCGACGTCGCGCTCCAGCTCGCGCAGGCGGATGCTCGACTGGGCGCTGACCGCGGATTGCTTCTGGAGCTTCTCGAGGTCGGCGGTGAGCGTGCGCTCGTTGGCCTGCGCCCGCTGATATTCAGACTCCGCGGCCTGGGCGATGCGGCCGAGCTCGCCGTCGATCAGCTGCTTCACGTCCTGCATCTGCGCCCGCGTCGCGGCGATGAACGGGTGCCGCTCGCCGAGATTGGTGCGCAGGTCCGCCTCCTTGCTCGCCAGCTCGGCGTACTGGCCGCGCAGGCGGTCGATCACCGAGGATTGGATCGCCTCGGGCGTCGCGCCGGCGGCGAAGGGCCGGCCGCGCGCGTCCTTGACGCCCTGGAGGCGGGCGCGAGCCTCGGCCGTGCGGGTTCGGGCCGCGACCACGCGGGCGTTGCTGTCGGTGAGCTGCTGCTCGCCGACGAGGCGCCCGCTGGACGCGATCAGGCCGTTCTTCGCCTTGTAGTCCTCCAGCCGCAGGTCGGCCTGGTTCACGGCGTTGCGCAGGTCGTCGAGGCGGGCGCGCAGCTCGCCCGATGCGCGCTTGGCGCCCTCGGCCCGGGCCTCGGTCTGGTCCGACAGGTAGGATTTGGCGATGGCGTTGACGATCCGCGCCGACTTGTCCGGATCGGTGGTGGTGACGATCACGTCGACGACGAAGACCTTGTCGGCACGCTTCACCGCGAGCTTGCGCCGAAGCCGGTCGAGGGACTGCCCGCGAGCGTCGACGACCTTGTCCGGCTGCGGCCCGGCGATCATCTCGCGGAGGGAGCGCACGGCGCGCCCGACGATGCCGGTGCTCGCCGCACCGAACTCGGGATCCTTGTCGAGCCCGGTCTCGGCGATGGCGCGCGACAGCACGGTGTCCGATTCGATCACGCGGACCTGGCTCTCGACCTGCGTCACGCCGCCGTCGGGCGACAGCGCTCCGGGATTGACGTCGTTGTTCACGACGACGCGGTCGCGCGGATCGATCAGGAGTTGCGCGGTCGCCGTGAAGAGGGACGGCGTGAGGACGGCGTAGGCCAGGGCCGCCAAGCCCAGCACGCTCGCCGTGCCGAGGATCAGCTTCCAGCGCCGGAACAGGATGCGCCACAGGTCGCCGAGCTCGGCCGTGGTCTCGGGCTTGGATGTGACCACGCGCTCGGGCGCGACCGGCTCGATCCAGGCCGAAACGGCAAGGTTTCTGTTCAGCTGTGCCACCGTGGGCCACCGTCGTGTCAAATTGGGTCAGTTTTACGGACGCCTGACCGGATACTGCAAGGTGCGCGCAACTGAATGAAAATCCCTCAAGACTGCGTAGCACCCCGGGTTCGGACATCGCTTCTTCGGGTAAGGGTTAATGTCGATCGGTCGGCGGCCTCTGTCTTCAAGGTTATCTTCTCGGTCACGAAATTGGTGATAGATCGCAACGACGGATTGCACCGGGTATCCCGGTTCCTGGCGCCGAACGCGACGGGCGGGGACGCGGCGTTCGCCGGGACGTTCGAGAGGGATCGGTCGGCGGCATGCGTCTCAGGTTGCGTCTCGACGGTCGGAGGCCGCGCCTTTGGCACGTGCACCTGCTCCGTCGGATCGCCGTCCTGCCGGGCGTCGACGCGATCGAGATCGATGCGCGCCCCGGGCCGGACGCGTGGCCGGCCAACGCCGACCTGCTGTTTGCGCTCGAGACGCTGATCCACCGCCTGCCGCGATCGGGCGCCTCGTCGCCGGCGCAGGATCGCGACCTGTCCGCGTGGCGGCCGACCGGGCATGCGCGGCCGGATCTGATCGTTGACCTCTGCGGCGACGTCGCCGCCGCGGAGGCCGGCTCGATCTGGCGGTTGTCCTACGACGGCCGGCCGGGCGAGGCCGGTCTGCTCGCGAGCCTCCTGGCCGGGCGGGCCCCGATGATGGCGCTCGCCGACGGGAGCCGGCTCGTCGCATCGGGTCGCGCGGGCACCGAACGCCGCGGGGTGATGCTGACCTCCTTCGACGACGCGCTGATCCGCACGGTGTCCCTGCTGGCGGCAGCGCTCGCCGGGCGCCACGAGGGCGGCCCCGCGACGGGACGCCCCGGGATCGCGGCACCACCGGCCGAGCTCACGGCCCCCCAGATCCTGTCACGCACCGGGCGCATCCTCGCCCACGCCGTCGCGCAGCGGCTCTACCACCTGTGCTACCATGCCCCGCACTGGCGGGTCGGCTGGCGCCGGCTCGACGGGCCGGACGTGATCGACCTTCGCCGGCACCCCGACACCGGCTGGACCACCCTGCCCGACGACGGCCGGCGCTTCTACGCCGACCCGTTCCCCCTCGATCATCGCGGCGAGACCTGGCTGTTCGTCGAGGATTTCGTCCACGCGACGGCCAAGGGCATCGTCTCGGCGGTGCGGTTCTCGGCCGACGGCCCGATCGGCGTGCCGGTTCCGGTGCTGGAGGAGGCCCATCACCTCTCCTATCCGTTCGTGTTCGAGCGCGCGGGCGAGGCCTGGATGGTGCCCGAGACCGGCAGTGCCGGCACGATCGACCTCTACCGCGCCACCGCCTTTCCGGGCGGCTGGGTGAAGGAGGCGACGCTGGTCTCCGGCGTCGTCGCCAGCGACGCGACCCTGGTCGAGCATGGCGGCCTGTGGTGGATGTTCGCGACCGTCCGCGATGCGCCGCTCGGCGCGGCGCTCGGCAGCGGCTCGTACTCGGATGCGCTCCATCTCTGGTCGGCACCGGATTTCCGCGGGCCCTGGACGCCGCATGCCCACAACCCGGTGCTGGTCGACGTCGCCTCGGCGCGGCCGGCCGGACGCATCGTCGCGCGCGACGGAGCCCTGATCCGCCCGATCCAGGATTGCACCGAGGGCTACGGCCGGGCGCTGGCGCTCGCCCGGATCGACCGCCTCGACGCGGAGGGCTACGCGCAGACCGTCGAGACGAGGCTGACCGCCGGGCCGTCCTGGCCCGGCACCCGCCTCCACACCCTCAACCGGTCGGCGACGCTCGAATGCATCGACGGGTCGGCGCGCTCGCCCCGCCTGCGCACCCTGCTCGGCCGCTGATTTCACGACGCTCGGCGCTCGCGCCCCCTGGCGCGGACGGGGGCGCACCGCTACATGTGTCGGGCGGGGCTGCAGAGTCCGTCAGGAGCACTTTCCCCGGGGCCTTATCGACTCCCCCGGGAGCTGTCCCTGGCCTCGTCCCTGGACTTGGCCAACACGGCGCCCACCTACACTGTAGGTTTCCCGGGATCGATCCTCCAACGGCTCACGTGGCTCCGCACTCGACCTCCTCCGACAAGGCCGCCCTGCGAAGCGACGCGCTCGCACGGCGCGACGCCCTCGACCCGGAGACCCGGCGCGCCGGATCGCTCGCGATCGCCGAGCATGCCCTCACGGTGGCGGGCCTCGCCGAGGCCACCCTCGTCGGCGCCTTCTGGCCGATCCGCAGCGAGGCCGACCCGCGCCCGCTGATCGAGCGCCTGTTCGCCCGCGGCCAGCGCGTCGCGCTGCCGAAGGTCACGCCGGACGGCCTGGTGTTCCGCGAGTGGCGCGCGGGCGAGACGCTGGTCGCCGGCCGCTTCGGCCTCAGCGAGCCGCGCGACGACCTGCCGGCCCTCGACCCGACCGCCCTGATCGTGCCGCTCGCCGCCTTCGACCGGCGCGGCCAGCGCATCGGCTACGGCCGCGGCTACTACGACCAGGCGATCAGCCGACTGTCGCGCAGCGGCCCGGTGCTGACCATCGGCATCGCCTTCTCGGTCCAGGAGATCCAGCGGGTCCCGGCCGAGCCGCACGATCGCCCCCTCGACCACCTCGTGACCGAGGCCGGGTTCGTTCCCCTCACCAAAGACCTCTGACGATGCGGCTTCTCTTTCTCGGCGACGTGGTCGGGCGTCCCGGCCGAAAGGCCGTCACCGACCGGCTTCCCGCCTTGCGCGAGCGCTGGCGGCTCGATTGCGTGGTCGTGAACGGCGAGAACGCGGCCGGCGGGTTCGGCATCACCGAGTCGATCTGCGACGAGATCCTCGGAGCCGGCGCCGACGCGGTGACGCTCGGCAACCACTCCTTCGATCAGCGCGAGGCGCTGGTCTTCATCGCCCGCCAGCCGAAGCTGGTCCGGCCGGCGAACTACCCGCCCGGCACGCCGGGCCGGGGCGCCACCATCGTCGAGACCCGGGCCGGCGCCCGCGTCCTCGTCGTCAACGTGATGGGCCGGCTGTTCATCGACGCGCTGGACGACCCCTTCGCCGCGGTCGAGCGCGAGCTGTCCGCCTGCCCGCTGGGGGAGGCCGCCGATGCGGTCGTCGTCGACGTCCACGCCGAGGCGACCAGCGAGAAGCAGGCCTTCGGCGTGTTCCTCGACGGCCGCGCCAGCCTCGTCGTCGGCACCCACACCCACGTCCCGACCGGCGACCACCGCATCCTGCCCGGCGGCACGGCCTACCTGACGGATGCCGGGATGTGCGGCGATTACGACTCGGTGCTCGGCATGCAGAAGGAGGAGCCGCTGCGGCGCTTCCTGCAGAAGACGCCGGGCGCCCGCCTCGAAGCGGCGCAAGGGGAGGGCACCCTGTGCGGCATCGCCGTCGAGACCAATGCGGCCGGCCTCGCCGTCGCGGTCTCGGCGGTTCGCCTCGGGCCTCATCTCGAGGAGACCTGGCCGCGGGATTGGGATTAGTCCGCACTGAACGATCTGAAGGCGCGCCGTGCGGCTTGATCGCATCGGAGGCTGACGCCACAGTGCCGGCCTGCTCGATCGAGGCCGCCGATCATCTTCGGGAGACGACCTCGCGCCACCTTCCGAAGAGTCGCGACCGATGGCCGCCCGTTCCGACACCGCGTTTCCCGCACAGCCGAGTGCGGACAGGCCGATCGGCAAGAGTCCGGCGGGCAAGATTCCGGCGGCCAGGAGACCGATCGCGAAGCCGGGCATCTACCTCGTCCGGATGCTGGTCTTCCTGATCCTGGACGGGTTCCTCGCCTTCATCCTGTTTCGCCAGATCACGCCCGCCTTCCAGGCCAATCCGGGGCTCAACGGCCTGATCCTCGGCGTGCTCCTCATCGCGGTGCTGCTGGCCTTCGGGCAGGTAATCCGGCTCTACCGCGAGGCGTCCTACGTCAACGCGGTCGCCTCGGGGGAGGCGGCCAAGCGCCCGCCGCGCCTCGTCGTCCCGCTGGTGCCGGCGATCCAAGCCCGGCGCGACGGCGCGACGCTGCCGGGGGTGCGGGCCTTCCTCGACACCGTCGCCGCGCGCCTCGACGAGGGCCGCGACACCCTGCGCTACATCGCCGGCATCCTGATCCTGCTCGGCCTGCTCGGCACGTTCTGGGGCCTCATCGACACGCTCTCGGCGGTCGGCTCGGTGATCAAGTCGATGCGCGGCGGCGGCGAGGCCAGCGTGATGTTCGACGAGCTGAAGAACGGGCTGGCCGTGCCGCTCGGCGGCATCGGCCTGGCGTTCTCGGCGTCGCTGTTCGGCTTGGCGAGCTCGCTCATCACCGGCTTCCTCGACCTGCAGGCGAGCCAGGCCCATGCCCGCTTCCACAACGAGCTGGAGGACTGGCTGGTCTCGGGCGAGGAGGCGGCCGCGCCCGCGCCGGTTCAGGCGCGGCAGGAGCCGGTCGCGGTCGAGGCGCTGCAGGAAGCCGTCGACCGCCTGACCACCGTCGTGTCGGAAGGCGCCAACGGGCGGGCGGCGACGCTGGCGATGACCAACCTCGCCGAGGGCATCCAGGGGCTCGTCCAGCACATGCGCGCCGAGCAGCAGATGATCCGCGACTGGGTCGAGGCCCAAGCCGGCCGCGAGCGCGAGATGAAGCAGGTGCTCGACCGGCTCGGCCGCGAGCGGGTCTGATGGCCTCCCGCCTCGTCCGCCGCGACCGCGGCGTCAACGTCTGGCCGGGCTACGTCGACGCGCTGGCGACGCTGCTCCTGTCGGTGGTGTTCCTGCTGACGATCTTCGTCGTCGGCCAGTTCTTCCTGTCGCAGGAGCTGACCGGGCGCGACACGGTGCTGGCCAAGCTCAATCGCCAGATCGTCGACCTCACCGACCTGCTGGCGCTCGAGCGCTCGAACCGGCGCGGGCAGGAGGAGACGGCGCAGGCGCTTCGCAACACCCTGCTCGCGACCGAGGCCGAGCGCGACCGGGCCCGCGCCGAGGCCGCGGCGACGGCCTCGAGCAAGGGCCAGGCAATCGACCTCGACAGGCAGCTCCAGGCCGAGCGCGGCGCGGCCGGCCGGGCGCAGTCGCAGATCGACATGCTCAACGACCAGATCGGCGCGATGCGGCGCCAGCTCGCGGCGCTCGAGGATGCGCTCGCGGCTTCCGAGAGCCGCGACCGCGAGAGCCAGGCCCGCATCGCCGACCTCGGCAGCCGCCTCAACGTCGCGCTTGCGCAGAAGGTGCAGGAGCTTGCCCGATACCGCTCCGACTTCTTCGGCCGGCTGCGGCAGATCCTCGGCAATCGCACCGACATCCGCGTCGTCGGCGACCGCTTCGTGCTGCAATCCGAGGTGCTGTTCCCGGCAGGCTCCGCCTCGCTGAAGGCCGAGGCCGGCCCGGAGCTCGACCGGATCGCGGGGGCGATCCTCGACCTCGCCAAGCAGATCCCGGCCGACCTGCCCTGGGTGCTGCGGGTCGACGGCCATACCGATTCGCGCCCGATCGCCAGCGCGCAGTTCCCGTCGAACTGGTCGCTCTCGGCGGCGCGCGCCATCGCCGTCGTACAGTACCTCGCGAGCAAGGGCCTGCCGCCGCAGCGGCTGCTCGCCGGCGCCTTCGGCGAGTTCCAGCCGCTCGACGCCGGCACCACCGACGAGGCCTACGCGAAGAACCGCCGGATCGAGCTGAAGCTGACCGAGCGCTAGAGCATTGTCGAGCGAGGTGGATCCCGGCTCGCGGGAAGTTAATGTGATCCCACGACACGATAGAGCATTTTCCGTGACCCGGGGATCAGGGGAAATGCTCCAGGGGCTTACGCTTCGGCGAACGCGCTTCGATACGCGAACAGCCCCGGCACCCCGCCGGTCATCAGAAACAGCACCGCCTCGCCCGGCCGGTAGCGGCCGGCGCGGACGTCGTGCAGCAGGCCGGCGAAGGCCTTGCCGCTGTAGACCGGATCGAGCAGCACGCCTTCGCTGCGGGCCATCAGGCGCACGGCCTCCCGCATCGCATCGGTCGGGATGCCGTAGCCCGGGCCGCGATGATTTCCGTCGATCACGATGTCGGAAGCGGACAGCGCCGCGCCAGGCTTCAGCAGCCCCAGGGTCGCGTTGGCCTTGGCCAGCGTCTCGGCCTCGGCATGGTCTTGCGCCGCGAGCACCGCGTAGGACTTCGCGAGCCTCGGATCGCGACCCATCGCGAATAGCCCGGCGGCGAGGCCGGCATGGGTGCCGGCGCTGCCGTTGGCGGTGAGGATGTGGGCGAAGGTCACGCCCATCGCCTCGGCCTGCCCGGCGATCTCCTCGGCGCAGGCGGCGTAGCCGAGGCTGCCCATCGCGCTCGAACCGCCGGACGGGAACACG
This sequence comes from Methylobacterium sp. E-025, assembly GCF_022829705.1. Taxonomy (NCBI): domain Bacteria; kingdom Pseudomonadati; phylum Pseudomonadota; class Alphaproteobacteria; order Hyphomicrobiales; family Methylobacteriaceae; genus Methylobacterium; species Methylobacterium sp. E-025. The sequence continues at coordinate 135,729 of NZ_JAKSYR010000120.1, forward strand.
TAGACCCGCCGGCCCTCGGCCCGCAGCCCGTTCGCGCGGGCTTCGGCGGCGGCGAGCGAGTCGGCGTCGGCCGGCAATTCGTGGACGCGGGCGCCGAACAGGTCGTCGAGGAAGCGGTTGCCGTTGCCGACGTAGTCCGGGTCGGTGCGCGGCACGCTCCGAGTCAGGAAGAGTTCGCAAGCGAAGTTCTCGCGCGCGGCGGCAGCGGCGGTAAGGCGCGCATGGTTCGATTGCAGCGCGCCGACCGTGATCACGGTATCGGCGTTCTCGGCGCGGGCCGCCCCGAGCAGGAACTCGAGCTTCCTGAGCTTGTTGCCGCCCCCGCCGATCGGCGCGAGGTCGTCGCGCTTCACGAACAGGCGGACCCCGTTAAGCGCCGGGCCCAGGGCCGCCGAGAGCCGGTCGAGCGGCTGGATCGGCGTCGGACGCTCGAGGAGCGCGAGACGGGGGAAGCGGGCAAGGTCGAGACGGCTCATGCCACGGGTCTACCGCGTCGCGCGGCCGGGTTGAACCGGCAACCTCCGATTGCACGATCGCGACGCTACTCCGCGGCGGAGACGCTCACCCCGCGCAGGCGCGGCTCCTTGCCCCGCGCGGTCTCGTCGAGGGCATCGGTGAACTGCAGGGCGGCGAGCTGCGCGTAAAGCGCGCCCTGTGCCAGCAGGCTCTCGTGGGTGCCTTCCTCGACGATGCGGCCGTCGTCGAGGACGAGGATGCGGTCGGCGGCGCGGATGGTAGCGAGGTGATGGGCGATGACCAGGGTCGTGCGCCCGCGCATCAGCCCGTCGAGCGCCGACTGCACTGCGCGCTCGCTCTCGGCATCGAGCGCCGAGGTCGCCTCGTCGAGGAGCAGGATCGGCGCGTCCTTCAGGATCGCGCGGGCGATGGCGACGCGCTGGCGCTGGCCGCCGGACAGGGTGACGCCGCGCTCGCCCACCGGCGTGGCGTAGCCCTGGGGCAGGGCGCGGATGAAGCCGTCGGCATGGGCCAGCTCGGCCGCGCGCTGCACCTCCGCGTCGCTCGCCTGCGGCCGGCCGTAGCGGATGTTCTCGGCGACCGAGCCCGAGAACACCGTCGGGTCCTGCGGCACCAGCGACATGCGGGCGCGCAGGGCCTCCGGGTCGACGCGCGCGACGTCGACCCCGTCGACGAGCACCCGGCCCGATTGCGGATCGTAGAAGCGCAGCAGCAGCTGCAGCACCGTGCTCTTGCCGGCGCCCGAGGGGCCGACGATGGCGATGCGCTCGCCGGGCGCCGCGGTGAAGGCGATGCCGTCGAGGGCGGCCGTCATGTCCCGAGTCGGGTAGGCGAAGCGCACCGCCTCGAACGCGACGGCGCCGCGGGCCGGCACCGGCATCGGCACCGGATCGGCCGGCGGCTTGATCGCCGGCACGGCGGCCAGGATCTCGCCGAGGCGCTCGGCCGCGCCCGCGGCCTGGGCGAGCTCGCCATAGACCTCCGAGAGCTGCCCGAGCGCGCTCGCGCCGAAGACGGCGTAGAGCACGAACTGCGACAGCTGCCCGGCGCTCATGGTGTGGGCGAGCACCCCTTGCGCGCCGTACCACATCACCCCGACGACGGAGGCCGAGATCAGGAAGATCGCCACGCCGGTGAGCAGCGCGCGGGCGCGGATCGATTCGCCGGCGGCCGAATAGGCGTTCTCGGAGGCCTGCGCGAAGCGGTCGGCGGTGGCCCGGCCCATGCCGAAGGCCTGCATCGTGCGGACCGCGCCGACCGCTTCCGCCGCGTAAGCGGAGGCGTCGGCGAGGCGGTCCTGCGCCGCGCGCGAGCGGCGTCGGACGCCGCGGCCGGAGATGATCAGCGGGAACACGATCAGCGGGATCGCGACCAGCACCAGCACCGACAGCCTCGGGCTGGTGATCACCATCATCGCGACGGCGCCGACGAACAGGAACAGGTTGCGCAGCAGGATCGAGATCGAGACGCCGAACACCGCCTTGACCTGGGTCGCGTCGGCGGTGAGCCGCGAGACGATCTCGCCCGACTGCGTCTTGTCGAAGAAGGCGGGATCGAGCAGCGTCAGCTGCCGGAAGACGGCGCTGCGGAGGTTGGCCACCACGCGCTCGCCCAGCGTCACCACCGTGTAGTACCGGGCGGCGCTCGACAGGGCGAGCACCGCGACGACCCCGAGCAGAGCCAGGAAGTAGGCGTTGATCATGCTCTCGCCCTCGGGCGAGAAGCCGTGATCGATCACCCGGCGCATGGCGATCGGCACCGTCAGCGTGGCGGCCGAGGCCGCCAGCAGCGACAGGAAGGCGGCGACGATCCGCCCGCGATAGGCCGCCGCGAAGGGGATCAGCGGCCGCAGCGAGCTCAGCGGGGCCTTGTCGCGACCTTCGGCGGGCGGGTTCTTCTTGCGGGCCATCACGCCTCTGGTGTTTCGTCCCTGGTCCGCGCGACAAGCATGCTTGTGACCGGCCGGAGCCTGCGGTATACGCGCGCCTTCTTCCGATTGCGCGTGTGCAATGGCCGCGGGCCGCCAAGACGGGCCGTCGGCTTCGCATGAGCGGTTCGCACGAACGTGAGGTTCGTGGCAACGGTCCGATCACAGAGTTTCAACCCACGGATCTTACGGGCCGCGCCCTCCGCGCTCCCGGAGTTCGTGCACCGTCGAGGACGAGACGTCATGGCAAAGAGCGCGGCCGACAAGGCCAAGGGGACCGAGCACCCCGAATACCACTTCATCAAGGTCGTGATGACCGACGGCACCGAGTACCGGACGCGCTCGACCTACGGCAGCGAAGGCGACACCCTGAACCTCGACATCGATCCGCTGACCCACCCGGCCTGGACCGGCGGCGAGCAGAAGATGCTTGATCGCGGCGGCCGCGTCTCGCGCTTCACCTCGCGCTTCGGCAACCTCGTCGGCCGCAAGTAAGGGTTTCGATCCCCGCCTCGGCGTGCTGCCGGGGCCGGATCAACGCAAGAAGGGCGGCACCGCGGTGCCGCCCTTCTTGCGTTCTGGGCGTTCCGCTCAGGCCTGGAGACCGGGAAAGGCCGAGCGCAGGCGGTTCTGCTGGACGGCGACCGGGCTCTCGACGGCGGCCGGCGTCGGGCGGTCGTCCGAGATCAGGCCGTCGAGGTGCAGGATGCGGGCGTGCAGCCGGCGGGCGCGCAGGATCAGGTTCTGCAGCCGGACCGGCAGGAGCGTGAAGCTCTCGGCGTTCGGCGCCTCGGTCGCGGCGAGCCGCACCCGGTTCTTCTCCTGCAAGGCCTGGCTCGCGGTGAGCTCGCCCTCGGACACCGCGCGCTGCACCAGCAGCCAGGACGCGATCTGCATCAGCAGGGTGGTGAGCCGCATGCTCTCCGAGGCGTAGGACAGGGTTGCGTCCCGCGAGATCAGGCGCGACTCGTCGCGGCCCTCGCCGTCGAGATACGCCGCGGTCTCCTCCACCAGCGCCATGCCGTCGTGGAAGAGCGTCCGGAAGGCGTCGGACGTGACGTAGGTCCGTCCGAAATCGACCCAATCCCGTTCGTCCCGGAACGTGACGTCGTACCCGTTCATCCTGCCTCCTGCGTCGCTGCCGGGGCCCGTCGTCGTTCCGTCTTGGAACGCTCCCGGCCTGTCCGCGACCCTTGCCGCAATCCTAGCGCCGAACGGAGGTCCCGCCGCGACAACCGAAAGGTAACCTTAACGCCGCTCGTCGCTCGGCTCACCCCAGAGCTGCGAACGCCGCTTCGGGAGGGATCTGCCGCTCGACCACGAGGTGGGCCAAGCCGTGAACCAAGGCCCAAGCTCGCAACGCCTCGCCCGGGTCGCGCCCGCCCTCGGCCTCCACCGCGCCTTCGAGGATCGCGTACGCAGCCAGGGCCGCGTCCGCCAGCGCCGGGAAAGCTGACTTCTCGCTCTCGCCGCCGAACATCAGCAGGAAATACGGCCGTTCCTCGACGGCAAACCTCAGGTAGGCGCGGCCGAGTGCGCGCACGCGCTCCTCCGTCAGCGGCGCGACGTCGTCGAGGCGGCGACGCAGGCGATCGAAGCCCTCGGTCGCGAGCTCGGCCAGCAGCGCCTGTCGGCTGGCGAAATGCCGATAGGGCGCATTGTGGGACACGCCGGCCGCCCGTGCGACCTCGCGCAGGGTGAGTGCGGCCGCGCCGTTCGCGATCAGCAGCCGCGCCGCCGCCTCGAGCAGCGCGCGATGGAGATCGCCGTGATGATAAGCGCCTGAAGGCGGAGATGTTGACATTGCCAACACGTTTTCCCATGATGTTGCTATCGCCAACATAGGCGTATCGGATCATCGCGTCACGTCGGCGTCGTCCGACGCACGCCTTCGGCCGGGGGTGATGGTGATGAACGTGGCACCGCTCGCGTCGGCAGGTCTCGTGGTTCAGGCGCACACGCTCGCGGCGCTGCTCGCGATCGTCCTCGAGTCGGCGCAATTCATCCTGCCGAAGGGAGATCGCCGGCATCGACGGTTCGGGCGCGCCTGGGTCGCGCTGCTGGCCGCCGCAGCCCTCAGCTCGTTCGGCATCCACGGCATGCGCGAGTTCGGCCCGTGGAGCTGGATCCACGGACTGTCCGTCTTCACCCTGGTCATGCTGGTCGTCGGGGTCCAGCATGCGCACGCCGGGCGCATCTTCGCCCATCGTTGGACGATGATCGGCCTGTTCGCCGGCGCCCTCCTGATCACCGGCCTGTTCACCCTGGTTCCAGGCCGGCTGATGCACGTCGTGCTCTTCGACGGTTGAGAGACCTCAGAACGCCGCGCGCACGCCGCCGAACACCGACCGCCCGGCCCCCGGATAGAACGCCACCGGGCCGCCGGCCACGGCACCGGCGTTCGCGACCACGGTGATGTCGGAGACGTAGCGGGCATCGAGCAGGTTGCGGGCGTCGACGAACAGCGAGACGCCGTTCGCGAAGTCGATCCCGGCCTGCACGTTGAGCAGGGCGTATCCCGGCACCTTCAAGGTGTTGGCGTGGTCGGCGAACGCGCCCTGAGGCTCCCAGTCGACCGACGGGGCGATGTGGAAGCCGCTCGGGTGGACGTAGCTCACTACCGTGCGCAGCACGTCCTGGGGCAGGCCGGCGATGCGGTTGTTGCCGTAGACGGGATCGCCGACGAAGCGGAAGTCGTTGTGCGTCCAGATCTGGGACAGGCTCAGCCGGTCGCCGACGCCCGACAGGTCGCGGGCGAGGTCGAGGCCGAAGGCGGCCTCGACGCCCTGGTGCCGGGTGCGCGGCGCGTTGAAGGTCGCCGCCGGCAGGTTGATCGCCGCGCCGAGCGCGGTGTTGAAGTTGATCAGCTCGTCCCGGATGTCGGCACGGTACAGGGTCACGTCCCAGGTCAGGCGGTCGATTCGTCCGCGAGAGCCGGCCTCGTAGGTCCAGGCGCGCTGGGCCTGGAGCGGGACGAAGGTGGTGCGCAGGATGTTGGTCTGCACGAGGTCGCCGAAATCCGGCACGTCGCGCGAGCGCGTGACGTCGCCGAAGACCTGGATCTCGGGCAACGGCTGCCACAGCAGGCCGAGCTTCGGGTTCACCCCCTCGTAGGTCTCGTCGGCGAACTGCACGTTCGGGCTCGCCGCCAGGCCGCCCTTGTTGCTGTAGGTGCGGTTGGACGAGAACGCCTTGGCGCCGGTCATCAGGGCCACGTCCGGCAGGAACCAGAACCGGTTCTCGCCATAGGCCTCGAGGTTCGAGGCGCTCTGCAGGGCGTTGAGGGTCTGCGCGCCGCGCTGGCCCTGGACGTTGACGAATTGCAGCGCCGAGTTCTGCCCGGCGAAGGCACGCAGGCCCAGGATCGTGTCGTTGCGGAAGCCGCCGAGGTCGAACGTGCCGGCCCAGTGCGGGCTGATGCCGTAGGTCCAGCCGTCCTGGTCGATCGCCTGGAAGATCGGATGGTAGAGCGATTTGTGGATCGCCCAGGTGTCGACGTCGAGCTTTCCCACGTCGAGGACGAAGCTGGTGCGGTTGGCGATGCGCTCGGTCTCGACCTTGCGCGACTGGTTTCCGGCGATCGCGGCGGCGTTGGCCAGCGTCGGATTGTTCAGCGCGTCGGACAGGCTCAGCGTGCCGGGCAGCTTCTGGTCGGTCAGGTAGATGCCCGCGAAGAACCGCGTCTCGACGCCCGGCGCCAGCTGGTAGCCGAGGTTGGCGTTGAAGTTCTGCGTCCGCTGGGTCTCGTGGTCGCGGAAGCCGTCGGCATTGGTGATGGTGCCGTTCACCAGCACATCGACCGGTCCCGAGATCCGCGAGGCCTGGAAGTTCTCGTGGATCGTGCCGAAGCTGCCACCGTCGATTCGGACGATGTTGGGCGCGAACGCGGTGTAGGCGGTCGGCGTCACGGCGTTGATCGCGCCGCCCAGCGTCGTCGCGCCGAAGGTGAGGGCGTTTCCGCCCTTGTAGACCTCGACCGAACGCAGCGCCAACGGATCGATCTGGTAGAAGTCGCCGCTTCCGTCGGCGAGGTTGAACGGGATGCCGTCCTGCAGAAGCTCGATGCCGCGCAGGTGGAACCCGCGCGCGATGCCCGACCCGCGCACCGACAGACGAAGTTCCTGCCCGTAGCGCTCCTGGACCGCGACGCCGGGCGTGTCCTTGAGCACGTCGCGCAGGGTGTTGGCGTAGCGGTCCTGAAAGCTCGCCGCGTCGACGAAGGCCACCGACCCGACCGTCGCGTTCAGAGCCGCGCGCTGCTCGGCGACGCTCGGGACGGTGACCGAACCCGCCGCGGCACCGCTGACCGAAAGCTCGGGCAGCACGACGGCATCCGACGGCTCCTGCCCCCGGGAGGGCAGGGCGGCGGACAGCAGGACGGCGAGCGCCAGGGCGCCCGTTTCGAAGGGACGGGACATGCGAGACACCTTCCGACGGCCGCCGGGCGCGCGTCGGCGCGGGCAGGCACGTCCGGACTGGATGGAGAGGGCGACGCCGACGCGGATCCCGAGCGGATGCGCGCGGCGTCGGCGCGGATCAGTGGTGGGCGTGACCCGCCGGCGGTGCGGCGGGCGCCTGGGCGCCGATCGGCGCGACCGTGAACGTCACCGGCACGGTGCCGGCGCGCGCGAAGGTCAACGTGCCGGCGACCGTCTCGCCGACCTTCGGGCTCGCGGTCAGATCTTCGAACATCAGGTGCAGGCCGCCGGGGGCCAGCGTCACGGTCTCGCCGGGCCTGATCGTCAGGCCGCCCTCGACGGGCGCCATCCGCATCACGCCGCCGTCCATCGACATGCTGTGGATCGTGCCGCGACCCGCGAGAGGGATCGCGGCCGCCGTCAGGGTGTCGGGCACGGTGCCGGCGTTGGTGACGCTGACGTAGCCGCCGGCGACGGTGGCGCCGGCGGGCGTCGCGCGCAGCCAGGGCGTGGCGATGGTGAGGTCGCCGGTCTTGATCGCGGCCGGCGCCGCGTCGGGCTGGGCCGCCGCGACGATCCGCACCGACGGGGCCGGCGACTTCAGGTCCCGGGCGGTCTGGCCGGGACCGGGGGTCTCGCTCCAGCGGTAGCCGCCGCCGTCGCAATCCTGCTCGACCGGAAAGTACGCGGTCGCGCCCGGCGCGAAGGCGTCGGAGACCCGGGCGAAGAAGGTGAACTCGTCGATCTGGTCGTCCGGCAGGGCGCCGCCGGTCCAGGTGATCGCCGTGACGCCCTCGGACACCATCCCGTGGAAGGACTGGTAGGGCCTGGCGTAGGCGCCTCGCGTCGTCGTCACCTGCCAGCCGGGCTTCGGCATCGGCTTGGCGCCGACCATGCCCTCCGGGATGGTGACCCTGACCCGCGTGGTGGGCCGGCCGTCGCAGCCGTGGTTGATCTGCACGACGCCGCGATAGGCCGCGTTGGGGCTGGCCTCCTTGCGGTCGAGGGTGGCGTGGGCGAAGGCGCCCGGGCCGGGCAGGACGAAGCCGAGCGCGACGCAGAGGCCGGCACGCGTGATACGGGACATGGCAAAGCTACCGTCTGGCTGAAGGGATCGGGCGGCGATCGGTTCAGGCGACGGGCGGACCTCGCGGATGGGCGATGGCGCGGGGCGGCGCGCGCGGGCCGTTCGCGGCGGCCCGCCAGAACGCGGTGGTGGCGACGCGGCCTTGCGGCCAGATGATCGTCGCGGCGGTGTCGCGAGGCGCCAACGCGTCGGCCACGTGGTGGGCGGCGGTGCAGCAATCGGCGTGGACGTGAGGCGTGTCCGGCGAGGGATCGCCGGCGGCGGCAGCGCCCGACAGGCACAGGGCATGGAGGTCGCCGGCCATCGGCGTCGGCATCAGGCCGCCGAGGAAGCCCTGCAGGACGAACGCGTAGAGCGCGATCACGGCGGTGATCGCGCGCAGAGGTCTCGTCCTGTGGCTCCCGGGCGTCATGCCGACCCTGTCCGGCGACCGCGTCGCGTCTTCCGATTCCTTGGCACGGCTGGGCCGATTCCGCTGTGGCACGGAGGACGCACGCACCCGTGATGTGCGGGCACGCACCGGCACGCCACAATAAAGCCCGGTCGCCATGGAGTCTTAACCGTACCCGGACACCTTGGGCCCAAGGGAAACGGCGGCACAGCGCCCGCTCCACCTCGCCCATCCATGGACCAGAGCCACCACGATGCTCATTCAGGCTACCACCCGCGCGACCCTGAGCCTCGCGCTCCTCGGAACCGTCGCCCTCGTCGCCCCGGCTTCGGCGCGCGAGCAGGCCGGCGCCGGCTATGCCCAGGCCGAGTGGGCGCAGGACTACGCCTCGCCCGCCGCGATGCAGGTCCAGCGCTCGTCGACGCCGATCCTGTCGCCGCAGACGGTGGCGGCCACCGAGCAGATGGTCGAGCGCTACAAGGAGATCGTCTCCCGCGGCGGCTGGAAGCCGGTCTCCGGTGCCGACCGCCTGCGCATCGGCGCCCGCGGCGCGGTGGTGGGGGCCGTGCGTCAGCGCCTGATCGTGACCGGCGACATCGACCCGGTGGCCGGCAATTCCGGCGTGTACGATTCCTACGTCGCCGCCGGCGTGAAGCGCTTCCAGGCCCGCCACGGCCTGAGCCAGACCGGCACGATGAGCATGGCGACGCAGCAGGCCATGAACGTGCCGGCCGACATCCGCCTGCGCCAGCTCGAGATCAACGCGGTGCGCCTGCGCTCCTACTCGGGCAACCTCGGGCAGCGCTTCGTCATCACCAACATCCCGGCCGCCCTGGTTCAGACGGTCGAGAACGGTCAGGTCGTGACGCTGCACGCCGCCGGCGTCGGCAAGATCGACCGCCAGTCGCCGATCATGAACACCAAGGCAACGCAGATCAACTTCAACCCCTTCTGGACGGTCCCGGCTTCCATCGTGAAGAAGGACCTCATCCCCAAGATGCAGAAGGATCCGAACTACCTCACCGACAACAAGATCCGCATCTTCTCCGGCGAGGCCGAGATCCAGCCGAGCCAGGTCAACTGGAACTCGGACGAGGGCACGCGCTACCGCTACCGCCAGGATTCGGGCGCCGACTTCAACTCGATGGGCATCGTGCGCATCAACATCCCGAACCCATACGGCGTGTTCATGCACGACACGAACACCAAGGGCGTGTTCGGCGACGACTTCCGCTTCATCTCCTCAGGCTGCGTCCGCGTTCAGAACGTGCGCGAGTACATCACCTGGCTGTTGAAGGACACGCCCGGCTGGGGTCGCGAGCAGGTCGAGCAGGCGATCGAGAGCGGCAAGCGCGTCGACGCCACGCTGTCCTCGCCGGTGCCGGTCTACTGGACCTACATCACCGCCTGGGCGACGCCGGACGGCCTCGTGCAGTTCCGCGACGACATCTACAAGCGCGACGGCGTGAACGTGCCCTCGACGATCGGCGCGCCGACGCCGGTCGCCAGCGCCGAATCGACCGCTCCGCAGAGCTTCGAGCCGGGCGACGAGGAGAACTAGCCCCGACGCCTCGGGCGCCGGCAAGACCCGCGAACGAAACCCGCGAACACGATCGACGCGCGGCCCGTATCCCACCGGATGCGGGCCGTTCTCGTTTGCTACGTGGGTCGATGATTCTGAGAGCCTGGACGCAGAGACAAAAATTCGGGACGCACAGCCATCGCGGGCAGGCCCACGCTCACTCTAGGACTTTCATCAGGCGCTACGTCCGCATGATGAGTGAGAAGACGTTGAATGCAGCATACGGCACCGATTCCGGCCTGGGTCGCCCGTCGCGGCTGGAGCCGGAGAAACCGGGTCTGGGTCCGCCTGTGGCTCGATCGAAAGCCCAAGGGCAACCGCTCGGCCGCCGAGCCCACCGAACCTCAGGTCGCGAGCGCGACGATCCTGCCGTTCTCACGCGAGCAGAATCGAACCGAGCCGACCCCGCGTCGGCAGCGGGCGCAAGACAGGTGACGCCGGCGGCCCCGCGTCGGCGACACGGCGCGGGTGCGGACGGACGGGTGCCCGCCGACGCGACGACCGGCTAGGATCCGCTGAACTCGGCGGCCCGAAGGTCCAAGGCGATTTCCTCCAGCAAGGCGATACGAGCCGACGCGGTCTGCGCGTCGCGCGAGGCGGCGGCCGGCCCCGCCGGCGAACGCGGGACGCGGCCCGACAGGCGGCGCCTCGTCGGCATCGCGCTGATGTGCGGGACGCTGGCGTTCTTCGCCTGCCTCGACGCATCGACGAAGGTGCTGGCTCGGTCCGGCGTCGACCCGCTGCTCACCACCTTCATGCGCTACGGCGTGAGCGTGGCGCTGACCTCGGTGTTCCTCAACCCGGTGACGACCCCGGCCGTCATGCGCAGCCGCCGCCTCGGCCTGCAGGTGGTGCGCTCGCTGTTGCTGTTCGGATCGACGGCGCTGAACTTCTTCGCGCTCCGCCACCTGCAGCTCGCCGAGACCCTGTCGATCCAGTTCGCGGCACCGCTCACCGTCGCGCTGCTCGCCGGCCCGCTGCTCGGCGAATGGTCGTCGCCCAGGCGCATGGCGGCGATCGCGGTCGGCTTCCTCGGCGTGCTGGTGATCGTGCGGCCCGGCCTCGGCCAGGTTCACCCGGCGGTCCTGCTCAGCCTCGGCAACATGCTCTGCTATGCGCTCTACATCCTCGCGACGCGCAAGCTCGCTGCGCATGATTCGACCGCGACGACGATGATCTATTCCGGCTTGGCCGGCCTCGGGCTGATGACGCCGCTGCTGCCGTGGATCTGGACCAGCCCGGCCTCCCTCACGGTGTGGGCGCTGCTGGTCGGCATCGGCCTGTTCGGGACGATGGGGCACTGGCTGCTGATTCTGGCGCATGCGCGGGCGCCGGCCAACGTGCTCGCGCCGTTCCTGTACACGCAGCTGCTCTGGTCGCTGACGCTCGGCTACCTGCTGTTCGGCGACGTTCCGAACCGCTGGACCGTGCTCGGCGCGGCGGTCATCGTCGGCTCGGGCCTCTACCTGCTCGCCCACGACGCGATGGCGCAACGAAAAGGGCCGGCCACCCGAGGGTGACCGGCCCGTTCTAAGACGACGCTGCGTCGGGCTTAGCGGCCCATGCGCTCGCGACGCTCCATCCGCTCCTCGCGGCGGTCCTCGCGATCGCGGCGATCCGCCTCCGGATCGACGCCGAGGACGCCGCCCACGGTGCCGGTGGCCGCACCGACGGCGCCGCCGACCACGCCGCCGATCGGGCCGGCCGCGCGGTTGCCGTCCTCGACGCCGCGCTCGGCGCCGCGGACGGTGCCCTGGGCTTGCGCCGTGGCGGAGAGGGCCAGCGGCGAGAGCACGAGGGTCGTGGCGATCAGCAGTGTCTTCATGGTGTCGGATCCTTGATCGAGTTTCGAGAATGTCCCGGCCGCGCGATCGGCTGGCTCCAGGTCCGTGACGGGTCAACGGGCGAAACCGCGAAAGGTCGCAATTTTCCTAGATCCGGCTCCGGATCGAGGCGGAAACGGCTTTCAATCCGGGCCGGACGCTTTCAGTCCGGGCCGGACCTCGACGTCTCAGCGGCGGTGGCGGCGATGATGCCGGACGGCGCGGCGCGAGCGCAGGTCGGTGCGGTAGGCGCGCCGGCCGGGATCGATCCCGAGCGCGCCGTTGACCGTTCCGACGGCACCGCCGACCGCTCCGCCGACCACGCCGCCCACCGGCCCGCCGACGCGGTTGCCCTCGGCCGAGCCGCGCTGCACGCCGCCGACGAGGCCCTGCGCCTGCGCGGGGCCGGCGATGGCGAAGGCGGAAACGGCGAGCGTCGCGGCGATCAGGAGATGTCTCATGGCGTGCACCCTGTCTTGATGGTCCGTCGCGTCTCGGACCCACGCCGGGCAGGCCGGCGCGGCGGATCGCGTGGGATGGCAACGAACGCGCCGCGATTTGGTGGCAGCGGCTCGGGATGCGGCGTGGCGATGTGGTGAATCGGCATCGCTTCGCGGCACGCGCGCATCCGCTGGCCTCCGCTCGCACCCGCTGCTAGAACGCCGCCCATGCGCAGCGCCGACGCCTGTCTCCGTCTTCGAATTATGGGCCCGGCCGCCGCGTGAGCGCCGCGCCCGCGCGGCTGCGCGGAGGCCGGGATCGTCACGGGAGCCACCGCTTCCTTCGCCCCTAGCGCCGTGACAGGCGCGGGCCTCCGCAGAGCCCGCACGCGCGCCGCCCGTATCCAGGACGCCCGACCCCATGACCGACGAGACCCAAGCCGAAGCCCCGGCCGGCCGCGACTATTCGAAGACCCTCTACCTGCCGCAGACCGATTTTCCGATGCGGGCGGGCCTGCCGACCCGCGAGCCGCTGCTGCTGGAGCGCTGGAGTACGACCGACCTCTACGGCCAGCTTCGCGCGCAGGCCGCCGGACGGCCGAAATTCGTGCTGCACGACGGGCCGCCCTACGCCAACGGCAACATCCACATCGGCACAGCGCTGAACAAGATCCTCAAGGACGTGATCGTCCGCTCCATGGGCGGCCTCGGCTTCGACGCGAACTACGTGCCGGGCTGGGACTGCCACGGCCTGCCGATTGAGTGGAAAATCGAGGAGCAGTACCGCGCCAAGGGCCGCAACAAGGACGACGTGCCGGTCATCGAGTTCCGCCAGGAATGCCGAACGTTCGCCGGCCACTGGCTCGACGTGCAGCGCGCGGAGTTCAAGCGCCTCGGCGTCACCGGCGACTGGGACCATCCCTACGCCACCATGGCCTATCCGGCGGAAGCGGCGATCGCCGCCGAGCTGATCAAGTTCTCGATGAGCGGGCAGCTCTACCGCGGCTCGAAGCCGGTGATGTGGTCGGTGGTCGAGAAGACCGCGCTCGCCGAGGCCGAGGTCGAGTACGAGGACCACGTCAGCGACACCATCTTCGCCGCCTTCCCGGTGCGCGAAGGCGCCGTCGCCGACCTGACCGACGCCCGCGTCGTCATCTGGACCACGACGCCCTGGACCATGCCCGGCAACCGAGCGGTCGCCTACTCCAAGCGCGTCGCCTACGGCCTCTATCGCGTCACCGAGGCCGCCGAGGACAATTGGGCCAAGGTCGGCCAGACCTACCTGCTGGCGGACGGTCTTGCCGCGGGCGTCTTCGAGGCCGCGCGCGTCGCAGGCCACGAGCGCCTGCGCGACGTGAGCCCGGCCGAGCTCGACGGCCTCACCCTGTCCCACCCGCTCGCCGGCCGCGGCTACGACTTCGCCGTGCCGATGCTCGACGGCGACCACGTCACCGACGAGGCCGGCACCGGCTTCGTCCACACCGCGCCGGGCCACGGCCGCGAGGATTTCGAGGTCTGGATGGCCAACGGCCGCGCGCTCGCCGAGCGCGGCATCGAGACCCGGATCCCCTACACGGTCGATGCCGACGGCGCGCTGACCAAGGATGCGCCGGGTTTCGAGGGCAAGCGCGTCCTCACCGACAAGGGCGAGAAGGGCGATGCCAACAGGGCCGTGATGGCCGCGCTCCAGGAAGCGGGGACGCTGGTGGCGTCGGGCCGGCTCAAGCACAGCTACCCGCATTCCTGGCGCTCGAAGAAGCCGGTGATCTTCCGCAACACGCCGCAATGGTTCATCGCCATGGACAAGGCGGTGGAGTCGCTCGGCGACCGGACGCTGCGCGAGGTGGCCCTGCAGGCGATCGAGGACACCCAGTGGGTGCCGCCGCAGGGCAAGAACCGGATCAACGGCATGGTCGGCAACCGGCCGGACTGGGTGGTTTCCCGCCAGCGCGCCTGGGGCGTGCCGATCACCGTATTCGTGAGAAAGGGCACCGGCGAGGTGCTGCGCGACGCGGGCGTGAACGCCCGCATCGTCGCCGCCTTCGCGGCGGAAGGCGCGGACGCGTGGTTCACCGATGCCGACGGTGCCCGCTTCCTCGCTCCCGACCACGACCCGGCGGCGTACGAGAAGGTCACCGACGTCCTCGATGTGTGGTTCGATTCCGGCTCGACCCACGCCTTCGTCCTCGACGACCCGGAGGCGTTCCCGGGTCTCGCCAACGTCGTGCGCCGGCGCGACGGCGGGCAGGACACGGTGATGTACCTGGAGGGGTCGGACCAGCACCGCGGCTGGTTCCAGTCCTCGCTGCTCGAATCGGCCGGCACGCGCGGCCGCGCGCCCTACGACACGGTGCTGACCCACGGCTTCGTCCTCGACGCCAAGGGGCTGAAGATGTCGAAGTCGAAGGGCAACGTCGTCGCGCCGCAGAGCATCATCAAGGATTCCGGCGCCGACATCCTGCGCCTGTGGGTCGCGGCGTCGGACTACACCGACGACCTGCGCATCGGCCCGGAGATCATCAAGACCTTCGCCGAGACCTACCGGAAGCTGCGCAACAGCCTGCGCTGGATGCTCGGCTCGCTCGCCCACCGCGTGGCAGGCGACGACGTGCCGGTGGCGGAGATGCCGGAACTCGAGCGCTTCGTGCTGCATCGGCTGCTCGAGCTCGACGGCGAGATCCGCGAGGCCTACCGCACCTTCGACACCAAGCGGGTGGTCGCGCTGCTGAACAACTTCCTGACCGGCGACCTGTCGTCGTTCTACTTCGACGTGCGCAAGGACGCCCTGTACTGCGACCCGGCCTCGTCGGTCGCCCGCCGGGCCGCGCTTCAGGTGATCGACGAGGCCTTCCGCCGCGTCGTGATCTGGCTGAGCCCGGTCCTCGCCTTCACCGCCGAGGAGGCCTGGCTCGACCGGTTCCCGTCGGAGACCGGGTCGGTCCACCTGCAGACCCTGCCGGAGACGCCCGAGGCCTGGCGCGACGACGGGCTGGCCGCGCGCTGGCAGAAGATCCGTCGCGTCCGCCGGGTCGTGACCGGCGCGCTGGAGATCGAGCGGGCCGCCAAGCGCATCGGCGCGAGCCTGGAGGCGGCCCCCGTGGTCTCCATCGCCGATCCCGAGCTTCTGGCCGCCCTCGACGGCGTCGACTTCGCCGACGTCTGCATCACCTCCGCGATCCAAGTCGAGGCCGGGGAGGGACCGGCCGACGCGTTCCGCCTCGACGAGGTCAAGGGCGTCGCCGTGGTGCCGGCGCGCGCCGAGGGCCGGAAATGCGCGCGATCCTGGCGCGTCACGCCGGAGGTCGGCAACGATGCGGACTATCCCGACGTCACGCCCCGCGACGCCCGCGCCCTGCGGGAGTGGGACGCGGCGCACGCGGCCGCGAGCGCGGCGTGAGCGGATCGGAACCGTCTCTCTCCCCCCTCCGCGGGGGAGGGTGGCCCGCGAAGCGGGTCGGGACAGGGGAGCGCGTGGCCGGCGCGGCGCGCACCGCAGCGGATCCGATCCGGTCTTCCCGGATCTGCGCAACAGCGCCCCGGGATGACGGGGAGGGGCGGGAAACCCCGTTCGCGACCCGTCCGCGTTCCGTCGCCGTCGCGACAGAAGACGGGGCTACCCGATGACGCCCGCGCGCCTCGGACTCCTCGCCCTGCTCACGACGCTGATCCTCGATCAGGCCTCGAAGCTGGGGCTCTACTTCGGCACCGACCTAGTGCTGACCCAGCCCTGGCGCTTCGGCCCCTACGCCGAGTTCGTCGTGGTCTGGAACAGGGGCGTGTCCTACGGCCTGTTCCAGCAGGAGGGCGGCATCGGCCGCTGGCTGCTGGTGGCGCTGTCGCTCGCGGCGGCCCTCGGCCTCAGCGTGTGGATGACCCGCGCCGGGTCGCGCCTGCTCGCGACCGCGCTCGGGCTGATCGCCGGGGGCGCGCTCGGCAACGCGATCGACCGGGCGGCCTACGGCGCGGTGTTCGACTTCGTCCACCTGCATGCCGGGGCCTGGTCCTGGTACGTGTTCAACATCGCCGACGCGGCGATCGTGGCGGGCGTCGTCGGGCTGATCCTCGACAGCGTGCTGCCGGAGCGGCGCCCCGGCCTGCCGGGCGAGCCGCCGCCGGCGTGACCGGGAGACCACATCCACAGCCACCTGTCGCCGGCGGCTGGCCGGGAGCGGTCAAGGCGCCATACGATCGCCGGAAACCGGTCCCAGACCCGAAGCGCCGGATCAGGCCGTCAACCGTTCGGCCGCTTCGAGAACCCCGGAACGGGGATCGGGCATCGGTGGGCAAGCTGCGGGGCATCATGATCGGGTATCGGGAGCTCATTCTCATGGCGGCGGCGGCGATCGCCCTGCCGTCGACGGTCCAGGCCCAGGAAACGGGCGAATTGCTGCGCAACACCTTGAGCGGCATCGGCCTTCTCGAGAAGCCGCAGGCGCCGATCGAGTATCGCGAGCGCGCGCCGCTGGTGATGCCGCCCAAGCTCGACGGGAAGTCCCTTCCGGCGCCCCGCGCCGGCGCCGCCTCGGCGCAATGGCCCAAGGAACCCGAGGTAGTCGAGCGCGAGCGCGCCGCCGCCGAGCGCCGTCTGCCCAAGGGCAGCCAGGCGCAGGGTCGCTACGAGGACAACAACGCGACGCTCTCGATCGACGAGATGCGGTCCGGCCGGCGCGCCGACGCCAACCTGACCCGCGAGATCGAGCGCAAGCCCGGCGAGAACAGCCGCGAGGATTCTTGGGTCAACCCGCTCGACCTGATCCGGGGGATCGGCAACGAGAAGACGGAGCCGGCGGCGGCCGAGCCGTCGCGCGACGTGCTCACCGACCCGCCCAAGGGCTATCGCCAGCCGCCGCGGAAGATCGTCCGCAACACCACCGACCCGATCAACAACCCGACCCGCGAGCGCGACGAAGCCGATCCGGGTGTCTATCTGCGTGAGCAGCGGGCGCGCTGAGGTGCGGATGTGACACACGGCGCGTCTCGGTTCCGCACGGGACCGGGACTGGCAAATCCGGTACGGGACTTGCCAATTTAGATACGGGACGTGCCATTTTAGACGATGCCGGCGCGCTCGGAGCCCCGCATCGAACCAGAAACGGACGGTCCCTCGGGGCCGCACGAGGGAAGACGGAATGCATCTGCTCAGGAAGGCGACGCCCACCCTGTTCCCGGCCGGCGGCCGTTTCGCGAATGCGGGACGCGCCGAGGCGGCGCCGTTCGGGCGCTCGGAAGCCGGCGGGCCGGAGGTGTCGGCCTTCACCCTCGACAACGGCCTCGACGTGGTGGTGGTGCCTGATCACCGCGCGCCCGTCGTCACCCACATGATCTGGTATCGCAACGGCTCGGCCGACGATCCGCTCGGCCAGTCGGGCATCGCCCACTTCCTCGAGCACCTGATGTTCAAGGGCACCGAGAAGCACCCGGTCGGCGCCTTCTCCAAGGCCGTCTCCGGCCTCGGCGGCCAGGAGAACGCCTTCACCTCCTACGACTACACCGCCTATTTCCAGCGCGTCGCCCGCGACAACCTCGACACCATGATGGCGTTCGAGGCCGACCGCATGACCGGCCTCGTCCTCGACGACGCGGTGGTGGCGCCGGAGCGTGACGTGGTGCTCGAGGAGCGCCGCATGCGGGTCGAGACCGACCCGTCGGCCCAGCTCTCCGAGGCGATGGCCGCCTCGCTCTTCGTGCACCATCCCTACGGCATCCCGATCATCGGCTGGATGCACGAGATCGAGGAGCTGAACCGCGGCCACGCCCTCGACTACTACAAGCGCTTCTATACCCCCGAGAACGCGATCCTGGTGGTCGCCGGCGACGTGACGCCCGACGAGGTCCGGCGCCTGGCCGAGGCGACCTACGGGCGCGTCGCGCCGCAGGGCGCCCGCCCGATCCGCGTCCGTGCGCGCGAGCCGGAGCCGAAGGCGCTGCGCCGCCTCGCGGTGGCGGACCCGAAGGTCGAGCAGCCGACGCTGCAGCGGCTCTATCTCACCCCGTCCTGCATCACCGCCCGCGACGGCGGCTGTCACGATCTCGAGCTGCTCGCCGAGGTGCTCGGCGGCGGCTCGACCTCCTATCTCTACCGCAAGCTGGTGATGGAGAGCGGCCTCGCGGTCAACGCGGGCGCCTGGTACATGGGCTCGGCGATCGACGACACCCGCTTCTCCGTCTACGCGGTGCCCGCCGAGGGCGTCAGCCTGGAGAAGCTGGAGGCCGAGGTCGACCGCGTGCTGCGGCGCGTGCCGTTGGATGCGCTGAACGCCGAGGCGATCGAGCGGGCCAAGACCCGCCTCGTGGCCGAGACGGTGTATTCCTCCGACAGCCAGTCCTCGCTCGCCCGCATCTACGGTTCCGCGCTCGCCATCGGCGAGACCATCGAGGAAGTGCGGCGCTGGCCGTCCGACATCGAGGGTGTCACCCGGGAGCGCCTGGCCGAGGCGAGCGAGCGCTGGCTGACGCCGTCGCGCTCGGTCACCGGCTACCTCGTCAAGTCCAGCGACCCGGACGCACCGATGGCCATCGCCGCTGAGTAGGGACGTTCGGCCTGCGGCGCCCGGCGCCGCACCCAGACATCAAGAACAACGAGGTCGTCCATGAACTTCGCCGACACCGACCTGGCCGAGACCCCGGTCCGCTCCAAGGCGAGTCCGGCCAAGGCGCTGCCGATCCAGACCGCCGCCGGCATCGAGGCGTGGCACGTCGAATCGCCGGTGGTGCCGATGATCGCCCTGGCCTTCACCTTCGAGGGCGGCGCGGCGCAGGACCCCGAGGGCAAGTCGGGCTGCGCCCAGATGCTGGCACGCCTTCTCGACGAGGGCGCGGGCGATCTCGGCTCCGACGCCTTCCAGGAGCGGCTCGCGGCGCGCGCCATCGAGCTGTCGTTCCATGCCGGCCCCGACGCGATCGGCGGCTCGCTGAAGATGCTGGTCAAGCACGCCGACGAGGCGATCGAGCTGCTGGCCCTGGCGCTCGCCAAGCCGCGCTTCGACGCCGACGCGATCGAGCGGGTCCGCGGCCAGGTGATCGCCGGCCTGCGCTATCAGCAGAACGATCCGGGCGTGATGGCCTCGCGCCGCTTCTTCGCCGAAGCGTTCGCCGGGCACGCCTACGGCCGCCCGTCCTCGGGCACGATCGAGGCGGTCTCGGCGATCACCCGCGACGACCTCGTGGCGATGCATGCCCGGCTGCTCGGTCGCGGCGCGGTGAAGGTCGCAGCCGTCGGCGCGATCGGCGCCGAGCAGCTCGCCGCGAGCCTCGACCGCGCCTTCGGTGCGCTGCCCGAGGCCGGCGGCCTGCGCGCGATCGAGCGGACCACGGTGGGCGACCTCGGCAAGCGCGTCGTCGTCGATCTCGACGTGCCGCAATCGGTGATCCGCTTCGGCATGGCCGGCGTCGCCTGGCGCGACCCCGACTTCATTCCCGCCTACGTGCTCAATCACATCCTCGGCGGCGGCGCCTTCACCTCACGGCTGTTCCAAGAGGTCCGCGAGAAGCGCGGCCTCGCCTACTCGGTCGGGACCTCGCTGGTCAGCCACCGCTCGGCGGCGATGACCTGGGGCTACACCGCGACCAAGAACGAGCGCGTCGGCGAGGCGCTGTCGGTCATCGGCGACGAGATCAACCGCCTGATCGCCGACGGCCCGGACGATGAGGAGCTGCAGAAGGCCAAGGACTACCTGACCGGCTCCTACGCGCTCGGCTTCGACACCTCGACCAAGATCGCCCACCAGCTAGTGCAGATCGCGTTCGAAGGCCTCGGGATGGACTACATCGAGCGCCGCAACGCCCTGGTGTCCTCGGTCACGCAGGACGACATCCGCCGCGCCGGCGCGCGGACCTTCGCCGACGGCCGGATGCTGGTCGTCGCCGCCGGGCGGCCGGTCGGCCTCTGACACAGGCTCGATGACCCCCGTCGTGGGGACTGTTCCATCTCTTCGCGGTGCCGCACGTTCTTTCGCCGGACCGGCGACCGCTTCGACGGAAGATGCTCTCGCCGATGCAGCTCACCGGGATCCACCATCTCACCGCCATCACCGCGCGGGCCGCGGAGAACCACGCGTTCTACACCCGCGTGCTCGGCTTGCGGCTCGTCAAGAAGACGGTGAACCAGGACGACGTCTCGGCCTACCACCTGTTCTACGCCGACGGGCTGGCCTCGCCCGGCACCGACGTGACCTTCTTCGACTGGCCGGCGCCGCCCGAGCGACGCGGGACGAACAGCATCACCCGCACGCACCTGCGCGTGGCCGGCCCGGCGGCGATCGACGCCTGGCGCGAGCGCCTCGCGCGGGAGGGCGTGGCCCACTCCGAGCCGGTCGAGCGCGACGGACGCCTGACCCTGGATTTCGAGGATCCGGAAGGCCAGCGCCTGAGCCTCGTCGACGACGGCGGCGCGGGCGATGCGCACCCCTGGGCCGGCAGCCCGGTGATGCCCGAGCATCAGATCCGCGGGCTCGGCCCGATCCGCCTCGCCGTCGCTCAGCCGGAGCGGACCGGCTCGGTGCTCGTGGACGTCCTCGGGATGCGGCATGACCGCAGCTTCGAGGCGCCTGAGGGAACGGTCCACGTCTTCGCCATGGGGGAGGGCGGGTCGGCCGCCGAGGTGCAGCTCGTCGGCGACGCCTCCGCCCCCGCCCGCCAGGGCGCCGGCGCGGTGCACCACGTCGCCTTCCGCATCCCCGATGCGGATTACGCAGCTTGGGCCGACCGGCTCAAGGTGCGGCGGATGCCGTCGAGCGGTCCGGTCGACCGCTACTACTTCCGCAGCCTGTATTTCCGCGAGCCGAACGGCATCCTGTTCGAGATCGCCACCGACGGCCCCGGCTTCACCGCCGACGAGCCGCTCGACCGGCTCGGTCAGGGCCTCGCCCTGCCGCCGTTCCTCGAGCCGCGGCGCGCCGAGATCGAGGCCGGGCTGAAGCCGCTCTAGGTCGGATCGCCGCGGGTATTAAGAGCGATTCCAATCAGTTGCGGTTGCATGGCTGTGTGTCGTCGGCGCGTCTTGACCTGCGTTCCGCACCTGCGAAAAGACCGCCAAACCCATCGGGATTCGGGACACCTCAGTCGATGAGCAAGTTCTACGAGGAGCGCGTTCTGTCGGTCCACCACTGGACCGACACGCTCTTCTCCTTCCGCACGACCCGCGATCCGGCCTTCCGCTTCCGGAACGGCGAGTTCACGATGATCGGCATCGAGGTCGAAGGCCGGCCGCTGCTGCGCGCCTACAGCGTCGTCTCGGCTAACTACGAGGAGGAGCTGGAATTCTTCTCGATCAAGGTCGAGGCCGGCCCGCTCACCTCGAAGCTGCAGCACCTCAAGGTCGGCGACCCGATCATCGTCGGCAAGAAGCCCACCGGCACGCTGGTGCTCGACAACCTGCTTCCGGGCAAGAACCTCTACCTCCTCGGCACCGGCACCGGGCTCGCGCCCTTCATGTCGATCATCAAGGACCCGGAGACCTACGAGCGCTTCGAGAAGGTCGTGCTCGTCCACGGCTGCCGGCAGGTGCAGGAGCTCGCCTACGGCGAGACCATCACCGAGAGCCTGCCGAAGCACGAGTTCCTCGGCGAGATGATCAGCGCGCAGCTGATCTACTACCCGACCGTGACCCGCGAGCCGTTCCGCAACCGCGGCCGCATCACCGACCTGATGACCTCGGGCAAGCTGTTCGAGGATATCGGCCTGCCGAACATGTCGGTCGAGAACGACCGCTTCATGCTCTGCGGCAGCCCCGACATGATCCGCGACACCCGCGAGCTGCTGACCAACGGCGGCTACGAGGAGGGCAACCACGGCGAGGCCGGTCACTACGTGATCGAGAAGGCCTTCGTCGAGAAGTAGGGTCTTCCGGGACCCGCCGAGAACCACCGTCGTCGTCCCGGGTCGGCGCAGCGGGGCCCGGGATCCAGAACCGTCGAAGGCGCAAGCTGGAGCACGACCTGCGGTTCCGGAGCGCGGGTTCGCCTTCGGCGCCCCGGGATGACGGGGAGGGCATGGCCACCGTGATCGCTCGCGCGATCGTTCCGGGCAGCTGCGCCCTTCTCAATCCCGCGCCGGAATCCCCACCAGACCCCGCACCTCCTGAGCCAGATCCGACAGGCTGACCGAGCCCTTGCTGATCACCCGGTCCGCCTGCCCGGCGAGCCGGCGTCGGTCCTCGGCCGTGATGTCCTTGGCGGTGAGCACCACCACGGGGATGTCGCGCCACTCCGCCCGCGTCCGCAGGGCGCGCAGGAAGCCGAAGCCGTCCATCTCCGGCATCATCAGGTCGAGGAGAACGAGGGCGGGCTTCTCCCGCGCCACCTCCTCCAGCGCGATTTTGCCGTGCTCGGCCGAGCGCACCGGAAAGCCCTCGCGTTCCAGGAAGGTCGTCACGCGCTCGCGGGCGTCGGGATCGTCCTCGACGACGAGGATCGGTCCCTCGGCATTGCCGGGGCGGAACCGGTCGGTGACGGCCTTGAGGTGCCCCCACTCGATCGGCTTGTGCAGGTAGTCGGTGGCGCCGAGTGAGAAGGCGAGGTTCTGCTCGTCGAGCACCGTCACCATGATGATCGGCGTCGCGCCGAGCTCGGGGTCGGCCCGGAGCGCGCGCAGCACCGACCAGCCGTCCATCCGCGGCATGGTCACGTCGAGGAGGATCGCGCGGGGACGCAGGGCCCTGGCCCGTTCCAGGCCCTGGCGTCCGTCCTCCGCCGTGGAGACCACGAAGCCCTCCTTCTCGAGGAAGCGCGCGAGCAGGTCGCGCGTCGCCGCATCATCGTCGATGACGAGGATGCGGTTTCCCACCGCCGTATCCTCCTCGTGTGCCGCTCCGGCGTCGGGGCCGGAGAACTGCGCCGGCAGGATCAGCGTGAAGGTGCTGCCTGCGCCCTCGCGGCTCGCGACCTCGACGGTGCCGCCCAGCAGCTCGGCGAAGGCGCGGATGATCGAGAGGCCGAGCCCGGTGCCGCCGAAGCGCCGGGTCGTGGAGGCGTCGGCCTGGGTGAAGCGCTCGAACAGCCGCCCGACCTGCTCGTCGGTCATGCCGATCCCCGTATCGCTGACCGCGAAGCAGAGCCTGGCCTCCGCATCGCGCGTCACGGTAAGGCCGATGCGGCCGTTCTCGGTGAACTTCGCCGCGTTGCTCAGGAGGTTGATCAGGCACTGGCGCAGCTTGGTCACGTCGGTATGCGCCGTGCCGACGTCCTCGGCGATCGTCAGGTCGAGAGCGTTCTCCTTCTTGGCGATCAGACCCTCGACCGTCGCGGCGACCTCGGCCACGACCTCGGCGACGGAGAAGTCCTCGGCGTAGATCTCCACGCGCTCGGCCTCGATCTTCGACAGGTCGAGGACGTCGTTGATCAGCCCGAGAAGGTGGCGGGCGTTTGACTCGATCTTCTTCATGTCGGCGATCAGCGAGGGCTCGCCGAGGTCTTCCAGCTCCTCCTGCAGCATCTCGGAATAGCCGATCACCGCGGAAAGCGGCGTGCGCAGCTCGTGGCTCATGTTGGCTAGGAACTGGCTCTTGGCGCGGTTGGCGTCCTCCGCCGCCTGACGAGCCGCCTCGACGGCGGCCTCGGCCGCCTTGCGCTCGGTGATGTCGGTATGCGTGCCGACCCATTCCCGCAGGCGCCCGTCCTCGGCGAGGATCGGCACGGCGCGCACCGCCATGTGGCGGTACTCGCCGTCGGCCCGGCGCAGGCGGTGCTCGGTCTCGTAGGGCTGCAGCGTCGAGACCGCCACGGTCCAGGCCTCGGCCGTATGCGCCCGGTCGTCCGCGTGGATCGCGTCGAGGAAGCCCTCGCCACCATAGGCCGCGTCGTCCTGGCCGGTGAAGCGCGTCCAGGAGGCCTGCCGCGGGTGCAGGGTACCCTCGGCCGTCGCGGTCCAGACGATCGACGCGCTCGCCTCGATCAGCGAGCGGAAGCGCTCCTCGCTGCGGCGCATGCGCTCCTCGACCATCCAGCGCAGGGTCTCGTCGAGAACGACGATGCCGACGCCCTCGATCGCCGGCTCGACCTCAGAGGAGGTGCCGCGGAGGGGATAGAAGCTCATCGAGAAGCGGCGCACGCCGCCGGGGGCCGAGGGCGTCGGGACGGCGACCGGCACGTCGGGCGTCACCAGCCCTTCGTGGAGGGCCGCGGCGAGCTTCGGACCCAGGGCGTCGGCGAGGGTCGGCAGCATCGCCCAGATCGGCGCGCCGAGGTCGGCGCCGAAGCCGCGCTCGCTCATCACCGCCAGCGCCCGGTTCATGTGGCGGATCTTGAGATCGCGGTCGAGGAAGCCGAGGCCGACGGGGGCATTGGCGAGCACCCCGTCGAGCAGGCCCGACATCCGCATCGCCTCCCGGCGGCGGACGAGGGCGAGGCGGGCGAGGAGCACGATCGCCACGACCGCGCAGACCGCCGTGAGGATCGATAGCAGCAGGGAACGCGCGGCGTCGCGGCTGCGATCGGCCTCCATTCGCCGGGCGATCGAGGCCTGCAATCCTGCGGTCTCGGCGCGGATCGCGTCCATCTGCTGCTTGCCGACGCCGGTGCGGACGATCTCGGTCGCCGCATCGAAGCTCACGTCCCGCCGCGCGGCGACGACCCGGGCCGCGAAGTCGCGCTTGTCCGCGATGAGAGCGGCAAGGGACGTCCCGCCCTGGCGCAGCGGCACCTGGGCGAGGCTGCCGAGCCCGGCGAGACCGGTGTCGATCGCGCCGAGCGCCTTCTGGTAGGGCTCGAGGTAGACGTCGCCGCCGACGAGGACGTAGCCGCGCTCGCCGGTCTCGAGGTCCTTCACCGCCGAGAGCAGCCGCTCGAGCCCCGAGATCCGGGTGTTTCCGGCCGCGACCGCCGCGCGGCTCGCCTCGCCGCCGACGTAGTTCCAGCCACCCGCCACCAGGGCGACGATCAGGAGGCCGAAGGCGACCGGCGAGCCGAGCAGCCCGGCGAAGGGCCGTGCGCGGCGCCAGTTCGACCGACGCAGGAACGAGATCGATCGGGGGCTCACCACGCGACGACCATCCCGAACCCGCCCCGCATCGCAGCACCACCCGCGGCGAGCGGGTGTTTCGTATCGGTGATCATCTCGGGCGCCTCGGATCGGCCCGGCGACGTGCCGAGGCGACCTGCGCAGACATAGACGGGACGGGGCGGTTGTCGAAGCCTTACCCGTCGAAGCTCGGGCGGCCGCGAAGCCGCATCAGGTCTCGACGAGGCCGGTCGTGGCGCCGGAGGCTTCCGAATCCGCCCGTCCATGCGGCAGGGCGAGGTATTCGGTCGATCGCATCTCGATCAGCCGGGACACGGTGCGGTCGAACTCGAAGGCCTCGCGGCCCTCGCGGACCGTGTAGAGGTCCTGCGCTTCCGCCGCGGCCGAGGCGACGAGCTTCACGTGGCGGTCGTACAGGGTGTCGATCAGGGTGATGAAGCGCTTGCACTCGTTGCGGTTCTGCTCGCCCATCACCGGGATGTCCTCGACGATCACCGTGTGGAAGGCCCGGGCGATCGCCATGTAGTCGGAGGCGCCGAGCGGCTGGGCGCAGAGGTCGGCGAAGGAGAACCGGGCGACGCCGGCCGCCTCCTGCGGCACCGGCACGGCGCGGCCGTGCACGGTGATCGTCGCCGACCGGCCCTTGGCCTTCCCGGTCAGCCCCTTGAACGCGGCATCGATCGCGGCTCGGGCCTCCGCGTCCGCGGGCACATGGTAGACCGGTGCGCCGCCGAGCTTCTCCAGGCGGAAATCCGTGCGCGAATCCAGGCGCAGCACCTCGACCCGCTCCTTCAGCTCCTCGACGAAGGGCAGGAACAGCGCGCGGTTGAGGCCGCCCTCGTAGAGGCGGTCCGGCTCGACGTTCGAGGTCGCGACCACCGTCACGCCGCGCCTGAACAGCGCGCCGAACAGCCGGCCGAGGATCATCGCGTCGGCGATGTCGGTGACCGTGAACTCGTCGAAGCACAGCAGCGTCGCCTCGTCGGCGAGCGCGTCGGCGACGGGGCCGATCGGGTCGTCGCCCTTCACCTCGCCGCGCTTCAGCGCCTGGCGGTAGGCGTGGATGCGCTCGTGCGCGTCGGCGAGGAAGCCGTGGAAGTGGACGCGGCGCTTCGGCCCGGGGGCGGCCTCGTGGAACAGGTCCATGAGCATGGTCTTGCCGCGCCCGACCGAGCCCCAGATGTAGAGGCCCTTCGGCGGCCCGACGCTGTCCTTCCGCGAGAACAGCCAGCCGAGCGCGCTGCCCTTCTTGGCGCGACGCCTCCGCTCGAGGTCGAGGACCAGGCGGTCGAGGGCGCGCACCAGCCGCGCCTGGGCCGGGTCGCGCTCGATCGCGCCGGAGGCGATCAGCGCCTCGTAGCGATCGTGGACGGGGCCGGGAGAAAGCGCACCGCTGCGCGCATCGGCGGAGGGCGCATGGCTCGGCGAGGTTGGGCTCACGGCTTCCGGCTCACGACCACGGGATCCTGCTCGGCATCCGCGCGGTGCTGCAACGCGGGACCCGTCCCACCCGTCTGCCGCGCGCGGGCGGGTCGATCAACCCCGCGTCGCACCGCGATGCAACAGAAGTGGTTCCATCCCCTGGGTGCATGTCAGCCCTCGCGACGCGATGCGACGACGAATTGTTGCATTGCATAATCGGCTTGGCGGTGCGAGACCCTGCCTGCCTCGAGGGAGGGCACGCCCGGATGCGCGCACCCAGCGCGCCGATACCGGAGACCTGCACATGGCATTGCCCGAGCCGAAACCGGCGGGACACACGATCCGACGCCTGCGCGCGAGCGACCGCGCGCAGATCCTCGCCTACTTCCTGCGCTTGGACCCCGAAACCCGCGCGAACCGGTTCATGGGAAGCGTCGGCGAGGCCGGGATCCGTGCCTATGCCGAGCGCGCCGTCACGGCCGACGGATTGATCTTCGGTGCCTTCGTGTCAGGCACCCTGCGCGGGGTCGCGGAGCTGCGACCGTCCGGCCCGGGTGCGACGCCGCTCGACCTCGGCAGGCAGGCCGAGGCGGCCTTCGCGGTGGAGCGCGCCTATCGGCGTCGCGGCATCGGCGGCGCGCTGTTCGCGCGGATCACGGAAGCGGGGCGCAATCGTGGCGTCGGCGATTTGCACGTGCGGTGCTTGGCCATGAACGGACCGATGCGCCGCCTCGCGATCCGGCACGGCGCCGACCTCCAGGCCAGCGGGACGGAAGCCGAGGCCGCCGTGCACCTCGAACGGCCCACCCCGTTCTCGCTCTGGCACGAGAGCATCGCCGAGGCGTTCGATCTGACGATCGCGGCGCTTCAGTCGCGAAACCCGCCGCCCGCGTGAGAACGATCGCGCCCCCGCTCAACCGATCGGGTCGGCCACCAGGGCGAAGGTGAGCAGGTCGACCGAGGCGGCCCCGCCGCGCAGCAGAGCGCGGGCGGCGGCGTTGGCGGTCGCGCCGGTGGTGGTGACGTCGTCGACGAGGAGGACGCGCCGTCCTTGGATGCCGGCCCGATGCGCCGCCGGCACCCGGAAGGCGCCCTGAAGGTTCTCGGCACGCCCGGCGCGAGTCAGCCCGACCTGCGAGCGCGTCGCCTTCACGCGCGCCAGGGCCCGCGGCAGGAACGGCAGGCTGCCGGCCCGGGCGACCGGCCGCGCCAGCAGCGCCGCCTGGTTGAACCGCCGCCGCCACAGGCGCCAGCGATGCAGCGGCACCGGCACGACGCAGTCGGCCTCCGCGATCAGCGCCGCGCCGGACGCCGCCATCATCGCGGCCATCGCCTTGGCGAGGTCGAGGCGGTCCTGGTACTTCAGGCGATGGACGAGGCCGCGGGCGGTGTCGTCGTAGAGCGCCACGGCGCGGGCCCGCGCGAAGACCGGCGGCTCGCTGATCGCCCGCGGCGACAGCAGGGGACCGATTCCGAGATCGACGGCGAACGGCGTGCCGTACCGCGCGCAGCACGGCTCCTCGATGAAGCGCAGGCCGGCCCAGCAGGACGGGCAGAGCGCGCCGGGATCGGCGGTCGCCGCGCCGCAGCCGGCGCAGGACGGCGGGTAGACGAGACCGACCAGGGCGCGGGCGACGCGACCCGGAACGGCGAAAGGCCGCGCGCCCTTCGACGCACGGCCGATCTCGATGCTCGACGTCTCAGGCGCATGCACCGCCCGATCCGTCCGCCGCGTCGACGCGATCGGGAGCGCGCCTCAGCGCGTCGTCGGCGCGGTCTGATCGTTGCGGCGGGCCTCGGCATTCGCGCGATGGCGGCCGATGGCGCAGCCGGCCGCAGCGCCGACGAGCCCATGATGGCCGGCATAGTGCCCGGCGATCCCGCCGACGATGGCGCCCTTGATGCAACCCTTGGCATCGGCGGCCGAGCCGAAAGCGACGATCGAGAGGGCCAGCGCGGCCCCGGACAGGAAGCGGATCATGGCATGGGACTCCGGTACGCGGCCGAGCGGCCGATGGAACTGACCAGGAACGGCGACGCCCCGTTCCCGTTCCACCCTCTCAGAAGTGTGATCGTCGTCCGGGCCTCGCCACCCGTCGATCGCGCCGCTGGCAAGACAGCGATCCGAGCGCCATGTGATGGGGCAGATGACAGCGCCTTCGCCCCTGTTCGACACCGTCCTCGCCCGCCGACGCCTGGCGCGGGCGCAGCGTGCGGGCTTTGCCGATTTCCTGATTGCCCGTGTCGCGGAGGATCTCGACGATCGCCTCGGCGCGGTGCTGCGCGACTTCACCCGAAGCCTCGATCTCGCGACGCCGACCGCGGCGGCCGCGCGCGTCCTGTCGGCGCGTTACCCCGACGCGACGGTCCTACGCCTCGCGCCGATCCTGGACCGGGCCGTGCCCGGCGTCCGGCAGGCGGTCGCCGACCCCGAGGCGCTGCCGGCCGCGCCCGAGGGTTTCGACCTCGCCGTGTCGCTGCTGGCGCTCCAGGGCGTCAACGATCTTCCCGGGACGCTGGTGCAGCTCCGCCGTTCGCTTCGCCCCGACGGGCTGTTCCTCGGCTGCCTGCTCGGCGGCGCCACCTTGAACGAGCTGCGGGCGAGCTTCGCCCAGGCCGAGAGCGAGGTCGAGGGCGGCGTCAGCCCGCGGGTCGCGCCGTTCGCCGAGGTGCGCGAGGCCGGCGCCCTGCTGCAGCGCGCCGGCTTCGCCCTGCCGGTCGCCGACACCGAGACCGTGACGGTGCGCTACGCAGACCCGTTTTCCCTGATGCGGGACCTGCGCGCCATGGGCCTGACCAACGCGCTGGTCGAGCGCCGCCGCACGCCCCTGCGGCGGGCGACGCTGATGCGGATGGCGGACATCTACGCGTCGCGCTTCGCCGACGCGGACGGGCGGCTTCGCGCCAGCTTCGAGATCCTGTGGCTCACCGGCTGGGCGCCGCATGCGAGTCAGCAGGTCCCGCTGAAGCCCGGCAGCGCGAAGGCACGGCTCGCCGACGCCCTCGGCACCATCGAGTTGAACCCGACCGAGAGGATTCCGCGATGAAGCAACCCGGCCCCGACCATCCGATCACCATCACGCCGCATCCGGGCCGCGTCCGGGTGATGCTCGACGGCGTCGCCGTCGCCGAGAGCGAGCGGGTGCTTTCCCTCAAGGAAGCGTCGTACCCTCCGGTTCTCTACATTCCGCGCAGCGATGCCGACCTCTCGCGTTTCACGAAGTCGGCGCGGACCAGCCACTGCCCGTACAAGGGCGATGCGAGCTACTTCAGCCTCGCGGTCGGCGACGCATCGCGTCCCGACGCGGTCTGGAGCTACGAGGCGCCGTTTCCGGCGGTCGCCGAGATCGCAGGGCATCTCGCCTTCTACCCGGACCGCGTCGACGCGATCGAGACGGTGTGATTCGGCCTCACGCCGGCACGAGCGACCAGAACCCGTGCTTGCGTCCATGCGCCGTCCGCAGGCCGGTGCGGTAGGCCTCGGGCGGCGGATCGATCGATCCCGGCGCCAGGCGCGGCGCCATTCCGTCGAGGGCGGCGAGGTGGCGGGCGGCATAGGGGTAGGCGCTGCTGCGTCCGTCCCGGAGGATGTCGTCGATCATCCGGCGCAGCAGCAGCGTCGCCGCGGCCGGATGATCGGGCTCCAGCGCCTCCGCCGCCAGACCGAGCAGGCGATAGGCCTCGCTCCGCCACTCCGCGCGGCGATCGAAGACGAGGCGCGCCGCGCGGTCGAGGCTCGGCCACGCCACCAGGAAGGCCAGCGCGCGATGGGCATCGTCGTGCCGGGCGACGTGGTCGAGGGCGCGCTCCAGCACCTCCTCGTCCTCGAAATCCGGGAGCTTGGCGATGTGCGCGCGGAGCATGTCGGCGTCGAGCGTCGCTTCGAACCCCTGCCAGCGCAGAGCCTGAGCCTCCTCGCGTCGGTCGAGCGCATCGAGGATGCGGATCTCCAGCCCGATCCGCTCGCGGTCCGGGCCGTCGAGCGCCGCATCTCCGGTCGCGAGCATCGCGCGGGTGATCACGCCGCTCCGCGATGATTTCGGGCGGCGGATCCAATCCAGCGCCTCGGCGGCCCGCCCGGCCGCGAGCAGGCGCCCTGCGATCTCGGTCCCGTCGGGACGGCCGGGCATGATCGCTTGCTCGAGCGCGATGTAGGCCGCGACGTCGCCGCGCCGGTCGGCGATGTCCTGACGGACGCGCAGGATGTTCCCGTGGCGGAGATCGGCTCGCGAGGCCGCGGGCCCGTTCGGTGCATCCGCGGCCCGATGCTTCGTGTCCGCCGCCTCGGCGAGCTTCGCATCGAGCGAGGCGAGGGCGGCAGCGGGGAGGCGCGGGACCAGATCGCGGATCAGCACGCCGAACGGCCCGTAGGGGTCGGCGACGAAGCGCGGGATCAGCGTCAGCGCGAACCGCCCGGCCTCGTCCGGCTCGAGCTCTGCGGCAATCTCGACCACGGCATCCGAAGCGCGCTCGTAGATCGCCTGGATCGCGCCCGAACCGTCGTCCACGCGGTTGAGCACCGCGTCGGCGCCGCCGAGGAAGCGCACCAGACGTTCGAGAGCCGCCATGCGATCGAGCGGCGCGAGCTCGGTGAGGATCACCGTGACCATCGCGCCGAGATCCGTGGTGAACGCCCGGCGCTTCTGCCAGTCGATGAAGCCGCGGGCGCCCTCCAGGGCGGTCAGCCGCCGGTCGACGATCGCCGCGACCGCTTCCGGCCCCTGCAGGGAGGCGAGCGCCGCGCTCACGAGCTTCTTGAACGCGGCGTTGCGGGCGGTCTCGGCGAGGATCAGGCCGATGAGCCGATCGGGGGCGAGGGCGGCGAGCGTCTCACGGGACGGCGTCGTTCGGCGTGCACCCTTCGGCAGCTTCGCCAGAACCGGCACGACGTCCGGTTCCGGTTCGGTCTTCGGCTTCCGCGGCACCGAGGTCGCCTTGCGTGCCATCGTTCGACGCGGGACGGGTCTCGATCAGTCCGCGACCTTCGCGGTCGGGCGGTCGTCGCCGCGCGCGGTCTCGTCGTGCCACGCGCCGGCACCGTCCTGATAGCGGATGCCCTCGGTCGAGCCCGGCACCTGCTGCTCGGCCGCGGCGGCCTGTGCCGCCTGGAGGGCCTCGTCGCGGCTCGGAAAGGTCTCCGAGAAGACGTCGCCGACCTTGTAGGCGTATCCGCCATCGTGCTCGACGACGTGATAGGTGACTTCGGACATCGAAAACTCCGGTCTTGAGAATAGGATCTGTCCAGCGCGAACACGGGGGCGAAGCGCAGGTTCCGCCGACCGGGCGATCAGTGCCTGGTCGGGACGCCCCACGGCAGCCGTTCGATCGCCGCCTCGCAACCGGCGATCAGCGAGCCGCGTGGGTCGTCCGCCGCGTAGCCCACGCCGTCGGCGAAGGCGACGACGTGCACCGCGCCGTCGCTCGTCCGGCGGATGCGGGCGACCCAGCCTTCGGGCGCACGCTCGAAGGTGACGTCGTAGGTCGTGCCGTCGCGCTCGATCCGATGCGGTTCCATGACGTTTTCCGTTCCCGCCCGAGCCGCCGCAGCCCTATCTGACGAGAGCCACAAGACGAAGGATATCGATGCCCTACCGCACAACGCTCGCCGCCGCGATCCTCGCGGCCGGTTCGCTTCCGGCCCTGGCGCAGGGCACGGGCTACGCCGGAAGCACGCTGGGGCTCACCGGATCGGGCGTCCCGTCGAATCCGTTCGCGTCGAACTACCCGTCCGCCCCGCCGCCGCGGGCGGTCATCGAGCGGCGCGAGCGCCGCGCGGTCCGCCGCCCCGTGCGCGAGCCCGGGTTGCTGCCCCCGGGCCGTATCCCGGAATGAGCGCGTGGCTCGCCGACGGCGTCGGAATCCACCTGATCCTGCTGCTGGCGAGCCTGGTGATCGGCCTGATCGCCGTGACGCGCTGACGAAGGCGTCTCAGGCGTCGCCGACGACGCCGGCCTCGTCCTGCGCCTGCAGCACGTCGGGCCGCGGCATCGAGATGATGTTGTAGCCGGAATCGACGAAGTGGATCTCGCCGGTGACGCCGCCGGAGAGGTCGGACAGCAGGTAGAGCGCCGAGCCGCCGACATCGTCGAGCGTCACGGTGCGCCGCAGCGGCGCATGTGCCCTCTGGTGGTTGAACATCAGGCGCGCGTCGGCGATTCCGGCGCCGGCCAGCGTCCGCATCGGCCCAGCCGACAGGGCGTTCACCCGGATGCCGTCCGGGCCGAGATCGGTGGCGAGGTAGCGCACGGACGCCTCGAGCGCGGCCTTGGCCACGCCCATCACGTTGTAATTCGGCATCACGCGGGTGGAGCCGCCGTAGGTCAGCGTCAGGAGCGAGCCGCCCTCGCGCATGCGCTTGGCCGCCCGCTGCGCGATCTCGGTGAACGAGAAGCACGAGATCGTCATGGTCCGCGAGAAGTTCTCGCGGGTGGTCACGTCGACGTAGCGACCCTTCAGCTGCGCCTTGTCGGAAAAGCCGATGGCGTGGACGACGAAATCGAGGGTGCCGCCGAAGCGCTCGTCCAGGGCCGCGAAGGTCGCGTCCACGGAGGCGAGGTCTTCCACGTCGCAGGGCAGGACGATATCGGAATCGAGCCGGGCGGCGAGCGGCGTGACGCGCTTGCCGAGGGCATCGCCCTGATAGGTGAAGGCAAGCTTCGCACCGTGCTGATGCAGGGTTCTGGCGATGCCCCAGCCGATCGAGTGGTCGTTGGCCACGCCCATGATCAGGCCGCGCTTGCCCGCCATCAAACCCGTCATCCGATCCGTCACTCCCGAGCGATGCGCCTCTCCGGGCGCAGTAGACAGGGACCGACGCTTAGGCGCGGGGGGCGGCGCTGTCCAATCGGCAACGAGGAAAAAACGAAAGCCCCGCCATCCGGCGGGGCTCGATGACGGCCGAAGGGGGCGTTCGCGCTAGAAGTAGCCGCGCGTCTGGGCCTTGGCGTCGTCGATCAGCGCCTGCTTGGCGTAGATGCCGGCCGAGCCGACGATCACCGCAGCCAGCACGAATCCGATCAGGACGAAGGTCATGCGCGCGTCGCTCCCAGGCATGGCTTTCCGACGAAACCGGAACCGGAAGCATGGGTTCCGGTGGTTAACGATCCCTTTCGCCGCGGATCGTTCCCGAATGCCGTGTCGGTCGCCGCCGGGGGAGGATCGCAGGTCTTGCTCGACGCGTCAGGCGTCGACGTTCTTCAGCACCAGGGTCGCGTTGGTGCCGCCGAAACCGAACGAGTTCGACAGCACGTGCCCGAGCTTGGCCCCGTCCCGGCGCTCGCGCAGGATCGGCATATCGGCGAAGGCGGGATCGAGCTCGTCGATGTGCGCGCTCGCGCTGATGAAGCCGTTGTTCATCATCAGCAGGGCGTAGATCGCTTCCTGGACGCCGGTGGCGCCGAGCGAGTGGCCGGTGAGAGACTTCGTCGCCGCGATCGGCGGGCAGGCCTCGCCGCGGCCGAAGACCTCGCGGATCGCCTCGATCTCCTTCTCGTCGCCCACCGGCGTGGAGGTGGCGTGCGGGTTGATGTAGTCGATCGGTGCGCCCTTCAGGCCTTCCATCGCCTGGCGCATGCAGCGCACCGCGCCCTCGCCGGACGGCGCCACCATGTCGTACCCGTCCGAGGTCGCGCCGTAGCCGGCGATCTCGCCGTAGATCCGCGCGCCGCGCGCCTTGGCGTGCTCGTATTCCTCGAGCACGAGCACGCCGGCGCCGCCCGCGATGACGAAGCCGTCGCGGTTCGCGTCGTAGGCGCGCGAGGCCCGCTCGGGCGTCGCGTTGAACTTCGAGGACATCGCGCCCATCGCGTCGAACAGGACGGAGAGCGTCCAGTCGAGATCCTCGCAGCCGCCGGCGAAGATGATGTCCTGGCGGCCGCCCTGGATGATCTCGGCGGCGTTGCCGATGCAATGGTTCGACGTCGCGCAGGCGGAGGCGATCGAGTAGTTGACGCCCTTGATCTTGAACCAGGTCGCCAGCGTCGCCGACGCGGTCGAGGACATCGCCTTCGGCACCGCGAACGGGCCGACCCGCTTGGGGCCCTTCTCGCGGGCGATCGCCGCCGATTCCACGATCACGCGGGTCGAGGGACCGCCCGAGCCCATGATGATGCCGGTGCGCTCGTTAGAGACGTCGGCGGCTTCGAGACCCGAATCGCGGATCGCCTGATCCATCGCGACGTGGTTCCAGGCGCTGCCGCCGCCGTGGAAGCGCATGGCGCGGCGGTCGACGATGCCCTCAGGGTCGAGGTCGGGCCGGCCGGAGACCTGGCTGCGGAAGCCGTGCTCGGCGTGGGACCCATCGCGCGTGATCCCGGACCGCCCTTCGCGGAGCGAGGCGAGCACTTCCTGGGTGTTGTTTCCGATGGATGAGACGATGCCCATCCCGGTGACGACGACACGGCGCATGAAAGAACTCGTCTCCACGGCGACGCCCCCCCGGATGGGGCGAACGTCACGCTTCCTCGTCAGCTAGGATGCCGCCGGCCTGTTTCCAACCGGCGAGGACGCGCCTCGTTGCGCGAGACGCGTCGGAATCAGGTCCGCCGCTCAGCTCTGGAACAACGCGACGCGCAGGTCCTTGGCCTCGTAGATCCGCTTGCCGTCGGCTTCCAGCCATCCGTCGGCGATGCCGAGGACGAGCTTGCCGGTCCGGACCCGACGCAGGTCGACGCCGTAGACCACCTGCTTGACCGTCGGCAGGACCTGGTCCGTGAACTTGACCTCGCCGACGCCGAGCGCCCGGCCGCGGCCGGGCGAACCGAGCCAGCCGAGATGGAAGCCGACGAGCTGCCAGAGGGCGTCGAGCCCGAGGCAGCCCGGCATCACCGGGTCGCCCTTGAAGTGGCAGGAGAAGAACCAGAGGTCGGGCCGGATGTCGAACTCGGCGCGCACCAGGCCCTTGCCGTGGGCGCCGCCCTCGGCACCGATCTCGGTGATGCGGTCGAACATCAGCATCGGCGGCAGCGGCAGCTGGGCGTTGCCCGCGCCAAAGAGTTCGCCGCGCCCGCAGGCGAGCAGGTCCTCGTAGGAATACTGCGAGGCGCGGGGGGCGGTCTGTTCGGTGTCGGACGTCATGAAGGCGGGTCGGTCCTCGTGTCGCGAGCTTCGGTCGGCGGGCCCGGGCCGGCTTCGGCGCCGGCACGCGTGCCGTACACGGGGCGAACCGCGCACTCGGCGGCCTCGTTAGCATAGGCGCGGAGCCGGTTCCAAGCTGGCGCGAACGATGCGACCGTCACGCGGAGCGGGGGAGGGCCGACCGCGGCGTGTTGCGAGCCGGCGACCGTTCCCATATACACGGAAGCGAAATTCTTCATCCCTCGCGAGCGTTCAGTCCCTCCGATGTCCGAACTGCTGTCCCTACAGGCCGCGCTCAACGCCCGGATCCCGGCCCTTTCGGGGGATGCATCGGGTGCCGCCCGCCGTGGCTGTCCGCTCTCGGACCTGCGCGACCGTTTGCGGCGCGCCGGCCTGCGCCCGACGCGCCAGCGCCTGTCGCTCGGTTGGCTGCTGTTCGGGCGCGGCGACCGCCATCTGACGGCGGAAATGCTCTACGACGAGGCGATGCGCGCCAAGGTCCCGGTGTCGCTGGCGACGGTCTACAACACCCTTCACCAGTTCACCGAGGCGGGCCTGCTGCGCCAGCTCGCCCTCGACGGGTCGAAGGCCTACTTCGACACCAAC
The DNA here is from genome assembly GCF_022829705.1 of Methylobacterium sp. E-025. Taxonomy (NCBI): domain Bacteria; kingdom Pseudomonadati; phylum Pseudomonadota; class Alphaproteobacteria; order Hyphomicrobiales; family Methylobacteriaceae; genus Methylobacterium; species Methylobacterium sp. E-025. Next base: position 171,931 of record NZ_JAKSYR010000120.1, read on the forward strand.
CCGTCGGAGCACCACCACTTCTTCCTCGAGGACGAGGGGCAGGTGCTGGACATGCCCGATTGCGGCATCACCGTCGAATCGCTGCCCGACGCGCCGGAAGGCATGGAGATCGCCGGCGTCGAGGTGATCGTCCGCCTGCGCCGCCGGCCCGGCACGCGCCGCCAGAGCTGAGCAGCCGCCGAACCTTCCAGACTCAAGAAAAGGGCCCGGTGCGAACCGGGCCCTTTTCTTTCTAGTCGACCTTCTCGTTCGGGTAGACGCCCCAGAGGCGGTCCTGGTGGATGTAGCCGTCGACGTCGTGCTTCGAGGGCAGGGCGACGACGAGGCGGCACCACAATCCGGTGCAGGTCTTCACGCTGCCGATCACGCCCGCCTCCAGGCGGGCCTCGTCCTCGGCGCCGTCGTCGGCGCGCGCGCGCAGCGGGATCGCGGCCTTGTCGGCGCCCTTGGACGCGGTGACGATTGCGGTCCGGCGGCCGGAGAGCAACGAGTGCAGGACCCAACCCTCGGTCCCCTCCGAATCGCGGATGCGGCGCCAGGTCTCGAACTCGGCGACGATCTCGACCGGCATGCCGGCGCGCTGGAACACCCACAGGGTGCGGTGATCCTTCGAGGGCCCCTCGCGCAGGTTGACGCGATCGGTCTTCAGGCTGGCATAGCGCGGCAGCGGCAACTTGGTGACGGGCCCGATTCCGGATTCGGGACCACCGCTCGCTGCGGCCCATGCCGTCCCGATCGAAGCCGGCAGGGTGAGGGTGGGCGACGCCAGGAGGGCGGCGCCCACGAAGAAGAGCCGAGCCAGCCGCATCGTCCATCTCCTGATCTTCGCGCGTCGGCGACAGAACGCCTGCGCCGCGGGCTGGTGCCGCCGCGGCACTTCGGATTGTGTTCCGGCCTGCCTCTGGTAGAGAGGCCGGAAGCCGTCCGCTCCTGTCTGGCGGAGCTCGGTTAACGGAGCTTGAAACCGGGAACGGGACCGGTCCACGATGCGTCGACGCCGCGCGAGGCGTTCGTGTCGGGCCTGCCCGAACCGGTGATGGGAGAGAAGATGTCGTTGAAGCGCAAGCCGCTCGTCGTCGTGACGCGACGCCTGCCGGACGCGGTCGAGACGCGGATGCGCGAGCTGTTCGATGCGCGGCTGAACCACGACGACGCCCCGCTCTCGTCCGATCGGATCGCCGCCGCGATGCGCGAGGCGGACGTGCTGGTCCCGACCGTTACCGACAAGATCGACGCCGGCCTCCTCGCCCAGGCCGGGCCGAACCTGCGATTGATCGCCAATTTTGGCAACGGCGTCGACCACATCGACGTGGGCGGGGCGCTGGAGCGCGGCATCACCGTCACCAACACGCCCGGCGTCCTGACCGAGGACACCGCCGACATGACCATGGCGCTGATCCTCGCCGTCGCGCGGCGGGTGCCCGAGGGCGCGCGCATCATTCCGGACGACGACTGGACCACGGGCTGGTCGCCGACCTGGATGCTCGGGCGCCGCATCACCGGCAAGCGCCTCGGCATCGTCGGCATGGGCCGGATTGGGCAGGCGCTCGCCCGCCGCGCCAAGGCGTTCGGCCTGCAGATCCACTACCACAACCGCCGCCGGGTCCCGGCCGCGATCGAGGCCGGGCTGGAGGCGACCTACTGGGAATCGCTCGACCAGATGCTGGCGCGCGTCGACATCGTGTCGGTGAACTGCCCGCACACGCCCGCCACCTACCATCTGCTTTCGGCCCGCCGCCTCAAGCTGCTCAAGCCCGAGGCGATCGTCGTGAACACCGCCCGCGGCGAAGTGATCGACGAGAACGCGCTCGCCCGCCTGATCGAGGCCGGCGAGATCTCGGCGGCCGGCCTCGACGTGTTCGAGCAGGAGCCCGCGGTGAGCCCGCGCCTGATCAAGCTCGCAAAGTCCGGCAAGGTCGTGCTGCTGCCGCATATGGGCTCGGCCACGTTCGAGAGCCGGATCGACATGGGCGAGAAGGTCATCATCAACATCAAGACTTTCATGGACGGCCACCGCCCGCCGGATCGGATCCTGCCCAGCATGCTCTGAGCCAGAGTTGGGACACGGCATGGGGATGGTGAGCGCCGTAACGCGGCCTCCGCCTGGGTCCGGATCCCGGCGGGGGCGTCGCCCGAGCGCATCTTCGCCGTGATGGGCCGCGAGCGCCTCGGCTGGTGCGATGCCGACCTGACGGTCCGCGATCGGTGGCAGCGCGTCTGGGCCGCCGGCCGCATCGGCACCGGGCAGCATCGTCCGTGCGTCGGGCTCGGTCTGATCGGAGGAGCCGGCGACCGGTTCCAGTCCCGCGACTGGCATCTTCACGAGGGGCCGGTCCCCGATTGGGCCGCCCCGCCGCCCGCGGGATCGGCCGTGCGAGAGGTCCTGCACGGCCTTCTCGGACGACGCACCTAGAGGCGGCTTCGCGGAATCCTCGAAGATCGCTCAGGTCGGACGCGGATCAGGCCACGTCGCCGCTCACCGCGACCCGCGCATCGGCGCTCTGGAACAGCCGCTCGCTGGTGAGCTTCAGGAAGCTGAAGCCGAATTCCGGGTTCTGGTAGTAGAGCTGCTTGACCGCGGAATAAGGCACCTCCAGCGCCCGGCCGGCCTCGGTGCAGACTAGCGAGGCCGTGCGCCTGTTGCCCGGCGAGAGCAGGCCGAGCTCGCCGACGATGCCGCCGACCCGCACCTCGATCCCGTATTCCGGGATGCGGAAGCAGCCGGCCTCGACGTAGTACATCATCGTCGCCGCCTCGCCCTTGGCGAACAGCGATGCCCCGGCCGCGAAGGCCCGCTCCGTGCCGTAGGGCTTCAGCCAGTCGAGGGAGAGGTCGCCGTCGGCGGCCTTCTCCACGTCGCGCACCAGCCGGACCATCTGCCAGAGCCGCCAGGCGTTGAACGGGATCTGGATCGCCTCCGTCAGCACCACCGGCATGCTGCCGATCAGCAGGCCGTAGGTGATGACCGCGGCGCTCGCCACGAGCGAGATGATCCGCAGCGGGATCATCGTGCTCATCGCCGAGGCCGAAATGGTCAGCGCCGTCCCGAGATAGCCGATGCCCTCGACCCAATTCATCAGACGGCCTCTTCCCGCATCGCGATCATCCGTCCCCTGATGCATCGCGTTTCAGGCTCGACCGCAAGACGATCCGGCGCCGCCGCCTCATCCCGTCACGCGGCTGTGCCCATCCGGATACGCTCCGCCACGGCGTCGGCCGCCCGCACACCCTCGGCATAGGCGCCCCCGGTCGTGCCCCACTGCTCGCGCGACAGCGCCTCGCCGGCGAACCAGATCCGCTCGCCGACCGCCGCGTGCAGCGTTCGGCGCGCGCCGGCGTGGCCCGGCGGCACCGACGCCCAGGAGCCGCGCGACCAGGGATCGTGGCGCCATTCGCTCACGGCGGGGATCGACAGGTCGTGGAGGCGGCGGGCGCCGAAATGATCGGCCAGCGTCGCGCGCACGCGGCGGCGCAGACCGTCTTCGCCGGTGCCGGCGGCATCGATCTCGGCGGCCCCGACCGAGTCGAGCTCGAAATAGTGGAACGGCGTCCCGTCGATGCGGGTGAGCAGGCCCGGCGGGCTGAAGCGTCCGCCGAAGAGGCTTGCGAGACGGTCCCGCCCGCGGAACGGGCTCGACGGCCAGTGCAGCACCGCGTGCTCGTAGATGCCGACCCGGAACCCGTCGATCGCGGCACGGATCGGCGCGGGCAGGGCCGGCGAGAAGGCGACGCTGTCGCGCAGCACCATCATCGGCACCGTCACGATCACGGCGCGGGCCTTCAGGGTCCGCCCGTCCGCGGTGGTGACGCGAACGCCGGCTCCCGTCCAGTCGATGCACGCGATGGGGCAGTCGAGCGCGATCGGCAGCCCCTGGGCCAGCCGCGCGAGGTAGCCGCCGTAGCCGCCGGCGACGAAGTAGTTGTCGCCGTATTCCATGCTCGGGAAATCCTTGAGCGAGACCTCCTCCAGCGGCCGTCCGGACACCAGACCGTGGACCAGCGCGACGCGGGCGCCCCAGGGGCCGAGGCCGCGGGGCAGGGCGCTCGCCGCCGCACGGTCCGGGCCGCCCGCGGCGGCGCCTGCATGCATCGCCCGGTCGGCGCGGTCGAAGGCCCGGGCGGAGGCCGCGACCTCGGACGGGCGCCCGGGGCGACGTCCGACCCAGACGTGGCCCTCCTGGGCTGCCCGGCGCAGGGGCTCGCCGCGCTCGAAGCCCAATTGGACGAGGGGGTTGATCGGGCCCGCGTGAAGCCAGTGCGCCCCGAGGTCGACCGCATGGCCGCGCAGCATCGTCGCGACCGTGCGCCCACCGACGCGGTCGCGCGCCTCGAGCACCGCGACGGACAGGCCGGCGGCGATCAGCGTCCGCGCGGCGGCGATCCCGGCAGCGCCCGCGCCGACCACGATCACGTCCGGGTCCGCGGGCAGCGGGGCGAGCCTGGGCGCGACGCTCGGCCGGAACCGGGCATGCGAAGGTGCCGTCTCGTGCATCGAGGTCATTGCGCGGATCGCGATCCTTCTCGTCGTTCTCATTCCGGGTCCGTCGCGCGTTTCAGCCAACCCGCCGGCCCGAGGCCGACGAGACGCAAGCGGTGCTCTTGCGGCGGACGGATCGGGACACCACAACCGCGATGCGCCGATCGGCGGCGGGAGACGGGATCACGGCATGCTCATCCAGGCGGCGCTCGCGGCCCTGCGCCAGACCTTCTCCCCGCCGCTCCGCGCGATCCTGTGGAAGTCGCTCGGGTTGACGCTCGGCATCCTGGCGCTGGCCTGGTTCGGGCTGACGCGATTGATTCAGTGGTTCCAGGCGAGCCACCACATCTCGCAATCCTACCCCATCCTCGACAGCCTCGCCTACTTCCTGGCCGGGTTCGGGCTGTTCGTCGCGCTGGCCTACCTGATGCCCGCGGTCTCGATCCTGGTGGCGGGGTTCTTCCTCGACGACGCCGCCGAGATCGTCGAGCGCACCGACTTCCCCGACGACCCGCCCGGCCGCCCGATGCCGTGGGGCGCAGCGATGCTCTACGCCCTGCGCTTCGCCGGCCTGACCCTGGTGGTGAACCTTGCTGCGCTGATCATCTTCTTCGTGCCGGTGATCGGGCTGGCGGCCTTCTTCGCCGCCAACGCCTACCTGCTGTCGCGCGAGTATTTCGAGATGGCCGCGGCCCGCTACCGGCCGCTGGCGGAGGCCGGCGCGATGCGCCGGACGTTCTCGGGCACGACGATCGCGGCGGGCTGCCTGCTGGCCGGGATGATGGTTGTCCCGGTGCTCAACCTGCTGACGCCGCTGTTCGGCATCGCGCTGATGGTCCACGTCCACAAGCGGCTGGCGCACCGCCTGCCGGCCCCCGCCCTGCAGGGACGGCTCCGGTAGCGGCCTAGCTCCGGCTGCCCCAGCGCCGGCCCATGCCGGGCGAGCCGCCGGCGTCGGCCCCGATCGCCGGACCGGACGCCCGCATCGGACGGTGCTGCGAGCCCTCGCCCATCGGGGTCGGCGCGATCGAGTCGGGTATCTCGGCCTGCTCCTCGGTGCCGCGGCCCTTAGCGAACTGCCCGGCGGCTCGGAAGCGCCAGAGATAGCCCGGCACCACCGCCTCGGCGGCGGTCGGCTGGATGCCGAGCCCCTCGAAGCTGCGGCCCTCCGCCTTGGCGGCCTCCGAGACGACGTTGTCGTTCTGCAGCAGAACGACCTGATCGCGGGTGAGCTTGAGGTCGGCCGGCAGCAGCCCGAAGGTCAGGGTGTCGGCGATCTCCATGGCACGGGCCTGGATCTTGGCGATCGGCAGCGGCAGCGACACCACCATGCGCTTGCGCATCGTCGTGTCGAGCATGTAGCGCACGAGGTGATCCAGCGTCGCGACCTCGGGCCCGCCGAGCTCGTAGACCTTGCCGCCGGGCACGCGTCCGTCGGTGGCCAGCGCGATCGCCTCGGCGACGTCGCCGACGAAGACGGGCTGGAAGCGCGACTCGGCCCCGGCCAGCGGCAGCACCGGCAGGAACCGGGCGAGGCTGGCGAAGCGGTTGAAGAAGCTGTCGCCCGGCCCGAAGACCAGGGAGGGCCGGAACACGACGGCGTCGGGACGTGCGGCGAACACCGCGGCCTCGCCCTCGGCCTTGGTGCGGGCATAGCGCGATTCGGAGTTCGGGTCGGCGCCGATCGCGGACACGTGGATCATCGCGGCGCCGACCTTGGCCGCCGCCCGCGCGATCAAGCCGGGGCCTTCGGCCTGGAGGCGCGAGAAGCTTTGGGCGCCGGTTTCCTGAAGGATGCCGACGAGGTTGATCACCACGTCCGCACCCTCGACCGCCCGCACGACCGAGTCGGGGTATCGCAGGTTCGCCTGCACGGCGATGATCTGGCCGACCTTCCCGAGCGGCTGCAGGAACAGGGCGAGATCGGGACGGCGGACGGCGACCCGGATGCGGTAGCCGCGCTTGGCCAGCGCCCGAACCACGTGCCGGCCGAGGAAGCCCGAGCCGCCGAAGATGGTGACCAACTGCGAAGCGGGCCGCGTCAGGGACGGGGTCAGCAGGACGGTGTTCGGAGTGCTGGAGCCGGTCATCGCCTCGTCTCGGTCTGTGGGGCCTGCGGGCTCGGGGGCATCGCCACCCCCGGTCCGCCGTTCCTTAGACCATTTTTACCGGTCGCACGCGCCGGGCGGGCGACGAAACGACGATCTTGAACGTCGCATCCTGCAGGCGCGTACCGCCCGTCCCCGAATGGATCAGCGATCGCTCCGCAGGAGCCAACCAAGGCCGAATGCGGCGGCTGCGACGATCGCCAGGGTAGCGCCCTGGTTCTCCTCGGCGCGTTTCGCGACGTGGCGGCCATGGTGCTCCGCCCGGCCGCGGTAATGACGTCCGCGGCTCACGGCCTCGTCGGCGATGGCGCGGCCGCGCTCGCTCGCTTCGTCGATGAAATGCTCACCGTCGCGACGCCAGTCCCGCGCGGTCTCGCGCGCACGGCCGTAGGCGTTCTGCGCAACGCCCGCGGCCTGGTCGACGGCACCGTCGAGCTGGCGTCCGGCATCCCCGCCGACTGCACCCATCGCGGTCTTGGCGCGGCCGCGCAGGTTGCGCACGCCGCCTTCGAATCGATCCCGGTTCATGATCTCGTCCCTCGCATCGTGATCCGAAGGCCGGCAGCGCCGGCCTTCGCGGATGGGCACCGGGGCCGGCTCGCAGCCGCCCCGGTGCCGAGCGCTGGACGGATCAGATCTTCTTGACGGCGTCGGCGGCCTTCTGGGCCGCGCCCTTCACGCCGTCCTTGGCGTCGCCGACGGTCTTCTGGGCTTCGCCCTTCAGCTCCTGCGCCTTGCCCTCGGCCTGCAGCTTCTCGTTGCCGGTGACGTTGCCGACACCCTGCTTGACGTTGCCGACCGCCTCGTTGGCGAGGCCCTTGATCTTGTCCGTGGTGCTGCTCATCGGGACGCTCCCTGTGTGCTCAGCGATCCCGGCCCGGCCTCGCGACGACGCCGCGAAGCGTGACCGAACGCTGTCGGGATGTCCGAACGGCAAGCGCCCATGATGGTTCCAAATGCCCCCGCCACGCGCGAAAGCGTGATCGCCCGACGCTCGGGTCGGGCCCGATACGCGGCCCGACGTCTCGATCCTGCGGGGGGATGAGGCCGCCCGGCGGGACGCTTCGGCACCGGCGCGCGGTGCCTCTTCTAGATCTCGATCTCGGTCCCCACCTCCACCACCTGCCGCGTCGGCACGCCGAAGAAGGCGCCGGTGCGCTCGGCGTTGCGCTGCATGAAGGCGTAGAGGCTCTCGCGCCAGGGCTGCATCCCGCGGTCGTCGTTCTTCGGGATGATGGTCTCGTGGCCGATGAAGACCGTGAGGTCGTCGAGCATCTGCGGCGGCAGGCGGCGGTGCTCGACGGCGCAGGCCAGCCCATCGGGGATCGAGGCCTCCTCCATGAAGCCGTAGCGCAGGGTCACCCGGTAGAAGTCGGGCGCGAGGATCGTCACGTGGCTGCGCTCCTCGCGCGGCACGGTCGGGGTCTCCTCGTACTGGGCGGAGACAATCATCACCCGCTCCGGCAGGGCGTGGCTGCGCTCGACGAACCGCGACAGGTGCATCGGGATGCCGTGCATCGCCGCCGACAGGAACACGCCGGTTCCGCGGACCCGCACCAGGTCCTGGTGCTGAAGCGAGGCCAGGAACACGTCCTCGGGCTGGCGCAGGCCGACGCGGGCCTCCTCGACCAGCTGGTTGCCCCTGCGCCACGTCAGCATCATCAGCGCGACGAAGCCGGCGAGCACCAGCGGAAACCAGCCGCCCTCGAACAGCTTCACGCTGTTGGCCCCAAGGAAGACGAAGTCGATCAGCAGGAAGAAGCCGTTCACCGCCAGGATCGCCACGAGGTTGTAGCCCCATCGGCGGGCGATCAGCGCGGCGAGCAGCGTGGTGATCGCCATCAGCAGCGACACGGCAATGCCGTAGGCGCCGGCGAGCGCGTCGGACGATTCGAAGATCACGACGGCGGCGATGGTGGCGGCGGCGAGGAGCCAGTTCACCGCCGGCACGTAGATCTGCCCACGCTCCTCCGAGGCGGTCTGGACGATGTGCATCGGCGGCAGGAAGCCGAGCTGGACCGATTGCTGGGTCAGCGAGAACACACCCGAGATGATCGCCTGCGAGGCGATCACCGTCGCCATCGTCGCCAGCCCGATCAGCGGGTAATGCGCCCAGCCCGGCGCGAGCCGGTAGAACGGGTTCTCGATCGCGTCCGGCGAGGCCAGCAGCAGCGCGCCCTGGCCGAAATAGTTGATCACCAGGGCCGGCAGCACCAGGGCGAACCACGCCACGCGGATCGGCCGGGCGCCGAAATGCCCGAGGTCTGCATACATCGCCTCGCCGCCGGTGACCGCGAGGAAGGCCGCGCCCAGCATCGCGAAGCTCACGTGCCAGCCGGCATGGAGCAGGAATTCCACCGCCTTCAGGGGGTTCGCCGCCTGCAGGATCTCCGGCTTGTGCAGGATGCCGCCGATCCCCATCAGCGTGAGGACGACGAACCACAGCAGCATCACCGGCCCGAATATCCGCCCGATGAAGGCGACGCCCTTGCTCTGCACCAGGAACAGGGCGACGAGGATCGCGATCGTGATCGGCACGACGTAGCGGCCGAGCGCCGGCGCATCGACCTTCAGGCCCTCGATCGCCGAGAGCACCGAGATCGCCGGGGTGATCGCGCCGTCGCCGTAGAGAAGCGCCGCGCCGATCAGCCCGACGACGAGCAGCAGCGCCTTCCACGAGCGCGGCTTCGCATGGCGGGCGCCCAGCAGCGCCAGCATCGCGACGATGCCGCCCTCGCCGGCATTGTCGGCGCGCAGGATCAGCACCGCGTATTTCAGCGAGACGATCAGGATCAGCGCCCACAGGATCAGCGAGACCGCGCCGACCACCGCGATGGGGTCGGCGTTGCCGCCGCCGCTGGCGGCCCGCACCGCCTCCTTGTAGGCGTAGAGCGGGCTGGTGCCGATGTCGCCGTAGACTACCCCGAGCGCCCCAAGCAGCAGGGCCGGGCGGAACCTTCGTGCGGCGGCGGGCTCAGCGCCCCCCTCCGCACGGACATGACTCTCACTCACAGAACGCCCCGCCCTCGTCGTTTCGCGGCGCGACGCTAGCAGGCGCCCGGCGCCCGTCCATCGGAACCGTGCATCGCCGCCGACGATCGCGTCAATGTGTGTCGGCCCGACGTCAGATCAGGGCGGCGAGCGCATCGGGGCAGGGCGCATCCCGGGCGATGACGATCACCGGCACCTCGGCGTGGCGCGCGATCGCCTCGGCGACCGTCTCGGGCGGCGTCGGCGCGCCGGTGCTCTCGTTGACGACGATGGCGAGGACCGGGATGTCGGCCGCCCGGCAGGTCTCGTAGGCGGTCAGGGCGTGGCTGATCGCCCCGAGATAGCTGCCCGAGACGAGGATCGCCGGGCAGGCGAGCGACCACAGCCAGCCGAGGCCGGTCGCCTCCTGGGTCACCGGGCTCATCAGGCCGCCGACGCCCTCGACGATCAGCGTGCCCGTCGCGGCCTCCATCCGCTCCAGGCACCACGTGACGATGTCCTCGAGGACGGGCGCTTGGCCCTCGAGAGCCGCCGCCTGGTCGGGGGCGAGCGGCGCCGCGAAGCGCCACGGCGAGCAGGCCGCGACGGCGGCGGCCGTGACCGCGATCCCCTGGGCCGCCAGGAGCTGCGCCGTATCGCTGCCGGAAAAATCCGGGTCGCCCATCGGCGGCACGCCGCTCGCGACGGGCTTCAGCGCCCGCACGTCGCGTCCGTCGGCGCGCAGGCGCCGCACGATCGCCGCGGTGACGTAGGTCTTGCCGATCTCGGTGCCGGCGCCCGCGATGAAGACGGTCGTCATGGATGATGGATCCCGCGGCGCACCGGTTCTCGCGATGGCGACCGTCCGCCGCCTATCGATCGAGGCCGAACGAAACGTCGCCCGCACATCCCATCCCAGGTCATCCCGGGCCCGCCTTTCAGCGCCCCGGGATGACGGGGCGGGTGGAGCGCCCCTGAACGAGAACCCAACGGACGGGAGCGCCGTGACGAGAGCGGGCGCTCAGGCCGTGAAGCTGCCGTGGCAGTGCTTGAACTTCTTGCCCGAGCCGCAGGGGCAGGGCTCGTTGCGGCCGACCCGGCCCCAGGTGGTCGCGTCGTCGGGGTCGCGCTCCAGCACGGCCCCGTCGGCCGACAGCCCCTGGGCGGCGTAGCCGTAGGCCGGCCCGCCGCCGCCGTCGCTCCCGGTGCCGCGGCCGGCATAGTCCATCTCGTTCTCGCCGGTGACCGGATCGAGGTGCTGGGCGAACATCTGCGGCAGGCCGGGGGATGGCCCGAACGGGTTCGCCTCGGCTTCCGGCTCCTGGAACATGATCTCGACGCGCGAGAGCTGGCTGGTGACCTGCTCGCGCAGCTGCGTGACGAGGCCGTTGAACAGGTCGAAGGCCTCGGACTTGTACTCGTTCAGCGGGTCGCGCTGGGCGAAGCCGCGCCAGCCGATCACCTGGCGCAGGTGGTCGAGCGTCACGAGGTGCTCGCGCCAGAGGTGATCGAGGGTCTGCAGGAGCACCTGCTTCTCGATGTAGGTCGTCACCTCGGCACCGTTCTTCTCGGCGCGGGCGGCGTAGGCGGTGTCGGCGGCCTTCTTCAGGCGCTCGCGTATCTCCTCGTCCGCGATGCCCTCTTCCTTGGCCCAATCCTCGATCGGCTCGTCGAGGTTGAGGATCTCCGTCACGCGCTCGCGGAGGCCGGCGACGTCCCACTGCTCGGCGTAGGCGTTCTCGGGAATATGGGTCGCGACAAGGTCGTCGATCGTGGCCTGGCGCATCTCCTCGACGGTCTCGGACACGCTGTCCTGTCCCATGAAATCGCGGCGCTGCTCGAACACGACCTTGCGCTGGTCGTTCATGACGTTGTCGTACTTGAGCACGTTCTTGCGCATGTCGAAGTTGCGCGCCTCGACCTTCTGCTGCGCCTTCTCGATCGCCTTGTTGATCCACGGGTGGATGATCGCCTCGCCCTGCTCGAGGCCGAGCTTCTGCAGCATCCCGTCCATGCGGTCGGAGCCGAAAATGCGCATCAGGTCGTCCTGCAGCGACAGGAAGAACTTCGAGCGACCGGGATCGCCCTGGCGGCCCGAGCGGCCGCGGAGCTGGTTGTCGATGCGGCGCGATTCGTGGCGCTCGGTGCCGATGATGTAGAGGCCGCCCGGCAACGCCTTCTTGCGGCCGGCTTCCGGATCGGCCGGCTCGCCCGACGCCAGCACCTTGGTGCGGTTCTCGGCGATCTCGGCCTTGATCGCGGCGACCTTGGCGTCGCGCTCGGGGCCGTCCTCGAGGCCGGCGAGCTCCTTCTCGACGCGCATCTCGACGTTGCCGCCGAGCTTGATGTCGGTTCCGCGGCCGGCCATGTTGGTGGCGATGGTGATCGCGCCGGGCACGCCGGCCTCGGCGATGATGTAGGCCTCCTGCTCGTGGAAGCGGGCGTTCAGCACCGCGAAGCGCTTGGTGACGCGGCCCTCGCGCGCGGCGGCGTAGACGTCGGTGAGCGCATTCGGATCGGAATAGTCGAGCAGGGTGAAGCCAGCCTTCTTGAGCAGCTCGGCGATCAACTCGGACTTCTCGATCGAGCCGGTGCCGACCAGGATCGGCTGGTGGCGCGCATGCGCCGTCTCGATCTCCTCGATGATGCCGGCGTACTTCTCCTCGACGGTGCGGTAGACCTGGTCGTCCTCGTCGACGCGCTCGACCTCCTTGTTGGTCGGAATGTCGACGACCTCGAGCTTGTAGATCTCGGCGAACTCGTCGGCCTCGGTCGAGGCCGTGCCGGTCATGCCCGCGAGCTTGTCGTAGAGGCGGAAGAAGTTCTGGAAGGTGATCGAGGCCAGCGTCTGGTTCTCGGGCTGGATCGTCACCCGCTCCTTCGCCTCGAGAGCCTGGTGCAGGCCCTCCGAGTAGCGCCGGCCCTGCATCATGCGGCCGGTGAACTCGTCGATGATCACCACCTCGTCGTTCTTGACGATGTAGTCCTTGTCCCGGGTGAACAGCGTATGAGCGCGCAGCGCCTGGTTCACGTGGTGGACGATGGTGACGTTGTGGCCGTCGTAGAGGTCGCCGTCCTTGAGGATGCCGGCGTCGCGCAGCGCGTCCTCGATGAACTCGTTGCCCTCCTCGGTCAGCGAGACGGTGCGCTGCTTCTCGTCGAGGTCGTAGTGTGAGGGCACCAGCATCGGCATCAGCGCATCGACGGTGACGTAGAGCTCTGAGCGGTCGTCGACAGGGCCGGAGATGATCAGCGGCGTGCGCGCCTCGTCGATCAGGATCGAGTCGACCTCGTCAACGATCGCGAAGTTGTGCCCCCGCTGCGCCAGCTGGGACATCTCGTACTTCATGTTGTCGCGCAGGTAGTCGAAGCCGTACTCGTTGTTCGTCCCGTAGGTGATGTCGCAGGCGTAGGCTTCCTTGCGCTGCTCGTCGTCGAGGCCGTGCACGATGGTGCCGACGGTGAGCCCGAGGAAGCGGTAGACCTGCCCCATCCACTCCGCGTCGCGGGCGGCGAGGTAGTCGTTGACGGTCACGACGTGGACGCCCTTGCCCGACAGCGCGTTGAGGTAGACCGGCAGCGTCGCCACCAGCGTCTTGCCCTCGCCGGTCTTCATTTCGGCGATGCCGCCCTCGTGCAGCACCATGCCGCCGATCAACTGCACGTCGAAGTGGCGCTGGCCGAACACGCGCTTGGCCGCCTCGCGCACGGTGGCGAAGGCGGGAACGAGGATGTCGTCGAGGCTCTTGCCGGCCGCGAGCTCGGCCTTCAGCATGTCGGTGCGGGCGCGCAGGGCGTCGTCCGACAGCACCTGGATCTCGGCTTCGAGCTCGTTGATCGCCGCGACGCGGGGACGATAGCCCTTCACGCGCCGGTCGTTCGACGAGCCGAAAATCTTCTTGGCGAGGGCACCGAGCATCGTGAACCTGCAAACGGGAAAGCCCGTCGGCGGTCTCCCGCAGACGGCTGGCCTTGGCTGAGTTGGCCGGGCTTATAGAGGTAAATATCGCGGGCCGCATCTAAAAGAGGCCGGCGCGCGATGGGCTGCGCAGAGGCGCTTCGGCCCGGATCCGAATCAGTGCCGCCTCGCGCGGCCCGTTCGCGGGCGGCCGTCGCCCGCGGCGTCAGTTGACTTCGCAGAACCCCACGCCGGCGCCGACGATGCGGTCCGACGGGCACCACGGGCCGGCGACCCGCACCGGATGCGGCGACGGCTTCGCACGCTCCGCGATCGGCGCGACGGCGACGGGCGCGACGGCGACGGGCGTCAGCCCACGCACCGTCTCCCGTGCCTGCGTCCACGGCTCCGTCCGTGGCGACGCCGGCTCCGTTGCGCGAGGCGGTGCGATCGGCAGGGGAACGCCAGCGCTCGCGATGCGCTCGGTCGCGCGCGGCGGGACCGGAGCCGCGGCGGACGCGCTGCCGATTCCCAGGCGCAGGCGGAACCCGCGTGCCTCGGCGGAGGACGGCGTCGCCGCGAACGCGAAAGCGGTCGAAGCCGCGAGCACGATCCATCCGATCTGCGAGATCCTGCGCATCCGCCCCTCCGTCGATCCGGCAAGCCTGTGCCGGCGCGCGTTCACGAAGGCTCAAGAAACGGAGTCAACGGAATGCTTTCCCCGTGATGGGCGAGGACGGGCGGACGCGACGGCGATGGAACGTGCGTGCATCCTTTCCTCATCTGAGCCGTGCTCCTGCGACCTCATTTCCGTCATCCCTTGCGCCTTGCCTTTGCGTGCGACGCGAGCCACCTGTCTCGCCGATTCCCGCGGCTGCGATGCCGCTTCCTCGAAGCCCCGTGCGAGACCGTCCGGCGCCGTGCCGCGACGGGTCGGGGCAAAACCGTCCAGGAACGCCAACGCCATGTCGAAGACCCAGACCCTCCGCGGCGCGAGCGCGCTCGCCCTGGCGCTCGCGCTCGGCGGTACCGCCTCCGCGCAGACGCCTACCCCGGCGGCGCAGCCCTCCGTCGCCGCCGCGGTGCTGCCCTCGCCCGACAGCGTCGTCGCCAAGGTGAACGGGATCCCGGTCACCGCCGGCGACATCGCGGTGGCGGCCGAGGATCCGGCCCTGTCGCTGCCGGGCGTCGACGATGCGCAGAAGAAGGGCCTGCTGGTCGACTACATGCTCGACCTCAAGGTCGGCGCGCAGGCGGCGGACGCCGCCAAGATCGGCGACACGCCGGACTTCAAGCGCAAGCTCGCCTACTTCCGCGACAAGCTCCTCCTCGACGAGTACCTGGAGCGCGAGGCCAAGAAGGCGGCGACGCCCGAGGCGGCCCACGCGCTCTACGACCAGTCCGCCAAGCTGATGAAGCCGGAGGAGGAGATCCACGCCCGCCACATCCTCGTGGAGAACGAGGCCGAGGCGAAGAAGATCGCCGCACGGATCAAGGGCGGCGAGGACTTCGCCAAGGTCGCCGCCGAGACCACCAAGGATGCCGGCTCGAAGGCCGAGGGCGGCGACCTCGGCTGGTTCTCGAAGGACCGGATGGTGAAGGAATTCGCCGACGCCGCCTTCAAGCTGCAGCCCGGGCAGGTTTCCGATCCGGTCAAGTCCCAGTTCGGCTGGCACGTCATCAAGGTCGAGGAGAAGCGCAACAAGCCCGTGCCGACCTTCGACGAGCTGAAGGAGCAGATCGATCAGGCGCTGATCCGCAAGGCGCAACAGGATCTGATCCTGAAGCTCCGCGCCGACGCCAAGGTCGAGCGCTTCGACGAGAACGGCAAGCCGATCGCCGCGCCGGCCCCGGCCTCCGAGGAGCCGAAGAAGCCCTGACCGCGGCGGCCGCCCGACGTTCGCTCGCGCCGAAGCGTGGCAGCCGCGGGCTTCGGCGCGGCTCGCCGCGTCTGAGATGTGATGACGGACCGCTCATGCACGGAATTTGCGCCTAAGGATCAACATTTGCGCAAGGATCGTGCGAAAGAGTGCCCAACGAGCGGGGCGGCAGGAAAATCATCGCGATGCCGTCGGAGCAGGTTCTGCTGAAGCCCCGCCTGGCACCCATGATCTGGCTCACCGAGACCGCGGCGCCGGTCTGCGTCGAGATCAGCGACGGGCTGCGGCGGACGTTGTTCCGGCGAATGTCCTCGCTGATCTCCGACTCCCTCGTCGGGCTGATCATCATCGCGATCCTGCTGTACCGGAACCCGATCCCGGCATTCTTCGCCTGGGCGGCCGTCGATACGATCCTGGTCCTGTTCCGTTTCGCCGTCATCGGCCGGTTGATGCGGATCCTCCGAGATCCCTCGCTCCGCCGTCCGAGGGACACCCTCGTCGTCGATGCCTTCATCGCCGGCAGCGTGCTGTGGTGCGCGCAGATCGGCGTCGGCGCCTTCCTCTGCATGAGCTTGGGCGATCCCGTCCTGGCGGTGTTCGGCACCATGCTGTCGACCGGGATCGTCGGGGCGATGTGCGCGCGCAATCCCGGCTCGCCGCGCATGGTCAAGCTGCAGATGGTCCTGATCATCGTGCCCTATGCGGCCGGCGCTGCGATGGGGCCGGAGCCGTGGCTGTGGCCGATCGCGCTCATCGCCCCGCTTTATCTATGGGGAACGATCAGCATCAACCGGGAACTCCACATCGATTACCTCAAGATGCTGATGGCCCAGCAGGAAAGCAGCCACCTCGCCCTTCACTGCAGCCTGACCGGCCTGCCGAACCGCAACTCCTTCAAAGCGCGCCTCAAGGCGGCCGAGCGGAACGCTTCGGTGCTCTTCCTCGACCTCGACGGCTTCAAGGCGGTGAACGACCAGCACGGGCATCCGGCGGGCGATGCGCTCCTGACGGCCGTCGGCGAACGGATCCGCGGCTGCGTGCCGGATCCCGCCGACGTCGCGCGGCTCGGCGGCGACGAGTTCGCGATCCTGGTCCATGCCGACGACGAGCGCACGATCGCGGCGATCGCGACCCGCCTGATCGCCGAGGTGGCACGACCCTACGCGTTGCCGACGGGGTTGGTCGTCCGGGTCGGCCTCAGCATCGGCATCGCGACGCGGCGCGACGCGGACACCGACCCGATGCTCCTCCTGCCGGAAGCCGATCAGGCCCTCTACGAGGCGAAGCGGGCCGGCAAGGGCACCTATCGCTGGTTCCAGCCGGCGAACGACGCCGACCTCTCCAGCCAAGTGCGAGAGCTTCGCGACATGCTCCCGAAGACCCAGACCGTCCGCGAGCACGGCTTCGAGGCCGGTCTCTCGGTCACGCGCGCCTAGAGATCGACGCGCGCCAGCCCCCCGGTCGACGCCGAACCGAGCGCCGCCTCACTTCACGTCGGGCGTCAGGTAGGAGGAGGTCGCCGGGCGGGCGGCACCGACGATCCCAAGTGCAGCCAGCTCGTCGGTGCGCCGGCGCGATGCCAGGATGTCGAGCACCGCGACGACCAGCCAGGGACACGCGATCCCGATGAAGAACGCCATCTCATCACCCTTGCTGATCCGGGCCGCCCGGCATCGAGAGCTGGATGATAGCCCGGCGCCGGGGCTTCGCAAGATGTCGTGCGGGTCGATACAGGTAATCAGACCCAGCCCTGCAGCTCCCGCCGCACCACGGTCTCGATCACCTTCATGCCGAGGTCGCTGTCGTTGAGGCAGGGGATGTAGGCGAAGCGCTCGCCGCCGTTGTCCTCGAAGTAGTGCCGGTTTTCGCCGTCGAGCTCTTCCAGCGTCTCCAGGCAGTCGGCGGTGAAGCCCGGCGCGACGATCGCCATGCGCTTCACACCGGATTTCGCGAGCGTCTGCACGGTCTCGTCGGTGTAGGGCTTGAGCCATTCCTCGTTGCCGAAGCGCGACTGGAAGGTCGTCCGCATCCGCTCGGTCGAGAAGCCGAGCTCTTCGCGGATCAGGCGGCCGGTCTTCACGCACTGGCAGTGATAGGGGTCGCCCTTGAGCAGGTAGCTCTTCGGCACGCCGTGGAACGAGGTGAGGATCACCTCCGGCTCGAAATCGAGCTTGGCCAGCCCCTCGCGGATCGAATCGGCCATCGCACGGATGTAGACGGGGTCGTCGTGGTACGGCGCCGAGACCCGCACGGTCGGCTGCCAGCGCATCTGCATCAGCGCCTTGAACGCCTGGTCGCAGGCGGTGGCCGAGGTCGCGGCGGCGTATTGCGGGTAGAGCGGCACCAGCAGGATGCGGTCGCAGCCCTGATCGAGCAGGGCCTGGATCCGCAGGGCGACCTCGGGCTTGCCGTAGCGCATCGCCCAGTCGACCACGACCTTGTCGCCCATCATCGCCTGCAGGCGCTCGGCCTGGCCGCGGGTGATGGTCTTGAGCGGGCCCTCGTCGCGCTCGTTGTTCCACACGCTCGCGTAGTCCTTGCCCTTCGGGCCGGGACGCTTGGTCAGGATGATTAGGTTGAGCAGCGGCCACCAGATCAGGCGCGGCACCTCGATCACCCGGCGGTCGGACAGGAACTCCTTGAGGTAGCGGCGCATCGGCCAGTAGCTCGTGCCCTCCGGCGTGCCGAGGTTCATCAGCAGCACGCCGACACGGCCCCAGCGGACCGGGGGGTGATCGGCCGGAAGGGTGCCCGCGCCGGCCGCAAGGCTCGGCTCGACGGTGGAGACGGCCGACAGGGACGCCGGTTCGACGCGTTCGTTCATGGTGAGGTTCTCGGCCATGGCGGCCGCTTCCTGTCCTGGGCCGCCGGGCGCGCGGCGACAGTGAGGCCGCGCGCCCGCATGACGGCGGTGCTGTTGTGCGGGATCGGATATCTAACTAGAGCACGAAGCCTGCCAGCGAAGGTCCGGCCGACGAGAGCGCGACATGCAGTCTCCCCGCTACTTCCTGAACCACTTCATGCCGTTCACCGGCTACCCCTACACGGGGGCGCCCACGGCCTGCAATCTGTGCGGCTCGACGGAGAGCGTCACCGTGGCGGAGACCGATCGACGCCTGAAGACGCTGAAGTCGATCGCCTGCGCCGAATGCGGCCTGATCCGCACCGATCCGATGCCGACGCCGGCCGAGCTGGCGGATTACTACGCCCACGCCTACCGCGCCGACTACCAGCTCGCCTTCGCGGGCGGCCCGCCCCGGGTCCATCTCAAGCGCTCGGCGCGCGAGGCGGCGTTCCGGGCGGAACTGCTCGCGCCGAAGCTGGTGCCGGGCGCCCGCCTGCTCGATTTCGGCTCCGGATCGGGCGAGTTCCTGGCCGCCGCCCGGGCTCGGGGCTGCGAGGCGATCGGCGTCGAGCCGGGCCGCGACTATTCCGCCTATGCCCGCGCGACGCACGGCGTCGAGGTGCTGGACGACGCCGCCGACGACCAGTTCGCACCGGGCACGTTCGACGTGATCACCACGCACCACGTCATGGAGCACCTGCGCGACCCGGCCGACGTGATGGAGCGGTTGGCACGCTGGCTGAAGCCCGACGGTGTGCTCTACGCCGCGGTGCCGAACATGGCCGCCACCGGCAAGCCGCCGCACGAGCGATTCCATTTCGCCCACGTCCACGGCTTCGTGCGCGACACCTTCGACCTCACCGCACGCCGCGCCGGCCTCGTGCCCGACACCAATTACTGGCGCGAGGACACGACGGTGGTCTACCGCAAGACCGATGCGCCGCCGGTGCCGATCCGCGCGCCCGGCCTCGCCCAGCGCCTCGCCGAGGAGCTGAAGCCGATGCCGGCCGCGGCCTACCTCGCTTCCGGCGCCTGGATCTGGCCGATGGTCCGCCGCAACGCCAAGGCGGTGCGCGAGACCTTCTCGGCCCGCTAGGACATCGTCTGCGGGCGGGCCGGGCTTCAACGCGCGCGAAGATGCTCCAAGGACCGTCGTGCGCGCGTCACGTCGGCGGGGGTAGGCTGGACTTTTCCGCCAAGACGCAACGCCATGCCTCGCCCCAATCGCCGCCAGACCTTCGGTCTCGGCATCGGCGCCGGCCTTTCGGCCGGCCTGCCCGCCATCGCGAACGCGACCGAGCCCACGGCGCCCGAGCCGACGCTGACGCTGCTCCTCGTCAACGACGTCTACCTCATGGGCGAGGTCGACGGGCGCGGCGGGTTCGCGCGGCTCAATGCGATCGTGAAGGCCGAGCGCGACCGCGGTGTCCCGGTGCTCTACGCCCATGCCGGCGACACCCTGTCGCCCTCGCTGATGTCGGGGTTCGACAAGGGCGCCCACATCGTCGACCTGCTGAACCTCGCCCCGCCGGACGTGTTCGTCCCCGGCAACCACGAATTCGATTTCGGGCCCGCCGTCTTCCGCGAGCGCATGGCCGCCGCCGCCTTCCCGTGCTTCGCCGCCAACCTGCGGAACGGATCCGGCCGGCCGTTGCCGAGCCTGCGCGATCGGCAGATGCTCACCCTCGGCGGCCTGCACGTCGGCGTCACCGGCATCGCGTTGGCCGCGACGCCGGAGAAATCCCAGAGCGGCGATCTACGCTTCGGGCCCGAGCTGGAGACGCTGGCCGCGCAGGCTGAGGCGCTGCGCGCCGACGGCGCGGATCTCGTCGTGGCGATCGTCCACACCGCGCGCGCGACCGATCTCGCGATGCTGGCGGCGGGCCATGCCGACATTCTTTTGTCGGGGCACGACCACGACCTAGTGGTGCAGTACGACGGGCGCCGCGTGCTAGCGGAGTCGAGCAGCGACGCGCATTACGTCACCGCCATCGACATCCACGCCAGCGTCTCGACGGCGGGCGGCACGCGGCGCGTGACGTGGCGGCCGAGCTTCCGAATCCACGATTCGGCGACCGTCGCACCCGATCCGGATACGCTGACCCTCGTGCGCAAGCTCGAGGGCGACCTGTCGCGCCGGCTCGACGTGCCGGTCGGCGAGACCGCCTATCCGCTCGACAGCCGCATCGTCTCCGTGCGCGCCCGCGAGGCGAGCTTCGGGAGCCTCGTCGCCGACGCGCTGCGGGAGGCGACGGGCGCCGACATCGCGGTGATGAACGGCGGCGGCGTGCGCGGCGACCGCCTGTACCCGGCCGGCACGATGCTGACGCGGCGCGACATCCTCACCGAGCTTCCGTTCGGCAACACCATCGTGTCGGTGGCGATCACCGGCGCCCAGGTCCGCGCGCTGCTGGAGGCGGGGTTTCGCGAGATCGGCCGCCCGACCGGCCGCTTCGCGCAGATCTCGGGCCTGACCGTCCGCGTCGATCCCGATGCGCCGGCGGGCGACAGGATCGTCTCCGTCCGCGTCGGCGATGCGCCGCTGGACTCGGCCCGGACCTACCGGGTCGCCGCCAACAACTTCCTCTACGAGGGGGGAAACGGCTACGGCGTGCTGGCTCGGGGGCGGACCTTGATCGGCGCGACGGATGGCGGGCTCGTCGCCACCGCGGTGATCGATTATGTCGCCCGCCACGCCCCGATCACCGTGACCGAGGGCGATCGCATCCTGATCGGCCGATGACCGAACCGACCGTCTCCGCAGCGCTCGCCGCGTTCCGGCAAAGCGCTTCCCCGTGGCTCGCCTTGCCGTTCTTCGCGGAGGGCGCGGCGGATATCGTAGCGGCACGGGTCGACGAACGGATCGCGGCCGGCGCGCAGGTCTTGCCCGCGCCCGGCAACATCTTCGCCGCCCTGGCGCTGACGCCGCTGCCCGCGGTGAAGGTCGTGATCCTCGGGCAGGATCCGTATCCGACGCCGGGCGACGCCAACGGGCTCGCCTTCTCCTATGTCGGCTCCCGGCGCCTGCCGGCCTCGCTCAAGGTGATCCTGGCCGAGGTCGAGCCGGGCAAGGCGACGCACGGCGACCTCACGGCCTGGGCGCACCAGGGGGTGCTGCTCCTCAACAGCGCGCTCACCGTCGAGGCGGGCCAGGCCGGGGCGCATCTTCGGTTCGGCTGGGCGAGGCTCGCCGACGAGGCGGTCGCGGCCGTCTCGGCGCGCGCCGAGCCCGCCGTGTTCCTCCTGTGGGGGGCACAGGCGCGGGCACGGGCCGCGCTGATCGACCGATCGCGACACGGCGTGCTCGAATGCGGCCATCCGTCGCCGCTGAACCGGGCGCGCGACTTCCCCGGCTCGGACCCCTTCGGCCGGGCCAACGCGTGGCTCGCCGAGCACGGGTCGGCGCCGATCGCGTGGCGCCTTCCCTGACGGCTCCGTCCCGCAGCGTTACTGGGCGGGCTTCGGCGCCGGTGCCGGTTGCGCGGGCGTGTCGGCGCCGGCGGGCGGCGCGTCGGCTGCGGCCGGCAGCAGCACGTCCTTCGCGACCGTGCCTTCGGGGCCGTATTCGCCGGCGACGGCGAGGCACGCCTTCTCGCGATGCTGGGCCATGTCGTTCGACATCAGCGCGAACATCGACTGCACCCGGCCGCCGAACGGGCCGCGCGGGCTGACGTCGGCCGATCGGGTGCCCTGCTTGACCAGCAGCGCCTCGAAGGTGTCGGTCCCGATCCGATAGCCGCAGACGTTCGACGCCGCGAAGATGTAGGCCGCGAATTCCAGCGCCCGCGGGGCCGGGGCGTTGCGGATCTGCGCCGCGGCGGGCTGCGCGGCGAGACCGAGGCTCAGGAGGGCGGCCGCGGCGGCCGGCGTGGCGAACATGCGCATGGGCGAAAGTTTCCTCATCGTCGTCGACGACTTCTTGCGAGTCGTTGAGACGGGCGAGATACGCCGAACGGTGAACGCCGCCCAGGGGGAGCGGCCCGACGGATTGCCTCAGGCCACGCAGGACAAAGGTGAAGGTCGTTCGTGGTTAAGCGTTACCTGCGTTGCAATCGATAGCGGCGTTTCTACCGCGTCACTGGCCGTCCCGGTCCCTCGTCTGCCTTGCGGAACCGCGGAACTTGTTTCGACTTGATCCTGCCCTACGCGGGGGTTCGAAGCCTGCTATTAACCGGTGGCGAGCAGATCGGAGTCCGACATCTTCCGCAATGAGCCGGACCGGACGCCGCATGCACTTCGCCCTCGACCACCGCGCAGAGCCAGATCCCGCCTTCGTGCCGCCGTCGCTGCGCCTCGCCGAACCGAGCGACGCACCCTCGGGCGAGCGCCGCAACCGCTACGCCCGCTGGGCCCTGCACGAGGGGCTGGGGGAGGGCGACGTCGTCGCCCTGCTGATGCGCAACCAGCCCGACGTGCTCGCGATCTGGCAGGGCCTCGGCTCCGTCGGCGTCACCGTGATGCCGCTCGACCTCACCCTGCGCGGGACCGCGCTCGCCCGGAGCCTCGACGCGATCGGCCCGCGCCACCTGTTCGTCGACGCCGGCCTCGCGGAGACGCTGTGCAGCGTCCAGGGCCTCGTCTCGGTCCAGCCGCTGGTGTGGTGGCACGGCGGCGCCGACTTCGCCCGCATCGACCTCGAGATCGCCGAGTACGACGACGCCCCGCTCGCCCCGCAGGCGCTGCCGGCGCGCCGGGCCTGAGCCATCCTCGAAACCCGACGCGTCCGTGATAGGCTCGACCGGCCATCGACACGGGAGCCAGGGCATGTCCTCGACCGCGCAGACCGACGCGCCGCTGCTGCTTCGCGCGGATGCCGAAGGCATCGCCACGCTGACGCTGAACCGCGGTCCGGCCCGCAACGCGCTGTCCCTCGGGCTGATGGCGGCCTTGCAGGATGCGCTCGACGCGATCGCCGAGGATCGAGCCGTGCGCGTCGTCGTGCTGCGCGGCGCCGGGCCGGCCTTCTGCGCCGGTCACGATCTCAAGGAGATGCGCGCGCATCCCGGGCGCGAGGCCGCGGCCGAGGTGTTTTGCGCCTGCTCCCGGCTGATGCTGGCGATCACCCGGCTGCCGCAGCCGGTGATCGCGCAGGTTCACGGCATCGCCACCGCCGCCGGCTGCCAGCTGGTCGCGACCTGCGATCTCGCGGTCTGCGCCGACGACGCCCGCTTCGCGACGCCCGGGGTCAACATCGGCCTGTTCTGCTCGACCCCGATGGTCGCGCTCTCCCGCGCGGTGCCGCGCAAGGCGGCGATGGAAATGCTGCTGCTCGGCGAGCCGATCGACGCCGCGGAGGCGTTGCGCATCGGCCTCGTCAACCGTGCGGTGCCGACCGCCGATCTCGATGCGACGGTGCAGGCGATGGCGATGCGCATCGCGGGCAAGTCGGCGCGGGTGGTGGCGATCGGCAAGGAAGCCTTCGGCCGCCAGGCGGAGCTCGGCCTCGAGGATGCCTACGCCTACGCCGCCGAGGTCATGACCCGGAACATGATGCTCGCCGACGCCGACGAGGGCATCGACGCCTTCCTTCAGAAGCGCACGCCGCGCTGGCCGGCGTGAGCCGCGGTCGAGCCGCGCGGTTCGGCGCGCGAAACGTCCGTCAGCCGCGGCCGGCCGGAATCGGGAAGCGGCGCGCGAACCAGTCGCGCAGCACCGCACGCTCGTAAAACAGGCCGCCGGTCGAGAAGCGTGGGTTGGCCGTCAGCATGAAGTTGGGGTCGGTGACCGTATCCTCGCCGCTGGCGACCACCCGCTTGCCACGCCGCAGTGCGTAGGCGAGCCGGATCCGCGGCGGCGTGAAGTCCTGGACGATCCGCAGGCCGCTCGGCGTGCTGAAGCCCGGCCGCTCGTACCCGGCGAGATCAATATCGAGGACGGTGATGTCGAGGCTCTCGTCGGGACCGAGGCGCCGGCTGCCGAGGTCCTGGAAGATCCGCGTCATCTCCGCCAGCGTCAGCCGCAGGCTCCGGCCGGAGGAGGCCCAACGGTCCTCCGCGTCGGTGAAGCGCTCCGGCGCGACGTAGCGCACGCCGACCTGCGCGACGGCGGGACCGCCGAGCGCGAGACCCGTCAGGGCTGCCAGGACGACGCGCCTCATTGCTTGGCGCGGTTGATCACGGCGAGCAGCGCGCGGGCGACCGGCTCGGTCACGTTGCGGCGGTACTTGCGGTGGACCAGCTGCCCGTTGTGGTAGACGTCGTGCTCGACGTAAAGCCGCTCGCCGTCCCACCGCACGATGTTGTCGGTCTCGGTCGTCTCCTCGACGCCGAGGTCGTCCCGAAGGATCGCGCTGCCGGTCTGGGTGAACATGCGCAGCTCCTCGCACCTTGATCGGGGATCGCCCGCGCAGACGATCCGTCCGTAGGGTCCACAATAGGCAACCGGCGCAGGCTGCGCCAGTTGCGGCACCGCTCCGACCCCCGACAAGGACAGCTCGGCTTCGCGGTCGCGGGCATCTCAGCGGATCGTGATCTGATCCTTGATCTTGTCGTAGGTCGCGCGGCTGAGCACGCGCTTCGACAGCAACTGGTCAATCGTCGTGTAGGGCCGGCGCTGGATGATCGCCCGCCCGATGCTGCCGCCGCCGCGCAACCCGTTCAGCTCCGCCAGCGATGCAGTGTTGAGGTCGACCAGCGCCAGCGCGCGCGGTCCGGCGCTGTCGCCGGCCTCGTTCACCTCCGCCTGACCGGTCGGTTGCGGCTCCGGCACGGATTGCGAGAGAACCGGGGCTTCCGCGGTCGGCTGGGGTGCCGGAGCGGGTGTGGGCGCGGGATCCGGCGATACCGGCGGCGCGGCGATGCCCGCTCGAGGCGCTGCGGGGGACGGGACCAGCGTCGGCGTCCCGACCTTTCGCGGCGCCGGGGCGACGGATGCCGGCGGCACGGCGACCGGCGGCGCCTGCGCCGGCGACGGTGCGTGCGGCAGAAAATACTGAATCAGGGCGGCGAGGCAGCCTGCGACGACCAGCAGAAGCGAGATCCGCAGAATCGTCGAACCGCTCAGCATCGCCCCTCCCATCCGTGTTGTTTGGCAAACGCTTGGCAAGTTTTGCAAACGCTTGGCAAGATAGAGACGTTGCGCTGCCGGAGCAAAGCACGGCGTAGACGATCGGGCCGGCCGTCAACAAGCGTCGGCGCGGAAGACCTTCGGACGGCTCGCGGGGCCTTCGGCATCGACGCCGGCTCCGCGCCGGCCCATACCCGCCGGGATGCCGACCGCCCGCCTCGACCCCGCCCTGGCCGCCCCGCTCGCCGCCGCCAGGCGACACATCTCCGAACGCTTCGGATCGCTGCGCTACCTGCCGGCCCTGTTCGCGCAGGTCCGCGCCGCGAGCCCGCGCCTGTTCGCTGCCAGCCTCGCCCTGCGCCTCGTCGGCGCCGGGCTGCCGGTGGCGACCCTGTGGCTCGCGAAGCTGATCCTCGACGCGATCGTCGCGGAACATGCCCGGCCGCGGGCGACGCCGATGAGCGTCGATGCGTGGCTCTCGGACCCGCACCTGTCGCGGCTCGCGGCCTTGGTCGCGGCCGAACTCGCCCTGGCGATCCTCTCCGACCTGATCGGACGCCTCAGCACGTTGGTCGACGGGTTGGTCGCCGACCTCTATTCCAACGCCGCCTCGCTCCGGCTGATGCGCCATGCGGCGGCCCTCGACCTCGCGCAGTTCGAGGATAGCGCACAGCAGGACCGGCTTGAGCGGGCGCGCCGGCAGGTCACCGGGCGCACCAGCCTGATCGCCCAGGTGTTCGGGCAGGGGCAGGCCCTGGTGACTTTGCTCTCGTTCGCCGCGGGCGTCGCGGTCTACACCCCGTGGCTGATCGTGCTGATCGCGGCGGCGCTGGTGCCGGCCTTCCTCAACGAGGCGCACTTCACCCGAGCCGGTTACCGCCTCGCCTGGATCCGCACCCCGGAACGGCGGCGGATCGACTACCTGCGCTACCTCGGCGCCAGCGTCGAATCGGCCAAGGAGGTCAAGCTGTTCGGCCTGAACGGCTACATCACCGACCTCTATGCCGGCCTCGCCGACAAGGTGGTGGCCGACAACCGCGCGCTGGCGATCCGCCGCGCCGGCTGGGGCGGCGCCTTCGCGGCGCTCGGCACGCTGGCCTACTACGCCGCCTACGCCGTCATCGTCTGGCGCACCGTGGCGGGCGGCTTCTCGATCGGCGATCTCGCCTTCCTTGCCGGCGCCTTCCAGCGCCTGCGCGGGCTGATCGAGGGCCTGCTGCTCGGGTTCACCCAGATCGCCGGGCAGACGCAGTACCTCGAGGACCTGTTCTCGTTCTTCGCGATCGCGCCGTCGATCCGCTCGCCCGAGACCCCGGCACCCCTGCCGGCGACGATCCGCCAGGGCCTCGCCTTCGAGGATGTCGGCTTCCGCTATCCCGGCGTCGACGCGTGGGCGGTGCGGCACCTGAGCTTCACCCTCGCGGCGGGCGAGACCCTGGCGCTCGTCGGCGAGAACGGGGCCGGCAAGACCACGATCGTCAAGCTGATGACCCGGCTCTACGACCCGACCGAGGGGCGCATCCTGCTCGACGGCCTGCCGCTGCAGGCCTACGACCTCGACGCGCTCCGCGGCCGCATCGGTGCGATCTTCCAGGATTTCGTCCGCTTCGACCTCACCGCCGGCGAGAACGTCGCCGTCGGGCGGATCGAGGCCCGGGACGATGCCGAGCGCATCGGCCGTGCGGCTGTGCGTGGCCTCGCCGACGCGGTGATCGCGCGCCTGCCGGCCGGATACGACCAGCCCCTCGGCAAGCGCTTCGACGGCGGCGTCGACCTGTCCGGGGGCCAGTGGCAGAAGATCGCCCTGTCCCGGGCCTACATGCGCGACGCCGAGATCCTGATCCTCGACGAGCCGACGGCCGCGCTCGACGCGCGCGCCGAGTACGACGTGTTCCGCCGCTTCCGCGACCTCAGCGCCGGGCGGGCCGCGGTGCTGATCTCGCACCGCTTCTCCACCGTTCGGATGGCCGATCGCATCCTGGTGCTGGAGGACGGAAAGGTGCTCGAAGCCGGTACGCACGACGCGCTCGTCGCCCTCGGCGGACGCTACGCCGAGCTGTTCGAGCTGCAGGCGGCCGGCTACCGCTGATCCGGCGCCCGGCATTGCTCCGGGCCCGGCACCCACTACCTGCAGCCTGCGCCTCAACTTCGGCCGTCACCGCCTCGGGAGCTTCCACGATGCCACGCCACGCCACCGCCCTCGTCGCCGCGTTCCTCGCCGGCGCGGCCTGCTTCGGCGGCATGGCCCATGCGGCACCGGCCACGCCCGACGCCTCGGCCAAGCCGGCGCCCGAGGCGGCAAAGCCCGAGGATCCGAAGCCCGGAAAGCCCGAGCCGGTGATCCTCGCCAACCACAAGGCGGTCTACGACCTGTCGCTCGCCTCCACCGGCGGGACCCGGGCGGTCGAGAGCGCGCGCGGGCGCATTGTGATCGAGTTCAAGGGCGACGCCTGCCGCGGCTACACCATGCAGACCCGCCAGGTGACGGTGCTCGAATCCGGCGAAAGCGGCAGCCGGACCTCGGACCTGCGCAACACCACCTTCGAGGGCGGCGAGGCCCGCGATTTCCGCTTCCGCACGGTGACGGTGCTGAACGGACAGCCGAGCCCGGCCGTCGACGGCACCGCGGATGCGAGCGGCGACGCGTTCAAGGTCCGGCTCAAGGAGCCGAAGAAGGACCAGTTCACCGCCGCCGGCCCGGTGCTGTTCCCGAGCCTGCACATGCGCCGCCTCGTCCAGGCCGCGCGGGCCGGCGAGACCACGATGTCGGCCAAGGTGTTCGACGGGTCGGACGACGGCCGCAAGGTCTACGACACCCTGGCCGTGATCGGCCGCCGTGCGTCGGCGCCGGCGAACGCCGCCGCGTCGGACCGCGACAAGCCGCTGCACGAGGGTGCGATGGCCGCCGTGCCGCACTGGCCGGTGACGCTAAGCTACTTCACGCAAGGGGAGGGCGAGCGCACGCCGATCTACACCCTCACCTTCGACCTCTACGAGAACGGGGTCAGCGGCGCGCTCAAGCTCGACTACGGCGACTTCGCGATCCTCGGCGACATGACCCGCCTCGAGCTCGACAAGGCGCCGGACAAGCCGTGCGCCCCGTAGCCGGCACGCGGCCCTTTAGAACTCGTCGGATTGTTGCGGCGAGAGCCGTCGCCACGCCGCCGCGATGCGCTCGGGCTTGATGTCGAGCCCCTGCGCGCAGGCGAGCAGCACCGGCTCGTCGCCCATGACGTGGTCGAGCACGCCGACGAGGAAGGCCGGGTCGGACAGCGACGCGCGGACGTCCTCGGGCGACAGCCCGGTCGCGTTGAGGAACGGGAACAGGCGGTCCTCGTCGGCGACCATCCAGCCGAGCACGTCGACGGCAAGGTTGTGGTCGGCGGCGGTGGCTCGCGTCGACCCATCGTCTTGAAGTGATTTGCGATTCATCAACATCTGTCGCTTACAAAGGCGTGAGGTCGGGTAACGTCCCGTAAAGGACGCGCGGCGGCACCGGGATCGAGCGTGATGACGAAAACGGTGTTGATCGTCGAGGACAACGAACTGAACATGAAGCTCTTCAACGACTTGTTGGAGGCCCACGGTTACGCGACCCTCAAGACGGCCAACGGCATCGAGGCGATCGAGCTCGCGCGTGCCCACCATCCCGACCTGATCCTGATGGACATCCAGCTTCCCGAGGTTTCGGGGCTCGAGGTGACCAAGTGGCTCAAGGAGGACGACGACCTCAAGCACATTCCCGTCGTCGCCATCACCGCCTTCGCCATGAAGGGTGACGAGGAACGCATTCTCGAGGGCGGTT
Source organism: Methylobacterium sp. E-025 (assembly GCF_022829705.1). Classification (NCBI taxonomy): domain Bacteria; kingdom Pseudomonadati; phylum Pseudomonadota; class Alphaproteobacteria; order Hyphomicrobiales; family Methylobacteriaceae; genus Methylobacterium; species Methylobacterium sp. E-025. Next base: position 200,919 of record NZ_JAKSYR010000120.1, read on the forward strand.
GCGAGGCATATTTGTCCAAACCGATCTCCGTCGCGAAGTTTTTGGCAACGGTTCGCACGTATCTTGCCGACAAGTAGGGTCCGGATCGAGCCCTCGACGGCGCCTGCGATCGCCCGCTGAAACCTTGTGCGAGGAACGATGTCGGCCCGCGTCCTGATCGTCGACGACCTCTTCCCGAACGTGAAGCTTCTCGAAACGAAGCTCGCGCTGGAATACTTCGACACCGTCGCGGCCATGAACGGCCCGGACGCGATCGCGATCTGCGAGAAGGGCCTGTGCGACCTCGTCCTCCTCGACGTGATGATGCCCGGCATGGACGGGTTCGAGGTCTGCCGCATCCTCAAGAACAACCCGCTCACCGCGCACCTGCCGGTGGTGATGGTCACGGCCCTCGACCAACCCTCGGACCGCCTGAAGGGCCTCGACGCCGGCGCCGACGATTTCCTGACCAAGCCGATCGACGACACCGCGCTGTTCAGCCGCGTCCGCAGCCTCGTGCGCCTGAAGGCCGTGACCGACGAGCTGCGCAGCCGCGCGCTCGCCTCGCGCGAGTTCGGCATGGGCGACCCGCTGGCGCTCGCCACCGCCGAGACCGGCCTCAACGCCAGCCTGCTGCTGGTCGAGGATCGGCGCGGCTCGGCCGAGCGGATGGCGGCGGCGCTCGGCCAGTTCCACGCGGTCACGCTCGAGACCGATCCGCAGGCGGCGATCCACGTGGCGGCCGAGGGCGGCTTCGACCTCGTCCTGGTCAGCCTCGACCTCGAGGGCTTCGACGGGCTGCGCCTGTGCAGCCAGCTGCGCAACCTGGAGCGGACCCGGCAGGTGCCGCTGATCATGCTCGCCGAGGCGCATGACCGCGCCCGCATCGTGCGCGGCCTCGATTTCGGTGTCCACGACTACCTGCTCCGCCCGATCGACCGCAACGAGCTGGTCGCGCGGGTTCGCACCCAGATCCGCCGCAAGCGATTCTCCGAGGTTCTGCGCAGCGCAGTGCAGGCGTCGATGGAGATGGCCGTCACCGACGGGCTCACCGGACTGCACAACCGGCGCTACCTCGACAACCACCTCGCCGGCCTGTTCTCCGATCCGCGGCTGCGCGAGCGCCCGGTCGCCGGGCTGATCCTCGACATCGATCACTTCAAGGCGATCAACGACACCCACGGCCACGAAGCCGGCGACGAGGTGCTGCGCACCTTCGCCGACCGCGTCCGCCTGCACACCCGCACCATCGACATCGTCGCCCGCTACGGCGGCGAGGAGGTGGTCATCATCCTGCCCGACGCCGGCCTCGCCGAGGCCCACGCCATCGCCGAGCGCATCCGCGAGCGGATCGAGGGCATGCCGTTCTCGATCCATCGGGACACCCGCAGCGTCCCTGTCACCGTGTCGATCGGCGTGGCGACCCGTCAGCCCGAGGATGTCGGCCCCGGCGAGATGCTGAAGCGCGCCGACCTCGCGCTCTACCGCGCCAAGGCGCTGGGGCGGAACCGCGTCGAGGCGCAGGCGGCCTGACCCGTCCGATCGTCGCCGGATCCGGCGCGCACGCTTGGAACGGACGCGCATCCCTGCGGCGAAGGTCCGCCGGTTGACACCCGTCCGCGCTTCGCCAACACCCTGCGCCGTTCGCGGCCGGGGCCTTCGGCACCAGCGCCGCAGCCGCACCGGCCTTCGGATGGGAGTACTGTGACGACGATGGCGGCGATGCGCTCCTACCTCGATTTCGAGAAGCCCGTGGCCGAGCTTGAGGCGAAGCTCGAGGAACTCCGCGCCGTCGGCGCCCGCGACGGCGCCGTCGCGATCAGCGAGGAGGTCGGGCGGCTGGAAGCGAAGGCGGCGCAGGCGTTGGCCGAGATCTACGCCAACCTCACCCCCTGGCAGAAGACCCAGGTCGCCCGGCATCCGCAGCGGCCGCACTTCGTCGACTACTGCACCGGGCTGATCGAGGATTTCACGCCGATGGCCGGCGACCGCGGCTTCGGCGAGGACGCGGCGATCGTCGGCGGCATGGGGCGCTTCCGCGGCCGGCCGGTCTGCGTGCTCGGCCAGGAGAAGGGCGCGACCACCGAGACGCGCCTGCGGCACAATTTCGGGATGGCCCGCCCGGAAGGCTACCGCAAGGCGGTGCGCCTGATGGAGCTCGCCGACCGCTTCGGGCTGCCGGTTCTGGCCTTCGTCGACACCGCCGGCGCCTTCCCCGGCATCGAGGCCGAGGAGCGCGGCCAAGCCGAGGCCATCGCCCGCTCGACGGAGGCCTGCCTCGGCCTCGGCGTGGCGAACGTCGCGCTGGTGATCGGGGAGGGCGGGTCGGGCGGCGCCATCGCGCTCGCCACCGCCAACCGCGTCCTGATGATGGAGCACGCGATCTACGGCGTGATCTCGCCCGAGGGCGCCGCCTCGATCCTGTGGCGCGACCAGGGCCGTGCGCCCGACGCCGCCACCGCCATGAAGATCACCGCGCAGGACCTGATGCGGCTCGGCATCATCGACACCATCGTCCCCGAGGCGACCGGCGGCGCCCACCGCGACCGCGCCGGCGCCATCGCCGCGGCGGGCGACGCCCTGGCCGGCGCGCTGGCCGAGTTCGACGGCGTGGCGCCCGACGAGATCCGCGACCGCCGCGCCCGCAAGTTCCTCGAGATCGGCCGGCGCCTGTGAGCCGGCCGGAACCCGGCGGCCCCTACGGCACCGGCTTCCTGCGCGGGCTCGGACGCAGGCTCGGCGGCCTGCTCGGCAGCGAGCGCGAGCCCGGCCCGGTCAACCACGTCTCCCTGGGCGCCCATTGCCAGATGGCGCACGTGCTGAAGACGCTCGGGTTGCGTACCTGGTCGGGGCCGTTCGACTGGATCTTCACCATGCCGGGGATGGTTCGCGACTGCCTCGCCGACGACTTCGACGCGCTCCTGGATCGATCGCAGCTCGAGACCATCCCCCTGGACGAGCGGCAGGGCGAGGGCATCTGGCGCGGGCGCCACCGGCTGTATCGCGACCGCTACGGGCTCGCATGCGTCTTCAACCACCACGACCCGGCCTCGGACGAGGCCGACTACCGCTTCCTCGCCGAAGGGGTCCGCCGCCTGCGGATCGCCCTGTCGAACCCCGTCGCCGAGAACCGATTCTGGCTGTTGACCCACCTCCACACGCCGCCCGAGGTCGCCTACGGCATCTGTGACGTTTTGGCACAGCAGGGATCGGGGAACCATTTAACCTTTCTGCAGCACGTGCCGGGAAGCCCCGCGAGGGGCGTCGTGGCGGCCGAGCCGACGCGCCCCGACCTACGCTGGCTGACGGTGGAAACCCCTTCCGCATCAGTCGGTTTGCGCCTGGCCGACCCGGTCGACGACGCGTTCCTCGTCGACCTGATCGCGGCGGAGTCGCGGCGCACCCTGCGCCCGTCCCCGTGATCCACATCGGGACCGGTTGCGCCGAGGCCAGCGGGGGGCCGATCCTTGCGGTAACGGAGGCGTAAGCATACCAAAGCTAGAGAGTGGGGGAGTGACGCACGACGGCTGCCGACAAGGCCCGCGCGCGGTGTGTTCGAGGACGAGGTTCCCCCATGGCTGTGCGCCGGTTCGCCGTTGCAAGTCTTCACAGAGCGTCCCGCCTGATCGCGCCCGTGGCCGTCGCGGCCGCCCTGTCCCTCGGCGGCTGCCAGGACGGGATGATCAACGGCGCCTCGACGCGCTCGCTCACGCCGATCCCGCCCCAGACCCTGTCCCTGATGCAGACCAAGGGGATGCAGCAGAGCGACCCGATCCTGATCCGCGCCTACAAGAAGGAAGCGGAGATGGAGGTGTGGAAGCGCGGGACCGACGGTCGCTACGCGCTCCTGAAGATCTACCCGATCTGCCGTTGGTCGGGCCAGCTCGGGCCCAAGCGCAAGCAGGGCGATCGCCAGGCGCCGGAGGGATTCTACACGATCACCCCGGGCCAGATGAACCCGAACTCGTCCTACTACCTTTCCTTCGACACCGGTTTCCCGAACGCCTACGACCGGGCGAACGGCAGCACCGGCAACTACCTGATGGTCCACGGCACCTGCTCGTCGGCCGGGTGCTTCGCGATGACCGACGCGTCGATGTCGGAGATCTACGCGGTCGCGCGCGAGGCCTTCGCCGGCGGCCAGCGCGCGTTCCAGTTCCAGTCGTATCCGTTCCGGATGACGGCGCAAAACATGGCCAAGTACCGGAACGACCCGAACGCCCCGTTCTGGCGCAACCTCAAGGAAGGCGCCGACTATTTCGAAGCCCTGCGCGACGAGCCGAAGGTCGGGGTGTGCGGCACCAAGTACGTATTCGGCGGCGCGGATGCCGCCGCCGGCTCGTGCACGCCGAAGGTCGATCCGCTCGTCGCCGAGAAGCGCACCCACGACAACCAGGAGATCGCCGAGCTCGTCGCCAAGGGCACGCCGGCGACGCGGGTGGTCTACGACGACGGCGGCGGCAACCCGGTGTTCCGCGCCGAGCAGACCACCGCCTTCGCCAACCTCGGCGGCACCGAGACTGAGCTGCCCTACAGCGCCAAGGATTACGGCCGACACAACCTCGGCGACGTCAGCCGGCCGGAGAGCCTGGCTTCCGGCCCGCGCGAGATCGAGGTCGACGCCAAGGGCCGTCCGGTGATGCTCGCCGCCGCGCCCGAGGCGCCGATCCCGACCAAGGCCGCAGCGTCAGCCCTCGCCAAGGGCGGCAAGGCGGATGCGGGCAAGCCCGGCACGGCCAAGCCCGATGCGGCGAAGCCCGCCACGCGGACGCTGATGGCCAAGCAGCCCGACCCCAGCGACGATGGGGTCAAGGAAGCCGCGAAGGCCAAGCCGGCGCGAATCACGGTCGCCGGCGCTGACGACGATCCGGGCACCTACCGGACGCTGCTCGGCAAGGTCTTCGACAAGGACGCGACGCCGACACCTGCGACGCCGACGGCGGACGCGGTCGTTGCCGAGCCGGTGAAGGTCGCCGCGCAGACCGTCAAGGTGGCTCACGCCGCGCCGCGCCCGGTGCGCAAGGTGACGACGACCGCGCTTCGGACGGACAAGCCCGAGAAGCCCTGACCGATCGCGACGCGCTCGGTCGAACGAAGACAGCCGCCGGTCGCGCGACCGGCGGCTGTCTTCGTTTCGGCGATGCCGCTCAGAGCAGAGGGCGGTCGCGGTTCATCAGCCAGAGCGCGTGGATCATGCCGGGCAGGCCGAACATCAGCGTCAGGACGATGTTGAGGAGGAACTGCAGGCCGATGCCGTTGGTCACGAGCACGGCGATCGGCGGCAGGAAGATCGCAAGAAGGATGCGGACGAGCGTCGACACGGGAACTCCGGGTATGCAGCGAGTGTTGGCGATGCAACGAAGCTAGGCCGTTTCCGTTCCAGCAGCCGGCGGGGGATCTCCTCGGCGTCCCGTGCATGCGCCGGCCACATCCCCGCCGCGAACCGCCCCGATGAGGCGGCCCGTGCGGCCCTTCCCGTCGGAGGTGTTCCCGCGCCGCCAAGGGCGTTCCCGTGACAGCACCGATCCGGCCCCATCCGCCCGAAGGCCAGGCGATCCCGCGCGCGCGTCCCTGGACCGGGCCGGGCTTCGTCGAGTTCGTGGCGATCGTCGCGCTGATGATGGCGGTCACCGCGATCTCGATCGACAACCTGCTGCCGGCCTTTCCAGCGATCCAGGCCCGTTTCGGCGTCGTCGACCCGAACCACCTGCAGTGGCTGATCTACGTCTACATGATCGGCTTCGGCTCGGCCCAGATCGTCTACGGCCCGGTCTCGGACGCCCTCGGGCGACGTCCCGTGCTGATCGGCAGCCTGCTGGTCTACGTCGCCGGAACCCTGCTCGCGATGGTCGCGCCGTCGTTCGGATGGCTGCTCGCCGCCCGCGTGATCCAGGGGCTCGGCGCGGCCGGCGGCCGGGTGCTCTCGACCGCGATCGTGCGCGACCGCTTCGCCGGGCGCGAGATGGCGAGCGTGATGTCCTTCACCATGATGGTGTTCCTGATCGTGCCGATGATCGCGCCGGCGATCGGCGGGGCGATGCTCGCGCTCGGCTCCTGGACCTACGTCTTCGTCTCGATGCTCGCGCTCGCGGGGCTGCTCGCGCTCTGGTTCCTAGCGCGCATGCCCGAGACGCTGCATCCGGAATACCGCCGGCCGCTCTCCTTCGCCGCGACGGGGCAGGCCCTGCGGACCACGCTCGGCTGTCGCGTCGCGATCGGCTACGCCACCGCCCTCGGCCTGCTCACCGGCTGCATCATGGGCTATGTCGGCTCGGCCCAGCAGGTGTTCGACACCGGGCTCTACCACCTCGGCGCGCTGTTCCCCCTGGCCTTCGGGCTGGTCGCGGGCGCCATGGGCGCGGCGACCCTGGTCAACGCCCGGGTGGTGGGCCGCCTCGGGATGCGGGCGCTGTCGCATGCGGGGCTGACGGCCTTCGTCGCGGTGGCGCTCGGGCAGGTCGCGATCGGGCTCGCCTATGGCGGGCACCCGCCGCTGGCGCTGTTCCTCGCGGTGCTCGCCGGCAACCAGTTCCTGATCAGCTTCGCGATGCCGAACTTCAACGCGCTCGCCCTGCAGCCGCTCGGCGCGATCGCCGGCACGGCCTCCTCGTTCCTCGGGTTCTACACGACGATCCTCGGCGCGCTCTGCGGCTTCGCGATCGGCCAGTGCTTCGACGGCACGACCCTGCCGATCGCCTTCGGCTATGCCGGGCTCGGCGCGGCCGCGCTCCTCGTGGTGGCGTGGACCGAGCGCGGACGCCTGTTCCGCGGCGGCGTTTCCGGTTGAGCGCGGGGGCGACTTAACCCGGTCTTCAGCGGTGCGGACGACGATGCCGTCCTCGCCTCAGACCACCGGAGACCACGCGTGATCGCCCGAGCCCAGGACGGACTGCTTCTCGCCGCGCGCCTTCTGCTGGCGGCCGCGCTGCTGCCGACCGGCATCGCCCGCGCCCTCAACGTCTCCGGTTTCGCGCTGACGCTGGCCGGCGCCGGCGTGCCGGCCCCGAACGCGGTGGCGACGCTCGCCGTCGTCGTGCAGGTGTTCGGGCCGCTCGCGCTGATCGTCGGCGTGCTGCCGCGGATCACCGGCGTCGCGCTCGCCGGGTTCGCCGGCCTCACGGCGATGCTGCTCCACGCCTTCTGGCAGTTCTCCGGCCCGGCGGCCGCGGCCGAGCGCACGCTGCTGCTCGCCGACCTCGGGCTCGCCGGCGGCTTCCTGATCTACGCGCTCGCCGGACCCGGCGCCTGGAGCTGGCAGGGCTGGCGCGCCGGCGCGACCGGCCGCCCGGCGGCGAAGCCCGCAGCGAAGCCCGCCGCCAAGGGCGCCCCGAAGGCGAGCGCCAACGCAAACCGGCCGCGCCGGGCCAAGGCCGCCTGAGGCGGCCGCGCCGGAGCATGCGCTCCGAGCGGCCTACCGCGACCCCAGGGCGATCAGGCCGAGATGCCCGGCGATCCCGAGGAACGCCACGAAATTGATCCCGAAGACGCGTCCGCGCAGCTTCACGTCGTCGGTCAGGGTCTGCACCGCCGTGTGCACGACCCGGCCGGCGACGAACAGCCAGGCGCAGGCGAGGTCGAACCGCCCGACCTCGCCGAAAGCCGCCAGAAGCGCGACGCAGCCGACCATCAGCACCGGCAGCTCGAACTGGTTGGCGAGGTTGCGGGTGATCCGCGCGATCGGCCGCGGCTCGTCGCGACCGAGGACGAAGGCGTCGTACGCGACCTCGCCGCGGCTCACGGCGCGCAGGCGCGCCACGGACAGCCAGACGTAGAGCGCCACGATCAGCCCGATCTGAACGATCAGCGGTTGCAGGATCGAGACGTTCACGCGCAGCCTCCGCGAGCGGACCGTGGGAGGGGAGCCTGCACCTATGGCCGGCCTGGTGCGGCGGCGGGCGCGGCACGCGCGATCATCCGGCCCGAGACCTCGGCGCCGGCATCCGGCGCGAGCTGGCGGAAGGCGAAGACCGAGACCGCCGAGATCAGCGCGACGGCGAAGAAGGCCGGGCCGAAATCCGCCGCCATGATCGCGCTGCGGCCATGCCATTCGGCGGCGCCTTCGAGCGCCAGGGCGCCGAGCGTCACGCCGAGGCTCAAGGAGATCTGCTGGGCGACGCTGGCGAGGCTCGTGCCCGCGCTCATCTCGGACTTCTCGAGGTCGGCGTAGGCGATGGCGTTCACGCAGGTGAACTGGATCGAGCGCAGGCAGCCGCCGAGAAACAGGATCCCGAGCATCAGCCAATGCGGGGTGTCGGCGGTGTAGAGGCCGTTCACCGCGAGGAAGAGCGCGGCGAGGACGGCGTTCGCCACCATCACCGGACGGAAGCCGTAGCGGCGCAGGATCCGCGGGCCGATCGTCTTCACGAACATCGCGCCGGCCGCCGCGGCGAAGGTGATCAGCCCCGATTGCAGCGGATCGAGCCCGAAGCCGACCTGGAGCATCAGCGGCAGCAGGAACGGGATCGCGCCGGTGCCGATGCGGAACAGGCTGCCGCCGACCACCGCGATGCGGAAGGTCGGATGACGCATGAGGTCGAGGCGCAGGATCGGCTGCGCCATCCGCCGCGAGTGCCGGAGGTAGAGCGCGAGCAGCACCGCGCCGCCGCCGAGGCTCGCCCAGGACATCCAGGCCGGCAGCAGGTGGCGGCCGGTCGAGGCCAGCCCCAGCATCAGCGCGGCGAGCCCCGGCCCGAGCATGGCGAAGCCGACGAGATCGAGCGGCGGGCGCTCGGGCTCGCGCACGTCCTCGAAGAACAGGGTCGCGAGCACGATCCCGACGATGCCGATCGGAATGTTGATGAAGAAGATCCAGCGCCAGTCGAGATAGGTGGTGATCAGGCCGCCGAGCGGCGGCCCCATGATCGGGCCGATCAGCGCCGGGATCGTCAGGTAGGCCAGCGCCGAGACGAGCTCGGCCTTCGGCACGCTGCGCAGGATCACCAGGCGGCCGACGGGCACCATCATCGCGCCCCCCAAGCCCTGCAGGAACCGGGCGCCGACGAAGCCGGCGAGCCCGCTCGAGACGGCGCAGGCGACGGAGCCCGCCATGAACACCGCGATCGCCGCGCGGAACACCGTGCGCGATCCGTAGCGGTCGGCCATCCAGCCGCTGATGGGGATGAAGATCGCCAGGCTGACGAGGTAGGCGGTCAGTGCGAGCTTCAGGGCGATCGGATCCTCGCCGAGGCTCTGAGCGATGGTCGGCAGCGCCGTGGCGATCACCGTCGAGTCGGTGTTCTCCATGAACAGGGCGGTGGCGACGACGAGGGGGACGATCTGGGATGCGCGCATCGGGCCGGGCAAGCGTTCGGGGCACCCGGCATCGTGGCGAAGGCCGGGCGTGCGACGCAGCGCTTGACACGGGATGTGCGCCCGGTCGATCCGTGGCGGATCGGCCACGCTTTGTTTCCGAACATGGCTGAACCGCGCCGCTACCCTTCCGAGCAGGCCGGATCGGCATTAAGCTTTACGGTAACGATGTCGTGTCCCCGCACGGCGCCCCGCTCCTCGGCGGCGGCGCCCGGGACGACGCGGCGACACCCGCGAAAGTGACAGGATGCTTCGTCCGTCGACACTGCCCCAATCGCTGCCGCGGCTCGTCGCCGCGTCCGCGGTGATGTTCGTCCTCGGCGCCTGCGGCACCGTGCTCCTCAACGATGTCGGCTCGCTCAGCCGCTACGACCGGCTCCGGGCCAGCACCGAGGCCTCGACCACGGCGCGCCTCTACGCCGACGCCGACGCGCTCGCCCGGACCAGGACCGTCCGGATCATCCCGACGCAGTTCCCGGCCAACGTCTCCGGTGCGGTCGGCATCAGCGAGGCGGAGCGCCGGCTGGTCGCCAACAACGCCGACCGCGCGCTCTGCTACGAGCTGTCGCTGCGCTACGACGTGGTGTCGAGCCGCAACGCCGACCTGACCGTGCGCGCCCAGGTGACCCGCGTCGACCCGACCGACCTGATCGGCGCCGGCGCCACCATCGGCACCTCCGCCGCCGTCACCGTCGCCGGCCAGGTCGGCATCGGCTTCGCCGAGGGCCTCGGGCGCATCCCGATCCCGCGGGTGCCGATCGGGCTCGGAAGCCTCACCGTCGAGGCCGAGGCGCTCGACCGCCGCCACGAGCAGCGGGCGGCGATGGTCTGGGGCGGAGCGGCCAACTCGTTCACGAGCCAGCCGCGCTACTCGCACATCAGCGACGCCTACGATCTCGCCGGCGATTTCGGCCAGGATTTCGGGTTCTACCTCGCCACCGGCGAGGACCCGTTCAAGGCGCCGCTGACCCTGCCGAACTGGAACCGCATCCGGGTGACCACGCTCGGCGAGGCGCCCCTCGACCCCGATTGCGAGGCGTTCGGCCGGGCGCCCGGCCTCGATGGGATCCTCACCGACTACATCGGCCTGCCGCCGGACTATTCCGACAAGGGGCCGCGCGTCCGCTGAGGCGGGGAGGGCGGTCGCGGGCGCCATGCGGCGAACGCAACCGGCCCACGCGGGGTTTATCCCGTGCCGCGCCGGGTTGCCGCCTTTGCGGGCACCCCACCGCATGATACTGGCCCGTGCCAACCCGCTCCATGCCGAACCCGACCTCGCGTCGGCCCGGCAGCCCTTCAGGACCGTTGGCTCATGGCCCGTATCAGCTCCGCTTCGATCATCGAGGGCCTGACCTTCGACGACGTCCTCCTGCGTCCGGCCGCCTCGTCGGTGATGCCGACCGAGGTCAACGTGGCGACGCAGCTGACGCGCACCATCAGCCTGAACCTGCCGATCGTCGCCTCGGCGATGGACACCGTCACCGAGGCGCCGATGGCGATCGCCATGGCCCAGAACGGCGGCCTCGGCGTCATCCACCGCAACCTCGAGCCGGCGGAGCAGGCCGAGCAGGTCCGCCTCGTCAAGAAGTACGAGTCGGGCATGGTGCTCAACCCGATCACCATCCATCCCGACGAGACACTGGCCGACGCCTTCGAGGTGATGAAGGCCAACCGCATCTCCGGCATCCCGGTGGTCGAGCGCGGCCCGAACGGCTCGCGCGGCAAGCTCGTCGGCATCCTCACCAACCGCGACGTGCGCTTCGCGACGCATCCGGCCCAGCCCGTCTCCGAGCTGATGACCCGCGACCGGCTGATCACGGTGCGCGAGGGCGTGACGCAGGACGAGGCCAAGCACCTCCTGCACCAGTTCCGGATCGAGAAGCTGCTCGTGGTCGACGACCACTTCCGCTGCATCGGCCTGATCACGGTCAAGGACATCGAGAAGCAGGTCACCTACCCGAAGGCGGTCAAGGACGAGCAGGGCCGGCTGCGGGTCGCGGCGGCCACCACCACCGGCGACCAGGGCTTCGAGCGGGCCGAGCGCCTGATCGATGCCGGCTGCGACGTGATCGTGGTCGACACCGCGCACGGCCACTCGATCAAGGTGCTCGACAGCGTGCGCCGGGTGAAGCAGCTCTCCAACGCCGTGCAGGTCATCGCCGGCAACGTCGCGACCCGCGAGGGCACGCAGGCGCTGATCGACGCGGGCGCGGACGCGGTGAAGGTCGGCATCGGGCCGGGCTCGATCTGCACCACCCGCATCGTCGCCGGCGTCGGCGTTCCGCAGCTCACCGCGATCATGGAGGCGGTCGAGGCCGCCCACGACGCCGGCATCCCGGTGATCGCCGACGGCGGCATCAAGTATTCCGGCGACCTCGCCAAGGCGATCGCCGCCGGCGCCTCGGTGGCGATGCTCGGCTCGCTGCTCGCCGGCACGGACGAGGCCCCCGGCGAGGTGTTCCTGTACCAGGGCCGCTCCTACAAGAGCTACCGCGGCATGGGCTCGGTCGGCGCGATGGCCCGCGGCTCGGCCGACCGCTACTTCCAGGCCGAGGTCAACGACACCCACAAGCTCGTGCCCGAGGGCATCGAGGGGCAGGTGCCGTACAAGGGCCCCGTGGCGGCCGTCCTGCACCAGCTCGCCGGCGGCCTGCGCGCCGCCATGGGCTATGTCGGCGCCCCGAGCGTGCCGGAGTTCCAGGAGCGCGCGCAGTTCATCCGCATCACCAATGCCGGCCTGCGCGAGAGCCACGTCCACGACGTGACGATCACCCGCGAGAGCCCGAACTACCCCTCGCGCACCTGAGGCGGGGCGGCGTCACGGGCGGGTCCGGCGGGAAACGGTGTTTCGGAGAGCGACGATGCGGGTGCTGGTGGTCGGGGCCGGGGCGACCGGCGGCTATTACGGGGCGCGGCTCGCGGAGGCCGGGCGCGACGTGACCTTCCTCGTCCGCCCGGCGCGGGCGGACAAGCTCGCGGTGAACGGGCTCGTCGTGGAAAGCAAGCTCGGCGACCTGCATCTCGCCGAGCCCAAGACCGTCACGGCGGCCGCGCTGCCCGCGGCCGGCGGCTTCGACCTCGTCCTGCTCTCGTGCAAGGCCTACGACCTCGCCGGCGCCCTCGACGACCTCGCGCCGGCGGTGGGGGACGGCACCGCCATCCTGCCGATCCTCAACGGGATGGCGCATCTCGACGCGCTGGACGCGCGCTTCGGCGCGGCCCGCGTGCTCGGCGGCTCCTGCGCCATCGCGGCGACGCTGGGGCCTGAGGGCGCAATCCGCCACATGAGCGACTTCTGCACGCTGACCTTCGGCGAGCGCGACGGCTTCCGATCCGAGCGCTGCGATGCGATCGAGACGCTGATGCGGGACGTGAAGTTCCAGCCGCGCCTGTCCGACAGGATAGTGCTGGAGATGTGGGAGAAGTGGGTGTTCCTCGCCACGCTGGCCGGCGCGACCACCCTGATGCGCGGCACCGTCGGCGACATCGTCGGGGCCGAGGGCGGCCGCGACTTCATCGCCGGCCTGCACGACGAATGCCTCGCCATCGCCGCGTCGAACGGATTCGCGCCGCGCGAGAAGGTGGCGGCCCAGGCCCGGACCACGCTGACCACGGAAGGCTCGCCGCTCACCGCCTCGATGCTGCGCGACATCGAGGGCAGGGGCCGGATCGAGGCCGACCATGTCGTCGGCGACCTGATCGCCCGCGGGCGCTCGGCCACGCCGGACACCGCGCTGCCGCATCTCGAGCGGGTCTTCACCGGCCTCAAGACCTATGAGGGCCGCCGCGCCCGCGAACAGGCGGCCTGAGATCTCGGCCCGCGCGGGCCGAGGTCCGGAGATCCTTCAGTAGCGCGGGCCGGGAGGCGGGGGCGGGTTGCCGTATTCGAGCTGCGTCTTGGCATCGAGCGGGCGCCTCGGCGGCGGCGTCAGGTCGGGAGCGGCCGGTGCGGTGGAGCAGGCGGCGACCGCCAGCATCAGGATGCCGGCGAGGCTGAGGTGGATCACGGGCGACATGGGTTCTTCCGGCCTTCGCGACGGCGGGTTCCGTCGGAGCCTGCAGGTCTGACGCTCGATCGTGCCGGAAGCTCGGCCGTATCGTGTCCGCGGAGCGGGTTAAGCGTGGCCGTATCGTGGCCGCGCGGATTTCCTTCGACAGGCGGGGCGCTGCGGGTCTATCGCGCTCGCGACACGCCTTCATCCGCCAAAGGAGACCGTCCTGACTCCAGCCGCCCGCTGCGCCGCCGCCATCGAGGTGCTCGCCGACATCGCCGGTCGTCGCCGACCGGCCGCCGACGCCCTCAAGGATTGGGGCCTGAGCCACCGCTTCGCCGGATCGGGCGACCGCGGCGGCATCGCCAGCCTCGTCTACGACGCCCTGCGGCGGCGGTCCTCGGCCGCCTGGATCATGGGCGACGACGGCCCGCGCGCGGTGCTGCTCGGGTCGCTGCGGCTGCAGCAGGGTCTCGCCGCCCCCTCGATCGCGGCGTTGTTCAGCGGCGAGGGTTTCGCGCCGGAGAAGCTCAACGACGACGAGGCACGGCGCCTGGCCGAGGGAAACCTCGCCGACGCGCCGCCACACGTCGCGGGCGACGTCCCCGAATGGGTGCTGCCGCAGCTGGAGGCGATCCTCGGCGCCGATCTCCTGCCGGAGCTGAAGGCGCTCGCCCGGCGTGCGCCCCTCGACATCCGCGTCAACGCCCTCAAGGGCGACCGGGCGGCGGCGATGCCGGGCCTCGCCCACCATGCGGCCGCGCCGACGCCGCACGCGCCGATGGGCCTGCGCGTCCCGATCGGCGCGGACGGGCGCGGGCCGGCGCTGCATGTCGAGCCGGAATTCCTCGACGGCTGGTACGAGATCCAGGACGAGGGCTCGCAGCTCGCCGCCATGCTGACGGGCGCTGGCGAGGCTGAGACGATCGTCGACCTTTGCGCCGGCGGCGGCGGCAAGACCCTGGCGCTGGCGGCACTGGCCGGGAACGGCGGTCGCCTGATCGCCACCGACGACGACCCGCGCCGCCTCGCGCCGATCCACGAGCGCCTGAGGCGCTCCGGCGCGAACGCGGAGGTGCGCACGCCCCGCGGCGGCCGGGTGCGCACGGACGTGCTCGCCGACCTCGACGGACAGGCCGACCGCGTGCTGGTGGACGCGCCCTGCACCGGCACCGGCACCTGGCGCCGCAACCCCGACGCGAAGTGGCGCCTGCGCCCGAACAGCCTCGCCGCGCGGGTCGCCGAGCAGGCGACGGTGCTCGACCGCGCCGGCCGGCTGGTGCGCCCCGGCGGCCGCATCACCTACGTCACCTGCTCGCTCCTGCCGGCGGAGAACGACGACGCGGTGGCCGGCTTCCTCGCGCGCGGCGCCGGGGCCTTCGCGGTCGTGCCGGCACGCGACGTCGCCGAGGCCCATGCCCCGGGCTTGGCGGAGACGCTGCGCTTCACCGCGCATGGGCTGCAGATGAGCCCGGCGCGAACCGGCACGGACGGGTTCTACGTCGCGACCCTGGCGCGAGCCGGCTGAGGATCGCAACCGCTCCGTCCAGCCGGCGTTGTCCGAGCGATTCCGAAGACACCGCAGGAGACCGATGGGCCTGGACCGGAGAACACTCCTGGCTGCGACCGCGGCCGCGATGGCGGGGCAGGGCGCCGCGCATGCCCAAGCCCCGCCCAACCCGCCGGGCGAGCTGGTCCCGGCCCTGCCGCGGACGGCACCCGGCGCGCAGCTCCAGGTCATCGATCTCTGGCCGGGCGATCCGCCGGGCGGCGGCGAGGGTCCCGATCCGAACGGCTACCGCTTCGACGAGACGGCGCGCGGCGTCATCACCAAGGTCGAGCGCCCCTGCCTGCTGGTGATCCGGCCGGACAAGCCGAACGGATCGGCGATGATCGTCGCGGCCGGCGGCGGCTACCGCTTCATCGACATCGGCAACGAGGGCGTGCCCGTCGGCCAGATGCTGACGGCGGCCGGCATCACCGTGTTCCTGCTGATCTACCGGCTACCCGGCGAGGGCTGGGACAACGGCCCCGATGCGCCGCGGCAGGACGCGCAGCGCTCGGTGCGGCTGGTGCGGGCGCAATCGACCGAGCTCGGCATCGATCCCGCTCGCGTCGGGGTGCTGGGCTTCTCGGCCGGCGGGCACCTGATGGGCGAGACCGCGGTCGGCAACCAGAACCTCTACCCGCCGGTCGACGCGCACGACGCCCTGCCGTACCGCCCGGCGCTCGCCGGGCTGCTCTATCCCGTCATCACCATGAAGGCGCCTTTCGACGGCACCTCCACCCGCCGCGTGCTCGTCGGCGACGAGGTCACCGAGGTCGAGATGCGGACCTACTCGGTCGACGTGCAGGTCCGCGCCGACACGCCGCCGATGTTCATGGCGCAGGCGATGGACGATCCGATCGCGGTCTGCGACCACGTGCTCCTGATGTTCACCGCCCTGCGCAAGGCGAAGATCCCGGCCGAGATGCACCTGTTCGAGCGCGGCGGCCACGGTTTCGGGCTCGGGCCGCCCGGCACGCCGGTGGCGGCGTGGCCGAACCTGTTCCTCGCCTGGCTTCGCGTGCGCGGGTTCCTGGCGACGTGATGGACACCGCGACGCCCGCGCCTCCGCCCGGGCGCCTAGGGGGAATCTCGTGCCCATGCGCGTCGTGAACAGGCGCGCGCGGCCCGCATGCGACGGCTGCGTTGCACGGCGCAATCGCCTCGTCTAACGCGAGAAGCATGAACACCGACCACGACAAGATCCTGATCGTCGATTTCGGCTCGCAGGTGACCCAGCTCATCGCCCGGCGCGTCCGGGAGGAGGGGGTCTATTGCGAGATCGTGCCGTTCACCAAGGCGGCGGAGGCCTTCGCCGAGACGCGGCCGAAGGGCGTGATCCTGTCGGGCGGCCCCGAATCGGTCACGAGCGACGCCTCGCCGCGAACCCCGCAGGTGGTGTTCGATTCGGGCGTCCCGGTCTTCGGCATCTGCTACGGCCAGCAGACGATGGCGGCCCAGCTCGGCGGTGAGGTCGAGGGCGGCCACCATGCCGAGTTCGGCCGCGCCGAGATCGAGATCATCTCGGAATGCCCCCTGTTCAAGGGGGTCTGGCACGTCGGCGAGCATTACCCCGTCTGGATGAGCCACGGCGACCGGGTCACCAAGCTGCCCGACGGCTTCACCACCGTGGCGATCTCGAAGAACGCCCCCTTCGCGGCGGTGGCCGACGAAGCCCGCAACTACTACGCGGTGCAGTTCCACCCGGAGGTGGCGCACACGCCGCACGGTGCCCTGCTGATCCGCAACTTCGTGCGCGACATCGCCGGCTGCTCGGGCGACTGGACCATGGGCGCCTACCGCGCCGAGGCGATCGCCAAGATCCGCGAGCAGGTCGGATCCGAGAAGGTGATCTGCGGCCTCTCGGGCGGCGTCGATTCGTCGGTGGCGGCCGTGCTGCTGCACGAGGCGATCGGCGATCAGCTCACCTGCGTCTTCGTCGACCACGGGCTGCTGCGCATGGGCGAGGCCGAGGAGGTCGTGCGGCTGTTCCGCGACCATTACAACATCCCGCTCGTCCACGTGCAGGCGCAGGACCTGTTCCTCGACGCCCTCACCGGCGTCAGCGACCCCGAGGAGAAGCGCAAGACCATCGGCCGCCTGTTCATCGACGTGTTCGACGCGGAATCGAAGAAAATCGGCGGCGCGGCGTTCCTGGCCCAGGGCACGCTCTACCCGGACGTGATCGAGAGCGTGTCGTTCTCCGGCGGCCCCTCGGTGACGATCAAGAGCCACCACAACGTCGGCGGCCTGCCGGCGCGCATGAACATGAAGCTCGTTGAGCCGCTGCGCGAGCTGTTCAAGGACGAGGTCCGCGTGCTCGGGCGCGAGCTCGGCCTGCCCGACGCCTTCGTCGGCCGCCATCCGTTCCCGGGGCCCGGGCTCGCGATCCGCTGCCCCGGCACGATCACGCCGGAGAAGCTGGAGGCCCTGCGCAAGGCCGATGCGATCTACCTTGACGAGATCCGCCGGGCCGGCCTCTACGACACGATCTGGCAGGCCTTCGCGGTGATCCTGCCGGTCAAGACCGTCGGCGTAATGGGCGACGGGCGCACCTACGACCACGTCTGCGCGCTGCGCGCCGTCACCTCGGTCGACGGCATGACGGCCGACTTCTACCCGTTCGACATGGCCTTCCTCGGCCGGGTCGCGACCCGGATCATCAACGAGGTCAAGGGTATCAACCGCGTCACCTACGACATCACCTCGAAGCCGCCCGGCACGATCGAGTGGGAATGACCCGGGTTTTTGCTGCTCGCATCGCTGCACGGCCGATCAGGGCTACGGACCCGCACATTATTTCTCTTGAGTCATGAAGATGGTGACCGGTCGATGAGGGACGGTTAATGCCGCTCGGCTAACCTTCGCGCCTCGCCGCCTCGGGTGGGGGATTGCGAACCATGACCGCCAGCAAAGCCGAACCGATCGGCGTCGACCCGTCCGGCCGGACGGCAGCGATCGGCCGCGACCTCGTCCAGACCCTCGTGTTCGCAGGTACGCTGCTCCTGGCGGCGTTCCTGCTCTTCGTCCTGCAGCCGATCTTCACCAAGCGCGTCCTTCCCGTCCTCGGCGGCACGCCCGCGGTGTGGTCGGTCGCGACGGTGGTGTTCCAGGGGCTGCTGCTCGCGGGCTACGCCTACGCGCATGCGACGACGCGCTGGCTTTCGCTGCGTGGCTCGGTCGCGGTGCACGGTCTCGTGCTGCTCGGCGGGGCGGCGTTCCTGCCGATCACGGTCGCGCTGGACGCCGCGGCGCAAGGCGGCGACGAGGCCGTCTGGCTCGTCGGCCTGTTCCTGGCCTCGATCGGCGCGCCGTTCTTCGCCCTGTCGGCGAGCGCTCCGCTGCTGCAGGCGTGGTTCGCCCGGTCCGGCAACGATCGGGCACAGGATCCGTACTTCCTCTACCGCGCCTCCAATCTCGGCTCGTTCTCCGCCCTGCTCGCCTATCCGCTGGCGATCGAGCCGATCCTTGGGCTCGCCGAGCAGACCAGGCTGTGGTCCGCCGGCTATGCCCTGGCCGCGGCCGCGGTCGCGGCCTGCGCGCTCACGGTCGTCGGCCGAGGCGGCGCGCACGGGATCGTCGCGCCGGCGCGGACGACCGGCACGGCGCACGCGGCTCCGAGCCTGGCGCGGCGCGGCGCCTGGATCGGCCTGTCGGCCGTCCCCTCCGGCCTGCTCGTCGCCGTGACGGCGCACATCACCACGGATGTGGCCGCCATCCCGCTGATGTGGGTGCTGCCGCTGGCGCTCTACCTCCTGACCTTCGTGATCGCCTTCCGCCCGCTCGCGTCCTGGCCGGACCGTCCCCTGGCCGCCGCGCAGGCTTGGGGGACCGCGATCGTCCTCGGCGCGGCCGTGGTCGGCCGGCTGCCCTTCGCCGTCGACCTGCCGCTCAGCCTCGGCCTCTGCTTCGTCGCCGGCCTCGTCGCCCACCGCGCCGTCTTCTGCCTGCGCCCCGAGCCGGGCCGGCTGACCGAGTTCTATCTCTGCACCTCGCTCGGCGGGATGCTCGGCGGCCTGTTCGCGGCCCTGATCGCGCCGCGGCTGTTTGCGACGATCGCCGAATATCCGATCCTGCTGGTGGCGGCGCTCGCCTGCCGTCCCGGCGTCTTCGTCCGCGCCCGCCCCGTCGGCATCGTGGCGATGCGTCGCCTTGTCGGGACGCTTGCCGGGCTGGTCGGGCTCGCCATCCTCGTCCGCTACGCTCCCGACGCGGCGCCGCGCGCCGCAGCGGGCGTGATGATGACGGTCCTGCTGCTGAACTGGCGCGCGCCGCAGGCGGCCTTCGGCTTTGCCGCCCTGTTCTGCGGGCTGGTGCTGGCGATGCCGCATCTGACGATCCAGGACATCGAGAGCCGCCGCAGCTTCTTCGGGGTCCACCGCATCGAGACCGATCCGCAGGGACGCTTCCGCCTGCTCTCGCACGGCACGACCCTGCACGGCGCCATGCGCATCCGCGAGGACGACGGCAGCCCGGTTGTCGGGCCGCCGGAGCCGACGACCTACTACGCCACCGGCAACGCCATCGCCGACGTCCTCGAGGTCGCCCGCCGCGCCTACGGGCCGGTGCCGCGGGTCTCGGTGGTCGGGCTCGGGGCCGGCAGCCTCGCCTGCCAGGCGCGGGCCGGGGAAGCCTGGACATTCTACGAGATCGATCCGGTGGTCGTCGCGATCGCGCGCGATCCGAGCCTGTTCCGCTTCCTCTCCGCCTGCGCGCCGTCGGCCCGCATCGTCCAGGGCGACGCGCGCCTGACCCTGGCCCGCGCGACCGAGCCGGCCCGCGTGCTGATCGTCGACGCGTTCTCCTCGGACGCGATCCCGATGCACCTGCTCACCGGCGAGGCCCTGGCACTCTACCGCGACCGCCTCGACGCGCAGGGGGTGCTGGCGCTCCACATCTCCAACCAGCATTTCGACCTGCGGCCGGCGCTCGCCCGTGCCGCGGCGGAACAGGGCCTCGCGCTTCTCCAGCGCATCGACCCGATCGTCGAGCCGATCGAACGGCGTTTCCGCGCTCCGGCGATGGTGGTGATCGCGACGCGCGATGCGGCGATCCGGCGGGAGGCCGAGCGGCTCGGCTGGACGCCCGTCGTCCCCGACATGACGCGGCGGCCCTGGACGGACGACTACGCCAACGTGCTGGAGGCCTTCCTCGACATGATGCGCCCGCGCGGCGACGCCACGCCCGCGCCCGGGCGCTGACCGGGTTTATCGATCGGCGCCGGCGCGCGCACCGGGCAACGCTCACAGGGCGGTCTTGGGCATGAGCATGTGGACGCCCTTGTTGCCGTCGACCGTCTGGGTGATGCGCAGGTTTCCGGCGAGCGAGCACAGCATGTAGGCCTGGTTGCGGGTCAGCCCGGTGCGGGCGCAGACGTGGCGCACCATCTCGCGCACCGCCTGCCGCATCGCCTCG